>JBMUAQ010000001.1:0-35486 GCA_049454855.1 Ilumatobacteraceae bacterium
CCGACACATGGCACGCCCCCCGTGGCGGCGGTCGCCTGCACCTGGGCGTTGACATCATTGCCGCCGAGGGCAACCTCATCTATGCGGCCGTCGACGGCACCATCACCAAGGTGTACAACGAGACGAACGACAAGAAGGCCGGCAACGGCGTGCGTCTCGCGATGGCAGACGGCACGTACTTCTTCTACGGACACCTGCAGCGTCTCGCCGACGGCATCGGCGTCGGCAGCGCAGTGAAGGCCGGGCAGGTGCTCGGCACCAACGGGAAGACCGGCGCCACGAACACCCCGCACCTGCACTTCGAGGTGCACCCGCGCGGCGGTGAGGCGGTGAACCCGTTCGCTGTCGTGAAGGCCATGGACGCCTGCCACGTGACCGCGCCGCGCCCCGCGCCGTGAGCGACCCGGCAGGGCCGAACGTCAGGGCCTGATCTCGTAGAACGCGTTCACACTGTGCTCGACATCGAGCCTCCGGAACCGAGTGAATCCGGCCTCCGCAGCCATGTCCCTCGCCCTGCTCTCGGGCAGCCCCAGCGTGCCGAGACCCTCTCCCTCGGGCTCCGACATCGCCGATGACATGCAACTGAGCACCGAGATCCCGTAGAGAAGGGAGGCCATGGGGTTGCGCGACACGTTCATCTCGAGCGTGTCGAGTGCCTTGATGTCGACGAGAAGCCATGTCCCGTCGTTCTTCATGGAGGACCTGATGGTCCGCATCATCTCCGTCGGACGGGTCATGTCGTGGATGCAGTCGAACGTGCACACGAGATCGAGGCTCCCGTCGGACGGAAGCGGCTCGTCGCGGGGATCCACGAACCGCACGTTGCCGAGGGATGCCTCGGCCTGCCGGGATCTCGCCCTCTCCAGTGCGTGCCTCGAGATGTCGTAGCCGACGACCTCGGACGCCGGGAACGTGGAGGCGATCAGCATCGCCAGACCGCCCGCACCGCAACCGATGTCGACCACACGTGCACCCGCGCGAAGTTTGTCCACCACTCCCTCGAGTGCAGGGAGCACGTTCGGCACGAGGTTGCTCTGGTTCCATGGCTCGAAGCTGCGCTCGATGCCCACCGCACCCTCGGGGCCGTGGGAGTCGTAGTCATGGCCGATGCCGGTGCGGAAACTCTCCGGCATGCGCCGGAGCGAGTCCATCGTCTGCGGAAGACGGTGGAACATCCCCATGCCGAAGGCCGGGTGGCGGGGCGAGGCGAGCACGCACTTCGCCTCGGGCGAGAGGTAGACGGGAAGTGCAGGATCCGACATGTCGTCGCACGACACGATGCGTGCGGCCACCTGGTTGCTCGCCCATTCCCTCACCCAGCGCTCGTGCAGACCGAGCGACGCGGCCAGACCGGCGACCGGGACCGGTGCCTCCCGCCGGGCAAGCTCGGCATACAGGCCGAGCGCATCCCCGAGGTGGATCATCCCGGCGGTGACGGCACCCTCCAGCTTGCTGAAGACCGTGAAGGACATCATCTTCAGGGCATCGGGATCGAGTTGGTGTTCGCTCATGCCCGAACACTAGGCCCCGACGGTGATCAGTACGTCCTCATGCCCTCGGGGAGATGCTCGTTGTCGGAGAGTCTCGAGACCGAGAATGTCACCCCGTCCCCGAGCCCGAGCAACCGGACCACGCTGATGCTCGCGTGGCCGATGACGAAACGCTCCCACTCCCAGGGTGTCGGCTGGAGCCCGAGGAGGTGACAGATCGAGACGCTGTTCGTGCCGGCATGTGCGACCAGGAGTGAGCGTCGTCCGGGCACGAAATGCTGCTCGGTTGACCACACCGGCAGTTCCGTGTCGAGCCTGGAGACCCCCCTCTCCTCGAGGAACAGCGAACAGCCCACGTTGATGCGCGCGACGAAGTCCGTCACCGGCTCGCCGCCCTCGAGGCCCGACCAACGGTCGAACGATGTCTTCTGCTTCTCGGCTCTCCATGCCTCGGCTGCTCTCTCCTCGGGGGTTCCGTGCCACACAGGGTTCCTGATCTCCTCGAGCCACGGCTCGACCACGAGTTCCCGGCCCGACCTGTCGAGAAAGGGGCGTGCCGTCTGCATCGTCCTCACGAGCGGCGACACGAGCACCTCGTCGAAACGCTCGGCGGCCAGCCTTCCTGCGAGAAGGGCCGCCTGATCGTGGCCACGACCGGTGAGCGGTGGGTTGTCCACGTTGAGGCCGTCCCTCACCCACTCGGGTTCGGCGTGGCGCACGAGCACGATCTCCCACAGCGGTGCATCCACGCTCATCCGGGCACCTCGAAGGGAATCGAACAGGCGTCAAAGGCGGCCTGGAACTGTGCCTGGTACTGACCGGGGCCCGCGAGTGCGCCGGTTGCGTCGGTGACGCCGTTCAGTTCGCGTCCGAGACACACCACCTGCCCGTCCGTGAGCGTCAGTCCGAACGCAGTGCCCACCTCGGTGCCGAGCGCGCGCGCCTCGCTCTCGTCGTCGGGGGGTGTCGATTCCGGCTCGGTGTCGGTCGGCGCCGGGACCGACGGGAACGGCAGGGTCTCCGCCGTGTCGACCGGCTGCACGAGCGTCGGCACGGTGCCGCACTCGGTGAGGACCGCTGCCTCCACCACGTTCGCCCTCCGCAGGGCATCCTCGGTGCCGAGCGCATCGGCCGCCTCGAGTGCCCTGTCATCACCCAGCGCGGCGGACACCGACCAGTCGTGGGTGTTCATCGCGGCAACAAAGGTTGCGACCTGCCCGGAGAGTTCCACCGCATCGTCACCGCCGAGACCCTCAGGCCGGGCGGCGAGGACCACATCGAGCACCGAGAGACTGTCCGCCTCCAGCTCTGTCGCCGACGAGTCGTCGAAGTTGGCGAGACCCTGCCCGAACTGCAGGACCCAGTCCCCCACCGACACACGTCCGCGGCACAGCTCTCTCGACTCACCCGCTTCGCATCCCGCAACGAGCGGACCGAGCACCAGCAGCGAGAGAACGACGGCAATCCGGCGGCGCGGGCGTGTCATGAGCCCTCCATTGTCGTGGCGGTCACCCACGCGTCATACATCGACCTGTAGAGACCGCCCCGTGCCACGAGATCCCCGTGACTGCCGTCCTCCACGACATGACCGGAGTCGAGGACCACCACACGGTCTGCCCGCGCCGCAGTCGAGAGCCTGTGGGCGATGGCCACGGTTGTCCTTCCCTGCGAGAGGCGTTCGAGGGCCCTAGCCAGTCGCACCTCAGTGAGTGCATCGACTGACGACGTCGCCTCGTCGAGAATCAGCACATCGGGGTCGGCAAGTGCCGCACGCACGAGCGCAACGAGCTGACGCTCCCCCGCCGAGAGAGCCGAGCCCCTCTGCCCCACTCTCGTGCCCAGTCCCTCGGGGAGCGTCTCCACCCAGTCCGCGAGCCCGAGCGCCTCGAGGGCGGCCAGACACTGCGCATCGGTGACCCCCGCCGTCGCGAAACGCAGGTTGTACAGAACTGTCTCGTCGAAGAGGAACGGCTCCTGCGGCACCACCACGAGCCGTTGCCGCAGCTCGTCGTTCGACACGTCCCGCATGTCCACCCCGCCGATGCTCACCGATCCCTTCACAGGGTCAGCAAAACGCGCCAGCACCCGGCCGAGCGTCGTCTTCCCCGAACCGGTGCGTCCGACCAACGCAACCACCTGGCCCGCGGGGATGTGGAGGCTCACGTCGTGCAGGACGGTCTCCTCGTCGGATCCCGTCACCCTCGACCGGTAGGCGAAGGACACGTGCCGCACATCGAGATCGAGGGGACCGGTCGGCAACGGCACGGGGACGGGGTTCTCCGGCGGGCCGACGGGAGTGTCGAGCACCGCCATCACCCGCCGCAGGCTCGCGACTGCGCTCTGGGTCTGGTCGAACACCTCGGTGAACTCGCCGACCGGCTCGAGGAACCTGTACGTCAGGAACACGAAGCCGATCATCGCACCGGATGTGAGGCCCGAACCGGGCCCGCGTGCCACACCCACCGACACGACACCACAGATGCACAGCACCGAGAACACCTCCCCCGACGGGAAGAGGAAGGCCCCGAGCAACGACGCCCGCACGTACGACCGGGTACGGCGCCTCATCAACGAACGGATGCGACCCGCGGGGATCGACGCCGCACCGTAGGCGCGGAGCGTTCCCGAGCCGTTGACCATCTCGCCGACAGCACCGTTCACCTCCGCAGTCACCTCGCGGGTCTCTGCCCAGGCCGAGACGAGCCGCTTCTGCACCGTCCGCAGCACCAGTGCAAGTGGCATCGCGATGAGGAGCGCGACCGCACTCAGCACCCAGTCGTATGCGATCATGACGGCAGCTACCACGACCATCAGGGTCCCGTCGAGAAGGAAAGCGAGGGCCCCCCAGCTGAAGAACTGCTGCAGGGTCTCGATGTCGCTGGTGACTCGCGTGACGAGTGCCCCCCGCTTCTCCTCGTTGTGGTCAGCGAGGCTCAGCCGGTGGATGTGCGAGAACAGCGTGACCCTCAGCGCATACAACGCGGCCTCCGACCGCAGACCCAGGCGCACGACGGCGGCCCGCTGGCACGTGCTCGTGATGGCGACGAGCACGGCGCCCACCATGGCGAGACGCACCACATATCCCACCCGTACCTCGTCACCGGACACACCGTTGTCCACCGCGAGCTGGAGAAGAACCGGAATCGCCACCCGTGCACCGGCGCCGACCGCGGCGAGGCCGAACGTCGCGAAGAAGCCCTGCCGGAGTGCCGGTGCGATCTCCACGCTGCGGCCGATGACGCCGATGGCACCCCGGTGCTGTTCCTGTTCGGTCATGACCCCTCACCCCCGGTGCGGTCGTTCTCGAAGGCCTCGATCAGCTCCCGGTACTCCGGGACGGCCCGGACGAGGTCTGCATGGGTGCCCTGCACGACCCGGCCGGACGATGACATGAACGCCACGGAATCCGCAGTCGCAATGGCCGACGGCCGGGACGCGACCATCAACACGCTCGGTGCGAGCCCGCTTGCCCTGATGGCGGAGAGCACCTTCAGCTCCGTCGGCGGGTCCAGCGCGGACGTCGTGTCGTCCAGCAGGAGCAGTCCCGGTCGGCGGACAAGTGCGCGTGCCAGCGCGAGCCTCTGGCGTTGACCCCCGCTCAGGCTCACGCCCCTCTCACCCAGTGAGGTGTCGAGTCCGTTCTCGAGGTCCTCGAGAAAACCGGCGTCCGCCACGGCGAGCGACTCCCGGAGCGTCCGCTCGTCCACCTCGCGTCCGAGACACAGGTTGAACCTGACGGATTCCGAGAACACGAACGCCTCCTGGAAGACGATCGACACACCCGCGGGATGGACGGCGACGGAGCCCGACGACACGGCGATGAGCCCCGCCACTGTCTCGAGAAGTGTGGTCTTGCCGCAGCCCGTCGGCCCGACGAGTGCCACCACCGTCCCTGCCGGAACCGAGAGGTCGACATCCCTGAGGACGCCGACCTCGGCGATGTGGTGCGCACTCACACCCCGCATCTCCAGGGCCACGCTGCCGCCGCACACGCGCACGGCAGCAGCCGGGTCGTCGAGCAGCGGTTCCTCCACGATCTCACGCACACGGTCCATTCCGGCGGCGGAGTGCGGCAGCTCCGAGAACACGTAGCCGATCAGGCGCAGAGGAATGACCAGAAGGGTGAACAGGTACATGCACGCGGCGAGGTCCCCCACCGTCATGTGCCCGTCGCGCACCCTCACCGCACCGAGGCAGAGGACCGCGAGGTTCGCCAGGGAGGGGAAGGTGTCGAGGAGCATCTCGAACGTGGCGCGCACGCGCATGGCCTTGACACGCGCGTCGCGCAGTGCGCCGGTGATGGCCGACAGCCGTTCGGTCTCGCGCTCCTCCGCCCCGAATGCCTTCACGACGGTGACGCCCTCGAAACTCTCGAGCGCCGCCTCGCTGAGCCTTCCCATGTGGGACTGCGCCTCGTTGAAGTAGGTGTCCACCAGCCGCTGGTAGCCGATGTTCATGCCGACCAGCGCGGGGAGCGCCACGCACGCCACGGCGCCCATCGCAGGGTCGAGAACGAACATGCCGATTGCGCTCACGACGAGGAGCAGCACGACGGAACTCCCGTAGGGCAGCGGTGCGAGAACCGCCACCGCGGCCTCCACGTCGACCCCGGCACGCGCGACGAGGTCGCCGTCCGGTCTCAGCCTGTGCCACCGCACGGGCTGGTCGACAAAGCGACCCACCACCTTCATGCCCAGCTTCTCGGCAACCCCCCACTCGGCCTTCCCTGCGAAGGTGCGCCGCACCACCACGCCGCCGGCACGCACGACGCTGATCGCGACGAGCAGCAGGCACCCCGTCAGCACCGTGGACCAACCGACGTCACCCTCGTCGAACCGGGGGACGATCACACGGTCGATGAGCCAACGCACCCCGAGCGACGACCCGGCGGTACACACCGCGAACACGGCGGCGCCCGTCACGGCAACAGCGAACGGACCCGGCTGGTGACGCACGAGTTCCACGATGAGGCGCGCACCACGCCGTGTGCGGACGGTCACACGCGCGTCAGCTCCACTCACCCGTCTATTGTGACAGGGACCCTCCCCGGGACACAGGACACCATGCAACCCGTCGACCTCGCGCTTCTCGTTCTCCGGCTCGTCTTCGGTGTCTTCCTCGCGGCGCACGGCGTCAACAAGTTCCGCGGGGGCATCGACGGCGCGGCGCGATGGTTCGCCTCCATCGGGATGCGCGCCCCCGTGCTCCAGGCCCGGACGGCCGCGCTGACGGAGATCTGCGCCGGTGCGCTTCTGGCCGTCGGGCTCCTCGTGCCGTTGGCGTCGGCCGCCGTGATCGCCACGATGCTCGTCGCAATCGTCACCGTCCACTGGAGGGTCGGGTTCTTCATCTTCCTGCCGGACGGGGGGTGGGAGTACTGCGCGTCGATTGCGGCGGTCGCAGCAGCCGTTGCGTTCGGCGGACCGGGTATTGCCTCCGTCGACCATCTGCTCGGGCTCGCCACGGGCTGGTGGGGTGGCGCACTCGGTTGCGGACTCGGCGTCGTCGCGGCTGCGGGTCACCTGGCGGTGTCCTGGCGCCCCAAAGGGCCCCCACAGTGAGGATCGGGCCTGCACGCGCGGTGAAGCTGGGTGTCTCGCTGCTGATCGCGGCAATGTGGTTCTACGCGTTCGTGCTCGCACCGCGCGAGAGTTTCAACAACGTGGCGGACCCTGCTTGGTCGGCACGTTCCGAGGTGACCTGCCGTGCCGCGCGCGATGCCATCAGCGAACTGGCGGACATGCAGCGCATCGACCCGGGTGACCCGGCGGTGCTGCGCACCAAGGCCGACATCATCGACCGCGCAACTGACGCACTGGAGAGGGCCATCAACTCGGTGGCTGCAGATGCACCCTCCACGGAGAAGGGACGCGCCCTGGCACCGATGTGGATCGCGGACTGGCGTCGCTACATCCAGGACCGACGCGAGTACGCAGCAACCGTGAGGTCCGGACGGCTCGTGGAGTTCGCGGAGACACAGGTGGAGGGCGTCCCGATCAGCGAGCGTCTCGCAAAGTTCGCGCGCGAGAACCGCATGAAGTCCTGCCAGCCGCCCCGCGACCTTCAGGCCTGACCCGCCGCACTCCACGTCGTCCCGTCCCAGCGCCGGATCACACGCGCTGGTGCGCCGACAGCAACGCAGTAGTCGGGAAGCTCTCCCGTGACCACCGAGTTGGCGCCCACCACCACGTGCCTGCCGATGCGCGAGCCGGGCAGCACGACGGAACCGTGACCGATCCACGAACCGTCACCGATTTGCACCGCCCGCTCGGGCTGGGTCTGGGCGGAGATCGGCCGGGAGACATCCTCGTACCCGTGGTTCTGGTCTGTGATGTAGACGTGATGACCCGTCCACACGTCGTTGCCGATCTCGACAGAGAAATGACCGACTATGCCGCTCCCCCTGCCCACGAGGACCCTGTCCCCGATGACAACCACCCGGTCACCCAGGCACTCCTGGCCCGGGACCATCCCGGCCGACAGGGCCACGCCCGGGCCGATCATCGTCCCCTCCCCGATGTGGATGTACCTCTCGTTGAAGATCGTTGTCGGCGGCCACATGATGATGCTGCCCGGACCGAAGGAGCCGAACCTCGCGCCGCGCGGGTCATCTGGCCCGATTGCGGCCCACCGGTTCAGTGCGTCGGTGGCACCGGCCCACGCGAGCCCCAGACGACGACGAAGCACCGCATGAACCTAACCGCGACCGGGGGTACGGTGTGGAAATGACGACTGCGGCGGAGACCACCACGGGCACGTACATCGGTTCGACCACTGCGAACGGATGTCTCAACTGGCGCGGCATCCGGTACGCGGAGGCCGGCAGGTTCGCGCCACCGCAGGTCGTCACCGCGCACGCCGGGACCGTCGATGCCACTGGGTGGGGGGCGATTGCCCACCAGATCCCCGGGTTCCTCGAGGCCAACGACGGTTTCGGTCCCGAGAACATGTCGGAGGACTGTCTCCACCTCAACATCTGGGCACCCGCGGGATCCACCGCCGAGTCCCGCCTTCCGGTCCTGTTCTGGGTTCACGGCGGAGGCTTCCTCACCGGGTCGGGTTCGGCATCCTGGTACGACGGAGCGAACCTTGCCGCACGGGGGACAGTGGTGGTCACCGTGAACTACCGGCTCGGGGTGTTCGGGTACCTGGGCACCCGCAATCTCGGGTTGCTCGACCAGATCGCGGCACTCCGGTGGACGGCAGAGAACATCGGTGCCTTCGGCGGCGATCCGTCCAGGGTCACCGTGTTCGGCGAGTCGGCCGGCGGCTCCGCAACCGTCAGCATCATGGCGAGCCCTGCGGCCACCGGGCTCTTCCACCGTGCGTGGGCGATGAGCCCGAGCATCGGTCAGTACCGCACACGCGACCGGGCACTCGAACTGGAACGCTCCTATCTCGATGTGCTCGGGGTGGACAGCGCCGGGGACACCTTGCATCTCCCCGCCTCCCGTCTGCTCGAGGCACAGCAGCAGTTCGTGGCCGCGAACGCCGGGGCCCCCGATCATTTCGCACCCACCCACGGCGGGGACGGCCTGCCCGACGACATCCTCGCAGCCGCGGCGAACTGCCCTGTCCCGCTCTGCATCGGCACGAACCGCGACGAGAGCAGGCTGTGGTCTGCGTTCGACCCCGCCTCTGCCGGGCGCACCACCGACGACTGGGTCGGTTATCTGGAGAGAACATTCGGTGACGCCGCGAACAGGGCCAGGCTGCATTATGAAGCCGCCCGTCCCGGCTGCACGCCGGGTCAGTTGATGTCGGCAGTCCAGTCTGACCTCTCGTTCCGGTCACATGCGGTCCGGCTCAGTGATGCGCGCTCCGCTGTCGGCGTTCCCACCTGGGCGTATTGGTTCACGTGGGCCTCCACTGCGATGGACGGTGCACTCGGCTCTTGCCACGCCCTCGACATCCCGTTCGCATTCGACAACATCGATGCACCCGGCGCCAGGGGTCTGATGGGCCGCGCCGCCGATCCCGGTGGCCTGCACACGTGGTTCGCCGATGAGGTCGTGCGCTTTGCGGAGCATGGACACACAGTGTGGACGCAGTACTCGCACGTGTCACGACCCACCATGAGACTGGACACGGTCCGCGAACTCCTCCACGACCCGGAGCACGAGATCGTCGCGCTGCACGCGGACCGCCCCGACTGACACCCGGTACCGGTCAGTAACTGTCGGCCCGCTTGTAGCCTCGATGGCCATGAGCGAGCGCCGGAAGGTGACGGTCCCTGCGGTTGCCGCGCGGAAGGGCGACGGACAGCCGCTCGTCATGGTGACCGTCTACGACTCACTCTTTGCAGAACTTGTCGACGAAGCAGGGGTGGACCTCATCCTCGTCGGGGATTCAGTGGGAACGGTCATCCAGGGCCGCAGAAACACGCTTGCGGTCACGATGGAGCAGATGGAATACCACGTGGGCATGGTCGCGTCCGTCCGGCCCAGGGCCCTCGTCGTCGGGGACATGCCGTTCGGTTCCTACCATGAGAGCAACGAACAGGCGGTCCGCAGTGCTGTCCGCCTCGTGCAGGCCGGTGCAGAGTGCGTGAAGCTCGAGGGCGGGTCCCGTGTCGCGGACCGTATCGCAGCCATCGTCCGCGCCGACATCCCCGTCATGGGGCATGTCGGCCTGACACCGCAGAGCTTCCACCGCATGGGTGGCCACCGCATCCAGGGCCGCACGCATGGCGAGGATGCGTCGGCCGCGGGGAGCGTGATCGAGGATGCGCACTGCGTCGACCAGAGCGGCGCGTTCGCACTCGTGATCGAGGGAGTCCCGGCAGTTCTCGGCCGCGACATCACCGAGAAGGTGTCGGTGCCGACGATCGGCATCGGAGCGGGGCCGGGCTGCGACGGTCAGGTGCTCGTGCTCCACGACATCCTGGGGCTCACCAAGCGCCAGCCTTCGTTCGCCCGGTCGTGGACGGATGGCCGACGTCTCGTGGCCGACGCTGTCGGCGGTTACGCCGCAGGCGTCCGCGAACGACGTTGGCCCGACCCCGACCACGTCACCGCATGATCCCGGTCCTCCGTGCGCCTTCGGAGGTGAGAGAGCGCGTCGCGATGTCGCGTGCATCCGGCCGCACAGTGGGCCTCGTCCCCACGATGGGCGCGCTCCACGCCGGGCATGCAGCCCTGATCGGGCGTGCGGCAGAGCTGACAGACGATGTCATCGTGTCTGTCTTCGTGAACCCGCTCCAGTTCGACGACCCCGGCGACCTGGTGCGTTACCCGCGCGACCTCCGGCGGGACACCGATGCCGCCGAGGCCGCAGGCGCGGCTGCTGTCTATGCGCCATCGGTCGAGGTGATGTATCCCGACGGGTTCGACACCACGGTGCTCGTCGACCGGACGTCAGCGGGGCTCGAGGGCGCGGCCCGCCCCGGCCACTTCAGGGGGGTCGCCACCGTCGTGTGCAAACTTCTCAACACTGTGTCCCCCGACGTTGCCGTGTTCGGCAGGAAGGACCGGCAGCAGCTGGCAGTGGTCGCGCGGATGGTGACCGACCTCGACATCCCGGTGCGCATCGTCGGCCACGACACCGTGAGAGAACCCGACGGGCTCGCGATGTCGAGCAGGAACGCCCGGCTCGACCCCGCCTCCCGCACGGTCGCGTCAGTCATACCCCGTGCCCTCGAGGCTGTGCGCGCTTCCTTCGGTCGCGGCGAACGGGACTCCGTGCGACTGCTGGCGCAGTTCAGTGATGTGATCGCGGGCGAGCCCGACGCCCGGCTCGAGTACGCGGCGTTGTCCGACGCCTCGGACCTCTCCGATGTCGCCACCGTGTCAGGCCCCGCGGTTCTCTCGTGCGCGGTGTCCGTCGGCGGTGTCCGTCTCATCGACAACATGGATCTCGAGCCGTGAGGGAGCTGATCGAGCGTTCGAGGCCCGAGAAGCGCGCGGGCCGTCGCGAACGTCGTGATGCAACCCGGTTCGACTGGGCATCGCCGCTCTGGCGCGAGGGCTCGCGGAGATGGCAGTTCGCCCCCCTCATGCGCGACAGCGACGCCGACGTGGTGGTGGTGGGTGCGGGTTTCTCCGGACTCTGGACTGCGCATCATCTGAAGCTGGTCGACCCCGGCCTCGACGTGATGGTCATCGACGCACGACAGCCGGGTTTCGGGGCGAGCGGACGCAACGGGGGCTGGTGCAGCGCGCTCTTCCCGGTGCCACTCGGGGATGTCGCCGCACGGCACGGCACCGCTTCGGCGCTGCGGCTGCAGCAGGCCATGGTGACGGCCGTGGACTCCGTCGGGGAGTTCGTGCAGTCACACCACATCGATGCCGGTTGGGTGCGCGGCGGGACGCTCACGGTCGCCACGAACACGGCGCAGCAGTCGCGCCTTCGCGCGGGCCTCGAGAGCCGGCGGAAACTGGGCCTCGGCGACCACCGCTGGCTCGACGCCGACGAACTCGGCTCACGGGTGTCCGTGCACGGCGCCCTGGGTGCCGTGTTCGACCCGGACTGTGCGGCACTCAACCCGCAGGCGCTGGTGGACGGTCTCGTGGACGAGGTGACCCGGCAGGGAGTGCGGGTCCACGGTGAGACCAGGGTCGCGAGGGTCGGCAACGGGTACGTGGAGACCGAAGGCGTGGGCGGACACTGTTTCGTCACCGCCCGGAAGGTGGTTCTCGCAGCAGAGGCGTGGAACTCCGCGTTCCCGCGCAGGCGACGCACGGTCGTGCCGCTGTACTCCTACGTTGTCGCGACCGAGCCGCTTGATGCGGACATGCTCGGGACGATCGGCTGGTCGGGGCGCGAGACCCTGTCGGAGGGCCGCAACATGGTGACGTATGCACAGGTCACCGCGGACAATCGCGTGGTGTTCGGTGGTCGGGGCGCACCGTATGCGTTCGGGAGTGACATCCATGGCTCGCGCGACGTGAACGAGAGGGTCCACAGGGCGGTCATCGGCACGATGCACGAGTTGTTCCCTGCACTCACCGGGGTGCGCATCACGCACCGATGGGGCGGCCCGCTCGGTGTGCCGAGGGACTGGCACCCCTCCGTGCACCAGGATCCCCGCACGGGGGCCATGGTTGTCGGGGGGTACGTGGGTGACGGAGTGGCGCTCTCGTGGCTGGCCGGTCTGATCGCCGCACACCGCGTCGTCGGTGCAGACCATGATCTTCTCGGACTGCCGTTGGACGGACACGTCCCGCGGCGCTGGGAGCCCGAGCCGTTGCGATGGACGGGAATCAATGCAGGTCTCGTCACCACCGCCCTGGCTGATGCCACGGAACGGCGCACAGGCCGGGAGTCTCGGGCGCTCAGGGCGCTGATGCGTCTCTTCTGATCGCTTCCGCCGGGGCACGGGCCTCAGCGGTGGATCGCCGCGTCGTCCTGGGTCACCCGCAGGCGCACCGTGTACGCGGAGTCACCCGAGAGAATCGCCGAGCGTGCGAAGAGCCGGCCGGACTGCCAGTTGGACAGACCCAGCTCCGGACGCAGCAGGGCGAACTGTCCGTCCACCCAGCGGGTGAAGCCGTCACCGACGAACGGCGCGTCGCAGCCCTCCCACACCGTCCTGTGGTCGAGCGGGTCAGACGACACGCACGACACGATGAAACGCGGGGCCAGACGGTTGAACAGGGCCACTGCGTCGGACACGCCGGGAACGACATGGAGATGGAACTCGGGGTTCTCCTCCCACTCGAACTCATGACCCAGCACGTGTTCGTCGCACACGGAGACGTTGGGTTCCTCCGCCTCGCCGCCGGGCCTCATCACCATCACTAACTCCGCGGCCCCCACGAACGGGAGGGCCGCACCGGTGACATGTATCCGCGCACGCCGTCCACGACGGGAGGCCGCCCTGTCGGCGGCTGCGAGCACAACCGGAACCGCTCGCGGCGCTGCCGCGGCGGTGACGCACAGGGTGTTCAGCGTGTTGCACACCTTGCGGTCGAGTGAGTGCTCGACCACAGCCGACAGACGGCTCTCGTCGTGCCTCTCCCCCACGATCATCCACGCCCCACCGGTGCCGTGCAGGCTCACCGGGGTGCCGGCCTGCCGCGCGATGGCCCCGAGTTCGGCAACGGCCTCCCCCGACCCCCGGGCAACGGCCAGCGCGAGCCGGCCGTCGGCGAACAGCGCCCAGCCTGCCGAGTGCTCGACGGAGTCCAGCAGCTGCACCGCTCCCGCAGGCAGGCCGGCCTCCTCGAGCGACGGTGCCACCACGTGCTGCATGAGGGCGCGCGCGGTACCGAGGGCGTCACTGCCGATGCGGAACACCACCGTGTTGCCGCCGCAGAGGACACCGGTCGCGTCGGCGAACACATTGGGCCGCCCCTCGAACACGAACCCGATGACACCCAACGGCGCGCGGTGCTCCTCGACGCGCCATCCCTCGTGTTCCACCACCGCATCAGGTCCCGACCCGACCGGCATGTCCCCCCACATGTCGAGAGCCTCGGCCATGCCCGCACGCATCGAGTCCCCGAGCTCCAGCCGCGTCGTGCTCCGTCCACGGCGCCGGGCACTCTCGAGATCTGCTGCGTTGGCCCGGAGCACCGGCGCGAATGCCGGGTCGTCCCTCACCCGGCGGGATGCCGCGGCGAAGAACCGCCGGACCGCACCGTCACCGCACGACTGGAGCTGCGAGAACGCCGACGTCGCCCGCGTGAGCGCCGCATCAACGAGCGCATCCACGGCGGCGGGGATCCGCTTCAGGCCGCCCGTGCCTGCCACTCCCACCACCTTGTCGCCCGGCAGGAGTGAACCGGCGAACTCCTCGGTCACCGTCACCAAGGTTGTGCCCACGAGGACCCTGTCACCGGCCCGGAGCAAGTTGTCGTCGCCCATCGTCCCTATTCTGTTCGCTGTGAGCGACCAATCCAGCGATTCCGGGCAATCCGGCGATTCCGTCTACTTCCGCCAGTTGCTGTCCGGGCGTGACTTCGCCCGCGACAACCCCCTCGCGCACCAGATGGTCAACTTTGCCTACGCCATCGGCGACCGAACCACCGGGGAGTGCCTCCTCGTCGACCCCGCCTACGGGGTGGACGACATCATCGACACGGTGGAACAGGACGGCATGAGGGTCACCGGGGTGCTCGCGACTCACTACCACCCCGATCATGTGGGCGGGAGCATGATGGGGCACACCATCGAGGGTGTCGCACGGCTCCTCGAGCGCACGTCTGTCCCCGTCCACGTGAACCGCAACGAGGTGCCCTGGGTGTCGCGTACCACAGGGCTCGGCGAGTCGGAGATTGTCGGCCATGACTCGGGAGACATAGTGACGGCGGGAAGGCTGGAGGTCACCCTGGTGCACACACCCGGCCACACACCGGGAAGCCAGTGCTTCCTCACCATGGGCTGCCTCGTCTCGGGTGACACGCTCTTTCTCGACGGTTGCGGGCGCACCGACCTGCCGGGCAGCGACCCCGCACAGATGTACGAGAGCCTCTCGCTTCTGGCCGGACTCCCCGACGACACGGTGGTCCTCCCCGGCCACCAGTATTCGCAGGCCCCGGCTGCCCGCATGGACGACGTGCGGACGAACAACTATGTGTTCCGGCCGCGCACGCGCGAGCAGTGGCTGATGATGTTCGGCGGCTGAGGGCCCTCAGCGCAGAGCCGATGCAACCGCACTGATCCCCGACAGGAACAGCAGCACGAGCACGAGCACCCGGAACCGGTCGCCACGCACGAGACCGGCGGACCGTGTTCCCACCCACTGCATCGCGAACAGCACCGGCAACGACACGAGCGACATGACCGCCGCGCGTCCCGCCACCTTTCCGGCGGCGGCAAAGAGGAGCACGGAGACGATGTTCGAGTAGGCGAACACGCGGGAGATGGTTCCCCGGAAGGCGGGAGGCTCGAACTGCCGGGCCTGGAGAAGGAACACGAGCGGCGGGCCGTTCGTGGACACCGAGGTGTTCAGGATGCCGCTCACGAAACCGAGGCCGAGATCGGCACGTCGCGACGCATGCCCGAGCGTGAAGCCGCGCGCCAGCACCGCGGCGGCGGCAACCACGGTGACGCCGAGCACTGCCCGCAACGCATGTTCCGGCACCAGCACGAACACCGCGAGACCGATCGGCATTCCGGCACATGCCGCGACGAAGAGGCGGTGCACGGTTGCAACGTCGGCATGAGCGCGCTCCAGCCAGGCCTGGTTCATCGACGACACCAGACCCACGAACGTGGAGATGATCACCGCGTCCCTCGGCCCGATGAAAAGTGACATCACGGGCACGACAATGAGGCCGAAACCGAAACCCGACAGTCTCGCCACGAACCCGGCAACGCCGATCACGGCAAGAATGCCGATCGTCTCGGCCCCGGTGAACATCAGCCGACGAGGGATTCCACCGCGTCAGCGAACACCTGCGTGTGGTGCGTGACGTCCTGTGATGCGTGCGACGGGGAGAAGAGTGCCATGTTGTGGAAGGGAGTCAGCAGGATGCCGCGGTTCAGGGCGAACAGGTGCATGTACGCATCCAGCGCGGCATCCGATGCCGCCGCCGCCTCGGCCCCGTTGCGGGGCGGCGGGCAGAACCAGTACTCGGCCCGGGCGCCGAGCTGCTGCACGTGCCAGTCGAGTCCGTGTCGCGTGTAGCCCTCCCTCACTCCTTCGGTCCACTCCGTGGCGAGCGGGATCATGCGGGCGAAATCGTCCTCGCGGAGCGTGCTCGAGAGAGTCGCGCGTATCGCCGCCACCGCGAGAGCGTTGCCCGTGAGGGTCCCCCCGACACCGGAGACATCCACGGAGTCACCGGAGAGGAGCCCCTCCAGACGTGCCGCCACGTCGGACGTCATGCCATAGACGGCCGCCGGCATGCCACCGGCGATGGGCTTGCCGATCACGAAGAAATCAGGATCCAGGCCCCATGCCCTGGTGCACCCTCCCGGCCCCGCACAGATCGTGTGTGTCTCGTCGATCACGAGCAGCACCCCGTGGCGGCGCGTGACCGCGCGCACCTCATCGAGGTAGCCGTCGTCCGGCAGCACGATGCCGATGTTGGTCAGCGCGGGCTCCATGAGGAGACAGGCGACGTCCCCGTGGGCGAGCTCCCGCTCGAGTGCTCCGACATCATTGAACGGCACGACCCTCGTTGTGAGAGCAGGGTCGACGGGCGGACCCAGGGCACCCGGGCGGCTCACGGTGCGGCCATCGGCCCCTCTCACCACAAGGGTCTCGTCCACAGTTCCGTGGTAGCACCAGTCGATCACCGCCACCTTCGGCCGGCCGGTGAGCGCACGTGCAAAACGCAGGACGAACCGGTTCGCATCCGTTGCGGTCATGGCGAACTGCCACTTCGGCAGCCCGAAACGCCGTGCCAGCTCCTCTGCGACCCACAGCGAGTCGTCACTCGGGAGCATGGTGGTGATGCCGCGCCTCGCCCGCTCGGCGAGAACCGTCGCGACCTGCTCGAGGCCGTGGCCCGTCATCGCACCCGTGTCACCGAGACAGAAGTCCACGTACTCATGACCGTCCACATCGGTGAACCGTGCCCCGGAGGCGGAATCGAAATAGAGCGGGAACCCGCCCGGCCACCGGGTCATCCACGGCATCGGCACCCCGGAGAGCAGGCCGGCCATGGCCCGTCCCGCAAGTTCCCGTGAACGAGGGTTGCGGGAGGAAAAGAGGGCAAGCTCCTCGTTGTGCCTGTCGGCCAGACGGCCCCTGTCGATCACTCGTCCCACCAGGGGGAAACCCTAGGTTGACGGGACCCAGTCATGGCGGTTTCCCATCCATACAAGGGTTCCGTCTTTACTTTTCGTACACTTCCCCCTGTGACAGCCACCGCGGTGCCCACCGACCTCCGTGTGAACGGGAACAGGCTGATGCAACGCCTCATGGCTCTGGCCGACATCGGGGCCATCGACGGGGGCGGTTGTGCCCGCCTCGCACTCACGGATGACGACCGCGCAGGACGCGACCTCGTGGTGTCGTGGATGCGCGAACTGGGGCTCGAGGTCACCGTGGACGTCGTCGGCAATGTGGTCGGGGTCTGGAACGTCGGAGCGGGAGCCGCCGTGATGACCGGCTCGCACATCGACACAGTGCGCACGGGCGGCAAGTACGACGGCAACCTCGGAGTGCTCGCCGGACTCGAGATCATCGAGACTCTCCAGGAAGCCGGCTTGAGGCCGCCACGACCCGTGGCGGTCGCCTTCTTCACCAACGAGGAGGGCGCCCGCTACGCGCCGGACATGATGGGTTCGCTCGCGTACGTGGGGGCGATCCCCGTCGAGGAGGTGCTCGACACGGTCGGCATCGACGGATCGAGGGTGGGCGAGGAACTCGCGCGCATCGGGTACTCGGGGTCGGTGCCGTGTCCGGGAGCTGCGCCTCATGCATTCGTCGAACTGCACATCGAGCAGGGACCCGTGCTCGAGCAGGAGGGCGTCACCATCGGTGCCGTGACGGGCGTGCAGGGCATCAGCTGGCAGGAGGTCGTGGTCGAGGGCCAGTCGAACCATGCCGGCACGACCCCCATGTCCATGCGTCACGACCCCGCGTACGTCGCGGCAGATCTCGCGGTCTTCCTGCGCGACCTCGCCCGGCGTTTCGGCGGCCACCAGGTGTGCACAGTCGGCCGCGTGGAGCTTCATCCCAACCTGATCAACGTGGTCCCCGCCCGCGCGACCCTCACGCTCGACGTCCGCAACACCGACAGCGACGTCCTCCGGCGCGCGGAGGACGAGATCTCCGCACGCATCGGCGAACTGAGACGGAGCGAGGGAGTCTCCATCACGACCCGCCGGCTCGCCCGCTTCGAGCCCGTGGTGTTCGACGAGGGCGTCGTGCGTCTCGTCGAGGAGACGGCGCGCTCGCACGGACTGTCGTGCATGCGCCTGCCGAGCGGGGCAGGCCACGACGCACAGATGATGGCGAGGGTGTGCCCGACTGCGATGGTGTTCGTGCCGAGCCACCGGGGAATCAGCCACAATCCCGCCGAGCACACAGATGCCGACCAGATCGAGGCCGGCTGCAACGTGCTCCTTCACGTCATGCTCGGCCTCACGGGAGTACCGACCACGGGTTCAGGGACATCAGAAGGGACTGGGCCGGCATGAGCCGCAGCGTCGTCGTGGGGGCCGCACAGCTGGGACCCATCCAGCGCCACCATGACCGCGAATCGGTCGTGGTCCGGCTCATCGAGCTGTTGAGGGAGGCGGCCGGACGCGGCTGTGGCCTGGTCGTGTTCCCAGAGCTCGCGCTCACCACCTTCTTCCCGCGTTGGTTCGTCGACGACATCACAGAGGCCGACCACTGGTACGAGCGCGAGATGCCCTCCCCCGTCACCGCACCGCTCTTTGATGAGGCGCAGCGTCTCGGCATCGGCTTCTGTCTCGGGTACGCGGAGCTCACCGCGGACGGCCACCGGTACAACACGCAGGTACTCGTGGAGCGCGACGGCTCCACGGTTGCGAAGTACCGCAAGGTGCACATCCCCGGCCACGAACACCACGAACCGGACCGCCCCTTCCAGCACGCCGAGCGCTACTACTTCGAGCCGTCCGACGAGGGCTTCGGGGTGTGGAACGCATTCGGCGGACGCATGGGCATGATGATCTGCAACGACCGGCGCTGGCCCGAGACGTACCGGGTGATGGGTCTGCGCGGCGTGGAGATGATCCTCTGTGGCTACAACACTCCGGTCCACTACGTGCCCGACCCCAGTCAGGACATCCTCCAGGGGTTCCACAACGCTCTCGTCATGCAGTCCGGTGCGTACCAGAACGGCACATGGGTGGTCGGCGTCGCAAAAGCAGGCGTCGAGGAGGGTGTCGACAGCCTCGGGCAGTCGATGATCGTCGCGCCCTCGGGCCAGATCGTGGCACAGACCCTCACGACCGATGACGAGTTGATCGTCGCGGACTGTGACCTCGACTGGTGCAACCGCTACAAGGGCACCCTGTTCGACTTCGACCGGTACCGCCGACCGGAGGTGTACGGGCCGATCACGTCACAGCGGGGCGTCGTTCTCGACTGACATGGGCACCGTCACACACGGGCTCGTCTGCGCCCATCATCACCTGTACTCGGCGCTCGCCCGGGGCATGCCCGCCCCGCCCGCCGTCCCCACCGACTTCATCGAGGTGCTGCGCAACGTGTGGTGGCGCCTCGACAGCGCGCTCGACCTCGACATCATCCACTGGTCCGCGGCGCTCGGGGCCGCCGAGGCCCTCCTCTCGGGCACCACGGCGATCGTCGACCACCATGAGTCCCCCTCCGCCATCGAGGGCAGCCTGGATGCCATCAAGTCGGCGTGCGACATGGTCGGCGTGCGCAGCAACCTGTGCTACGGCGTCACCGACCGCTGGACGGGGTCGGGAATGGTGGACCGGGTCGAAGCCGGCTCGGCCATGACCGACGGAGCCCGGCGCGGCCTCGCAGAGAACGAACGCTTCCTCCGCACCGGTGCGGACGGGATGGTGGGGGTGCATGCGTCGTTCACCTGCTCCGACGAGACGCTCGAGGCGGCCGCAGGTCTCGCGGACGACCTCGGTGTGGGCGTGCACATCCATGTGGCAGAGGGACCCGACGACATCGGTGCAGGCGCCCGGCTGGAGCCACTGGCAACGGACGATTGGCTTCTGGTGCACTGCGTGAACCTCGACCGCGACCTGCCGGGAACGATTGCCCACAACCCCCGGTCGAACCTGAACAACGCAGTGGGTTATGCCGACCCGGCCTCACGACCGAACAGGACCGTCCTCGGCACCGACGGCATCGGTGCGGACATGCTGGAGGAGGCACGGCTCGCGTACGTCTGTCACCGCAGCCGGGACCTCACGGCAACCCCCGAATCCGCATGGCAGTGGCTGCGAAACGGCGAGCACCTGGTTCCGGGAGTCCGCAACGACACCGTGGAGTGGTCGTATGACGACGTCGACAGCCCGTGGCACGCCGCGTTCACCACCGGTGTGCGGGCCGTCAACGTCACGGTCGACGGCAGGGAACTGGTGCGCGACGGTGTGCCCGTCCACTTCGACATGGACGAGCTGACGGCCAAGGCGTCAGAGGCGGCTGCACGGCTGCACAAGAGGCTCTAGGAGGACACCATGCCTGTTGTTTCACCCACGACGGTCGAGGATGCGGTGGAAACGCTCCGCGACGGCGGGGACTGGCACCTCCTCGCGGGCGGCACCGATCTCATGGTGGAGGTCAACTTCAACCACCGCAGGCCGGTCAACGTCCTCTCGCTCGGGCGCATCGAGGCGCTGCGTCAGTGGCGGCGTGCGGGCGACACCGTGGAGATCGGTGCATGCGTGCCATGGCGCGAGATCGAGACGGGGCCACTTGCGGGCCTGCTGCCCGCGCTCGCCGAGGCAGCGAGAACCGTCGGCTCCCCCCAGATCCGGGCGGCGGGCACGCTGGGAGGCAACCTCGGTACGTGTTCGCCGGCCGGCGACGGACTGCCTGTGCTTGCCGCTCTGGACGCAACGGTTCACCTGGTGTCTGCCGCAGGCAGCCGATCGGTGGGGTTCGCCGACTTCATGACAGGTCCGAAGAAGAGCGTGCGGCGCCCGGACGAGATCGTCTCGATGATCTCGGTCCCCCTCACCGACGGCTGGCAGGGGTACGCCAAGGTCGGGGTGCGCAACGCCATGGTGATCTCGATCGCGTCTGCGTGCCTCGCGGTTCACGGCAACCGCGCACGCATCGCGCTCGGCTCCGTGGGTCCCACCATCATCCGTGCCCGCGCCGCCGAGGAGTGGCTGGCAGGCCTCAACGCCGTCGCGGCGCGTGCCGTGACGCCGGCAGTGGCACACGAGTTCGGCCGCAGGGTGGCCGATGAGGCCCGGCCCATCGATGACCACCGGTCGACGGCCGCGTACCGGCGTCACGCGATCTCGGTGATCGCGGCGCGCCTGCTGGAGAGGAGCACCGCATCATGAACAACGAGGTCTACGAGCTCACCGTCAACGGGCGCACTATGCCCGTGCGCGACGCCTGGGTCGGCGAGAGCTTGCTCTACGTGCTGCGCGAACGCCTCGGCCTGCCGGGCTCCAAGGGTGCATGCGAGCAGGGCGAATGCGGCAGCTGCACCGTGATCATCGACGGCGACGCAGTCTGCAGCTGTCTCGTACTTGCCGCCTCGGCCACCGGTAGACAGATCGCCACCGTGGAGGGACTGAACCCCGACGGTTCGCTCACCGACGTGCAGCAGGCCTTCGTGGACGAGGGAGCGGTGCAGTGCGGCTTCTGCACACCCGGACTCGTGGTTGCGGTCCATCACCTCCTCGACACGAATCCCGAACCGGGCGAGATGGAGGTCAAGGAGGCTCTCTCGGGGAACATCTGCCGCTGCACCGGCTACGGACGGATCATCGCGGCGGTGGACAGGGTCGTCGAGGTCCGCAAGGGGGTGCGGTCGTGAGCGGGACGGTCTCCACGCGGCGCGACGTGCTCGGGGAGTCCGCGTTGCGACCCGACGGCGCGGCGAAGGTGCGAGGCGAGTTCGCGTTCTCCTCGGACATGTGGCATGACGGGATGCTCTGGGGCGCCACGCTGCGCTCCCCCCACCCGCATGCGCGCATCGTGGCAATCGACACCGCCCCCGCACTGCTGGTGCCGGGTGTGTCGGCTGTGGTCACCGCTGCCGATGTTCCCGGCCAGATGCACTACGGACTGATCTCCGAGGACCAGCCCGTCTTCGCGGGCGACGTGGTGCGGTACATGGGCGAACCGGTGGCGGCCGTCGCCGCGGACCATCCCGAGACGTGCCGCAGGGCCCTCGCGGCGATCGTGGTGACCTACGAGGTGCTGGAGCCGGTCCACGACCCGGAGACGTGCGTCGCGGGCACTGGCCCGCAGATCCACCCGAAAGGCAACGTGTTCCGCACCCAGAGGATCGTCCACGGTGACCCCACCGTCACGGGTGAAGTGACCGTGGAGGCCGAGTACGAGATCGGCATGCAGGACCAGGCGTTCCTCGGCACGGAAGCCGCCCTCGCGATACCCGACCATGACGGCGGCGGGGTCGAGGTGTACGTGGCGACCCAGTGGTTGCACGAGGACCGCAAGCAGATGGCCAAGTGCCTCGCGCTGCCGGAGGACAAGGTGCGCCTCACTCTCGGTGGCGTGGGTGGTGCCTTCGGTGCACGGGAGGACATCAGCCTCCAGGTGCACACGGCACTGCTCGCTCTGCGCACGGGTCGACCCGTGAAGATGCAGTACGGCCGCGAGGAGTCCTTCTTTGGGCACGTGCACCGTCATCCCGCGCGTGTGTGGATGCGCCACCACGCCACGCGTGATGGCCGGATCGTGAACATCGAGGCCCGGTTCGTCTTCGACGGCGGGGCCTACGCCTCGACCTCGGAGGCCGTACTGATCAACGGCATCACGCACGCCCAGGGCCCGTACAAGTGCCCGAACGCATCGGTCACCGGTTGGGCGGTGCGGACGAACAACCCGCCGTGCGGGGCCATGCGTGGCTTCGGTGTGGTGCAGGCCTGCTACGCACACGAGAGCCAGATGGACCGCCTCGCCGTTGCGCTCGGCATGTCCCCTGTCGACATCAGGCTGGTGAACGCGATGGAGACGGGTGACAGCCTCATCACCGGCCAGAGGATGGACAGCGTGGCACCCGTGGCGGAGTGCATCCGTCTCACCGATGCCATCCCCATGCCCGCGCCGCTCGCCGACGAACCGCACGAGCTCGCGCTGCCCGGGGGCTCCGGACTCACCACCGAGCGACGCCACATCGTGCGCGGCGTGGGCTGGGGGGTGAGCATGAAGAACATCATGTACTCCGAGGGCTTTGATGACTATTCCACGGCACGTTGCCGCATGGACGACGGCGTCGTCACCCTCAAGTTCGCCACCAGCGAGGTGGGCCAGGGGTTCGTGACGCTCGCACCGCAGATCGCAAGATCGGTGCTGGGGGTCGACGAGGTGATCCTCGACACCATCGACACCGGAGTGGGCTCGGCAGGCTCCACGTCGGCATCGCGGCAGACATGGATGAGCGGCGGAGCCGTGCTCGGCGCGTGCGAACGCGTCCGGGATGCACTGCTGTCGGCGGTGGCACAGATGCACGGTGTGCCGGTCACCAGCCTGGAGATCCGCGATGACGAGGTGGTCGATGCGTCGGGCAGGCTGCGGTTGAAGGTGAAGGATGCGGCGCGGGGTCTGTCCTTCGACGAGACCCACGAGCACCATCACCGGGCAACGGAGGAACTCGACGAGAACGGCCAGGGCAACTGCCACGTCGCCTTCGCGTTCGTGGCTCACCGCGCCGTGGTCGATGTCGACGTCGACCTCGGTCTCGTGAAGGTCGTCCAGGTCGCCACGGCGCAGGACATCGGCAGGGCCCTCAATCCCCTGTCGGTCGTGGGACAGATAGAGGGCGGTATCGCCCAGGGTCTCGGCCTGGCGGTGATGGAGGAGATCGTGGTCACGGAGGGCCGGGTCCGCAACCCGAGTTTCACCGACTACTTGCTGCCCACGATCCTCGACTCGCCCGTGGTGGATGCACGTCTCGTCGAGATCCCCGAGCCACTGTCCCCGCTCGGCGCGAAGGGCGTGGGGGAACCGCCGTGCATCTCGGTCACACCTGCCATCGCAAATGCGATCCGCGCCGCCACCGGCCGTGCGATCGACCGGGTGCCGGTGAGGCCACAGGACATCTGCCTGACCTGACCCCTTACAGCGACGACCCCGTCGGTGTCAGGGGCCGAACACCCGGGTGGTGTGGTCGTTGCGGAAGGTGCGGTCAGGGTCGAGCCTGTCGCGCATGCCGGTGAAGTCGGCCCAACGCGGGTAGAGGCGCGAGAGTTCCTCCGCGTCACGCCAGTGGAGCTTGCCCCAGTGGGGACGGCCCTCGTGGTCGCGCATGATGTCCTCGACATCACGCATGAACGGCTCGAACTCCATGCCCCGGTACACGTGGACCGCGATGTACGCCGAGGTGCGGCCATGAGCCGTCGACAACGGGATGTCGTCGCCAGCCGTGAAACGCACCTCCACCGGGAAGTTCAGCCGGTACCCCTTGCGCCGCACCATCTCCATCACGGCGCGAAGTGCCGACGGCAGCGCGTCTATCGGCACCGCCTGCTCCATCTCGTAGAAGTGCACCAGGCGCGGGCTCGCGAACACCCTGTGGCTGTGGTCGACGTAGCGCCGCTCCCCCGACGACGGGAGGGCCCTCGCCAGGCGCGGGATGGCCGGCGGGTACATGCGGCCGAGCCTGCACACCGCGCCGAAGGCGACGTTCTCCATGAACGTGGTCTCGAACCACCCCCGCACCCTGGGCAACGGGTCCCGGGGACCGTCGGTGCGGTTGTTGCGTTTCGTGAGGGCCCAGCCGGTGTGGGGCACCCAGAAGAACTCGAAGTGTTCGTTGCCCCGGACGAGCCCGTCGATGTCGTCGAGCACCGCATCGACACGCATCGGCATCTCGGTTGCCGCGAGCAGGAAGGCGGGCACAACCGAAAGCGTGACCTCGGTGATCACTCCGAGCGAACCCAGCGAGACCCGGGCAACATCCAGCACATCGGAGTTCTCCGACCCGGTGCAGACCATCTCCCGCCCGGTCCCGTCGACGAGGCGGAGTCCGCGCACCTGCGTCGCGATGCCACCGAGACCCAGCCCCGTTCCGTGTGTGCCCGTGGAGATCGCCCCCGCCACCGTCTGGTAGGCGATGTCGCCCATGTTTGCGAGCGCCAGTCCCTCTGTGTGAAGGAGGTCGTTCAGCACGTGGAGTGGGGTCCCCGCACCCACCGTGACCGTCAGGTTCTCGCGGTCCACCGAACGGATGCCCGACAGGGCGTCCACCCTCATGAGGACATCATTCGCCACGGCCGCCGCCGTGAAGCTGTGACCCGAGCCGACGACCCGGACCGCACGACCGCCGGCATGTGCGCCGCGGACCGCGTCCGCGACCTCGTCGTCCGACCGGGGGTCGAGGACGGTCTCGGGGCGTGCCGTCTGGTTCCCCGCCCAGTTGCGCCACTTCACGGGGCCATTCTGCCCCAATCTGCCGACTGCCCAGCCGACCCTGCATCCGACCTCGGCCAACCCCGGTGATGAGGCCGGGTGGTTGCTGGCATAGGGTGGGACGCGACGAAAGGTGGATTCAGTGACTGCGACCCAGGTCCCCCATGTGAACTATCTGGTGCTCGGCGACAAGCCGCACCTGCGTGCGAACGAGTGCACGAAGTGCAAGGCGAGGTTCTTCGACAGGCGCAATGCGTGCGCGAGCTGCTTCGGGACCGACTTCACCCAGGTGTCGGTGCCGACCGAGGGCGTCGTGAGGTCCTTCACCATCGTCACCTTCGCCTCCCCCGGCGTGCCGGTGCCGTTCGTGGCGGCAATCGTCGACTGCGGAGGCACCAGCGTGCGCGGCAACCTCATCAACGTCGACCCCACCCCCGAGAAGGTGTCACTCGGCATGAAGGTGCGCCTCGCCACCTACTCGCTCGGCAATGATGACAACGGGGTCGAGGCAATCGGCTTCGGTTTCGAGCCTGCCTGAGCACGAGAGAACGAACACAGGAACACAAGAGAGAAGACACGGAGAACACCGACATGGCAACTGACGACATCTACATCCTCGGCATCGTGATGACGAAGTTCGGAAAGCACCCGGACAAGGACACGGTCGACCTCGCCTCCGAGGCCGCGATGGGCGCCCTCAAGGACGCAGGCGTGACGATGGCCGACATGGGCGTGCTCGCAGCGGGCTGTCTCATGGGCCAGGGCGGAATCGCCCAGCAGATCCAGAAGCAGGTCGGCCAGACCGGCATCCCCGCCTACAACGTCTCCAACGCCTGTGCCACGGGTGCCACCGCCCTGCGCACGGCCATCATGGCGATCAAGGCCGGCGAGACCGACATGGGTCTCGCGGTCGGCGTGGAGAAGCTCGCAGGAGTGGGTCTCCTCGGCGCCCGCCCCGCATCCAACTCGAAGGAGTGGACGCCGTCGGGTCGCTACGGCGCCGTCACCGGTACCGACGGCCGCATCGGCACCGACAACATGCCCGGCACCTTTGCCCAGGTCGGGATGGAGTACGGCCACAAGTACGGCGGAGCAACGTTCGAGCTCTTCGCGAAGATCGCGGAGAAGAACCACGCCCACTCGACACTGAACCCGCTCGCGGCGTACACCAAGCGCATGACACTCGACGAGATCATGAACGACGTGATGATCGCCTACCCGAACACCCGCTCCATGTGCTCGGCCAACTGCGACGGTGCGGCAGCAGCCGTGGTCGTCAGCGGTGAGCGTCTCCGCACGCTCTCGAAGGAGCAGCAGCGCCGCGCCGTGAAGGTGTCGGCATCCGTGCTCACCAGCGACCCGTACCAGGAGGCCTGCCAGGTTCTCCCCGACGTGAACACCCTCACCCGCATCGCCGCGAAGAAGGCCTACGAGCAGGCCGGTGTCAGCCCGGAGGACCTCGATCTCGTGGAGCTGCACGACTGCTTCGCCACCGCCGAGCTCGTGCACTACGACAACCTCATGCTCTGCCCGGAGGGCGGTGCGGTCGACTTCTTCAATTCCGGTGCCACCTGGCGGGACGGCAAGACGCCCGTCAACGTGTCCGGCGGCCTCGAGTCGAAGGGTCACCCCATCGCTGCCACCGGCATCGCGAACATCTGGGAGGTCTGCCATCACCTGCGCGGTGAGGCCGGCGACCGCCAGATCGAGGGCGCAAAGGTGGGCCTCGCCCACGTCATCGGCCTCGGCTCGGCATGCGGCGTGCACATCCTGGAGAAGTCGGCACTCTGACCGGTTCCCCGGGGCACCCGGACCTGACAGTCGGGGGCACCTGTGACCCGGCGTTCGCGCCGGTGCTGGAAGCGTTCCGACGCAACTTCATCGACAACGGTGAACTCGGCGCGTCCCTGTGCGTGCGCATAGACGGCCGCAAGGTTGTCGACCTCTGGGGCGGCCGTCTGGACGAGGACGGCGGCGACTGGGGGCCGTCCACGCTCGTGAACGCGTTCAGCGTCGGCAAGGGCGTCACGGCCCTGCTCTCCATGCTCTGTGTGGACGGGGGCACGCTCGAGTACGACTCGGCAGTGCGTTCGTGGTGGCCCGGGTTCACCGGGGGCGGCAAGGAGAGCCTCACCGTCTCCGATCTGCTCGGTCACCGTGCGGGACTCCCCGCCATCAGGGCGGACCTGGACGACGAGGTTCTCTTCGACTGGGAGCGTGTGTGTTCGATCCTCGCTTCCGAGACGCCCTGGTGGGAGCCCGGCACCGCGCACGGCTACCACGTGAACACCTTCGGGTTCCTCGTGGGTGAGATTCTGCGGAGCGCAACCGGGTTGACTGTCGACGCACTCCTTCGCGCGTTGATGCCGGACGCCGCGGCGGAGGGTCTCCACTTCGGGGTTCCCCCGCATCTCCACGACACCGTCGCCAGCACCTACTGGAGCGACGGCCCCCGTGCGGCTGATGCTGCCACCGGCGGCGACGGGCACGCGGAGATGTACCGGAGGGCCCATGCGAACCCGCCCGGCATCTCGGGCGTCGGACTCGTGAACACACCTCGATGGAGATCCGCCGTTCTGCCCAGCACCAACCTGCACGCTTCGGCGCGCGGCGTGTGTGCCGCCTTCGAGGCCGCCTCCACCGACCGCGTGTCCGGGGAGGTTCTCTCGCGTGCGGTCACCGAGATCTCCCACGGAACGGACCGACTCCTCGGTCGCACCACTCGGTTCGGCCGGGGGTTCCAGCTGCCCATCCCGGAGCGCGGATTCGGCCCCGAGGCCTCGTCGTTCGGCCATTACGGCGCGGGCGGGTCGCTCGGGTTCCGCGACCCGGTGCGGCACCTCTCGTTCGGATACGTGATGAACCGCATGGGTCGCGGCTGGCAGAACGATCGGAACAGGAGCCTCGTCGCGGCCGTGTACGGGTGTCTCTGACCGCGGCATCCCGGTCGCAGTGTGGGACGATGGTCCCGTGGCTAACGAGGGGGCGATCAGGGCCACCGACCTGATGCGCATCAAGCCCTTCCGGCTGCTGTGGGGCAACACCTTCCTCTTCATCCTCGTCCAGAGCACGTCACGGTTCGCACTTGTGTGGCTCGCCCTCGACCTCGGGGCGCGGTCCAACATCAGCGGACTCATCCTCTTCGTGATGGGCATCCCCGCGCTTCTCATCTCCCTGCCCGTGGGGGCCATGTCGGACCGCCTCGACCGCCGGCTCATCCTGCTCGTGAGCCAGGTCGGCGCCCTCCTCACCGCGCTGGTGACGGCGGTGATGGTGTCGAGCGGGACGATCTCGATCCCCTGGACGATCGCACTCGCGGGCGTGTCGGGAATCTTCATCGCCCTCGGCACACCCGTGCGCGGCGCCATAGTCCCGACTCTCGTCGACCGCGAACGGCTGGTGGGTGCGGTGGCCGTCAGCACCATCGGCAGCAACCTCGCGCTCATCATCGGGCCGGCCGCTGCAGGGCCCACCATCCGCCAGTGGGGCATCCAGGGGGCGTTCTGGCTGCAGGTGGTCCTGTACGCGCTCGGTCTCCTCCTGCTCATCCCCCTCGAACTCCCCGTACGCGACGTTCCCGAACGGAAGCATCTGCGCGACGAGCTGCTGGGGGGCATCCGGTTCGTGGCCGGGCACGAGGCGGTGCGCTCGTTCTTCATCCTTCTCTCGTGTTCGGTGCTCTTCATGATGAGCCCGTGGATCGTGCTCGGCCCGCAGATCGCCCGCGAGGAGGTGGGTGCCACCGGGGAGCAGACGACGTTGCTGTTTGCCATGCTCGGCGTGGGCCAGTTCGCCATGTCGATGGTGATCATGCGCTGGAACCATGTGCTGAAGCGCAAGGGACTCTGGTTCATGTGCGGTCTCTGCTGGGGCTCCGCGGTGCAGATGCTGCTCGGGCAGGCCTTCTCGCTGGCCACCATGGGCCTGTTCCTCTTCATGTGGGGCCTCGGTGGCGGCCTCTACACCAACCTCAACCAGACGCTCATCCAGAACAACACGCCACCGGCGGTGATGGGCAGGGTGATGGCGCTCCAGTCGCTCCTGATGTCGGGACTCGCGCCCGCCGGTGCACTCCTCGTGGGATTCGTCGCACGGTCCACCGACAACGTGCCGGCAACCTTCACCGCGTGCGGTGCACTGATGCTGCTGTCGGCCGTCTACTTCCTGGCCTTCCACCGCCACCTGCGACCGCTGTCCTGACCCGTTCGGGGAACCCACCGCCATGCGGCAGTGCCGTCAGCTGACGTGGTGAAGCAGGATGGTGTCGGCGTCGGAGCGTGGGTTAGTGCGGGACGCACACACCACCACGGTGTCCCCGGTGGCGAGCAGACCCGCCGCACGACCTGCCGTGACCGCCTGCTCGATTGCGCGGGCCACGTCGCCGTCACGTGGCTGCGCGACCGGGAACACGCCGCGGGCCGCACGCAGCCTCCGGCATGCACCCTCGTCCGGCGTCACCGCGAAGATCGGACTCGAGGGACGGCACGCCGCCAGCATCCGCGCTGAGTAGCCCGTGAAGGTGAGCGACACGATCCAGTCGGCGGAGATGCGCCTGGCCAGCGCCGCGACAGCTGCCGTGACCGCGGCGGTCTCGGGGTGCGCATCCGCGAAGTGGTTGGGCATGGAGATGCCGCGCTCGGCAACCTCCGCGATCCGCGCCATGGACGCAACCGCGAGTGCGGGGTCATGGCCCACCGCGGTCTCTGCCGACAGCATCACCGCGTCGTATCCGTCCCTCACTGCCCCGCTGACGTCGGCCACCTCGGCACGGGTGGGACGGGTCTGGGAGATCATGCTCTCCAGCATCTCCGTGGCACAGATGCTCATGATTCCCGCCCGCAACGCGGTCAGGGCGATCTCCCGCTGCGACACCGGCAGTTCCTCGTAGGGAAGCTCGACGCCGAGGTCACCGCGTGCTGCCATGACGCCGTCGCTCACGGCGCAGATGTCGCGCAACCGCGCGAGGGCCTGGGGCCTCTCGATCTTCGCGAACACCAGCACGTCCTCGCCCACGATGCCGCGCACCCTCACGACATCGTCGGGGTGCTGCACGAAGGACACAGCCACGATGTCAGCGCCCATGTCGCGAGCGACCGCGAGATCGTCGAGATCCTTGGGCGACAGCACGCCCCCGAGGACCTCGGTGTCCGGGAGGTTCACGCCCTTGCGTGCCCTCAGCAGCCCGCCGCGGACGACGACGGTCTCGATGGAATCAGCCGACAGTGAGGTGATGCGGCACTCCAGACGGCCGTCATCGAGCAGCACGCGGTGCCCCACCGCGAGGCCGAGGTCGGAGGAACGACGGACACCGTTGTCAAGACCGAGCGACTCCATGGAGAAACTCGCCGCATCGCCCGCCGACAGCGTTGTCTCCTCGCCCGCGTAGCGCATCTTCGGTCCCTGGATGTCGACCAGCACTGCACACCCCGGCGCATGGTCGCGGACGAGACGGATGGAGCCGGCCACGCCCGCGGTGTCGAGATGCGAGCAGTTGATCCGGAACACGTCAGCCCCGGCCGCAACAAGCGCAGCGAGCCCGTCCGGCGACGCACTGGCCGGGCCGATCGTGGCCACGATCTTGGTCTTGCGCACGGCCCGACACTAACCCCTGGCCGGCGACGCTCCCTGTCGATGTGTCACGAACGTGACAGGAGACCCCCGACGATCCCGCCTGCGCCCGAGTTGCTCGAAGGCAGTGCCGCCGAGATCCAGCCCAGCAGTTCGTTCGGGTTGCGGGTCTGCACCCACAGGCGGCCCGGGCCCTCGAAGTCGAGCACGAGTCCCTCACCGCTCTTGAACATCTGCACGACTCCCCCGGTTGCCTTGCGCACCGACATGCTGACCGACCCCTCGTAGGCAACCATGTGCCCCGAATCGACCGTGACCTTCTCCCCTGCGGCGAGGTTCCACTCCTCGAGCGCGCCGTAGCACGCGAAGACGACCTTGCCCGCGCCGCCGGCCCTCAGGATGAAACCACCCTCGGAACCGAAGAGGTTCCTGAAGCCGCCCCACTTGGTGTCGAGTTCGACGGATGACTCGTTCGCCAGCCAGCAACCACGCGAGATGAAGAGGGCGGTGGGCTCGCTCACCGTGTACGAGGTGATGTCACCGGGCAGGCGTGCAGCGACGTCCACGAAGCCGCCCCCGGCGGGAGCGGTGTACGTGGAGACGAACAGGCTCTCGCCCCCCAGCGCGGCACGCTTCAACGACTTCAGCACGCCGCCCTCGGCCTTGGCCGACAGGTTGACGTCGGGCGACATCGCCATCATCCCGCCGGATTCCACTCGGACGGCCTCCCCGCCGGATAGACCCAGGCGGGCAACAGAAAAGGACGGGTTCTGACGGAGGGAGACTTCCATGGTCCGCAGAGTAATGGTGTCGAAGGGGGGACTTGAACCCCCACGCCCTAACGGGCGCCAGCCCCTCAAGCTGGTGCGTCTGCCTATTCCGCCACTTCGACGAGGGAAGGTCAGGCTACCGAGGGCTGCTCAGGAAGCCAAAAGGAACGCAAGAGCAACCACGGTGAAGATCCACACGGTCGCAAGAACCGCGGTGATGCGGTTCAGGTTCCGCTCTGCAGCCGCGGAGCCGAGCGCGGCACCGGAGGCCCCGCCGAACATGTCGGAGAGACCGCCACCCTGGCCGCTGTGCAGAAGGACACCCGCGATCATCGCGATCATCGACACGACATTGACCACCAGGGCCAGGTACATCACCACCGTACGCACGGCGTGGAATCCTAACGCTGACCCGACCCGGTTCCCCTCAGGGACACAGGGGTGGTGTCGGGGAAATGGCATGCCACCAGGTGCCCGGGGGCGATCAGCTGCGGTACCGGTTCCTCCGCCGCACACAGGGCCTCGGCCCGGGGACAACGGGTGCGGAAACGGCAGCCGGACGGCGGGTTGATCGGACTCGGCACTTCACCCGTCAGCACGGTGCGGTGACGCCTGCGCTCCTCCACCGGGTCGGGCACCGGCACGGCAGAGAGCAGTGCGTCGGTGTACGGGTGTGCCGGGACGTCGTGGAGCTGTTCCGCGTCGGCAATCTCCACGATCTTGCCGAGGTACATCACCGCGATGCGGTCGGAGATGTGCCTCACGACGGAGAGGTCGTGGGCGATGAAGAGGTACGAGAGACCCATCTCGCGCTGCAGGTCCTGGAGCAGGTTGATGACACCTGCCTGGATGGACACGTCCAACGCGGAGACAGGCTCGTCGAGGACGAGGAAGTCAGGTCGCAGCGCCAGTGCACGTGCGATGCCGATCCGCTGCCGCTGGCCACCGGAGAACTCATGCGGGAAACGTGATGCATGATCGGCCGACAGCCCCACGAGCTCCAGCAGCTCGGCCACCCGGTCGGCATGACGTCCCTCCACCCTGTGGATCTCGAGCGGCTCGGCGATGGCCGAACCCACGGTGAGCCGCGGGTCGAGGGATGCGTAGGGGTCCTGGAACACGACCTGGATGCGACGGCGGAGATGCCGGAGGTCGGCACTCGACATGGTGGTGAGCTCCGTGCCGTCGTACACGACCGAGCCCGATGTGGGCTCGAGAAGACGCAGGAGGCAGCGCCCCACCGTGGACTTGCCCGAACCGGACTCCCCCACGAGACCGAGCGTGCGACCGCGGCCCACCTCGAAGGACACCCCGGACACCGCGTGAACGGTCTGCTCCACGGCACGGAGCCCGGTGACGGCCTTCACTTTGAACTCCTTGACCAGGTCGGTCACGGTGAGCAGCTGGTCGGTGCTCATGCGGGCCTCGCCGACAGTTCGACGGCCCGGATGCAGGAAGTCTCGGTGCTGCCGACACGCACGAGTGCCGCAGGGGCCGACGCACACGACTCGGTGGCATGGGCGCAACGTGGCCTGAACGCACATCCCGAGGGCGGGGAGATCATGTTCGGCGGCGCACCCACGATGGGTCGCAACCGCTCCTTGCCCGCGGTGGGAAGAGACGACAGCAGACCCTGAGTGTAAGGGTGATGGGGCTCAGCGAAGATGTCATTCACGAGACCGCGCTCCACGGTGTTGCCCGCATACATCACCTCGACACGGTCGGCCACGCGGGCCACCACGCCCAGGTCATGCGTGATGAACACCACCGCGGTGCGCAGCTGGCTGCGCACGTTCTCGAAGACCTCGAGAATCTGTGCCTGGACGGACACATCCAGCGCCGTGGTGGGCTCGTCCGCAATCAGCACCTCGGGGTCGTTCGCAATCGCCATCGCGATCATCACGCGCTGGCGCATCCCGCCGGAGAACTCATGCGGATACTGGAGGGCCCGCACGTCGGGCTGGGGCAGGCCAACCAGGCCGAGCAGCTCGACGGCGCGGGCATGCGCGGCGTCCTTTGTGACGTCCTGGTGGGCACGGATCATCTCGACGATCTGCGCGCCCACCTTGTGCACGGGGTTCAGTGCCGACAACGGGTCCTGGAAGATCATGGCGATCTTCTTGCCGCGCTGGCTCCGCACCTGTTTCGCCGGCACCCCGATCAGCTCGGTGCCGGCCACCTTCGCCGAACCCGAGACCCGTGCCGTCTCGGGCAGGAGCCCCATGACGGAGAGGAACGACACCGACTTGCCCGAGCCGGACTCCCCCACGAGCCCGACGAGTTCACCCGGCTCCACATCGAGATTCACGCCGCGCACGGCCTTCACCGTGCCCGCCGGGGTCTCGAACTCGACCCGGAGGTCGTGGATGGACAGCACCGGGCTCATGCGCGGCCGCCCCCGTGCTTGGGGTCGAACGCGTCCCGCAGACCGTCCCCGATGAACGAGACACAGAGGGTGATGATGAGAAGAGCCGCGAAGGGATAGAGGGCCAGCCACCAGTACCCGGCACGGACAGCCGACTTCGAGCCCGACACCAGCAGGCCAAGGGACGTGGCACCCGTGCCGGGGTCGGGCCCGTAGCCGAACAGCGACAGGGTGGCCTCGGAGACGATGGCCCCCACCACACCGAGGCTGAGCGACACGAGCATCGGGCCGATCGAGTTCGGCAGGAGGTGCTTCACGATGATGCGCGAGTTGGAGGCCCCGAGGGCGCGCGCGGCCTCCACGAACTCGCGTTCCTTCAGCGACAGCACCTGGGCCCGCAGCACGCGCGCGACGCTCATCCAGCCGAAGATGGCGAAGAGGAACACCATGAACCGCAGCGACCCCTGGCTGCCGACCAACCATGTGATCCAGCCGATCGACCCGAACATGTTGCGGATGACGAGCAGCGCCACGAGGAACGGGAACGCGAGGAAGATGTCGGTGACCCGCATCACGATGTCGTCGAACAGGCCGCCCTTCAGGCCCGCGACCGCACCGATGAGGGCACCGAGCGCCAGGGAGAACACCGCCGAGGCGATGCCGATGACGAGTGACACACGCACGCCGTACAGGACGCGGCTGTACACGTCACGACCGATGATGTCGGTGCCGAACCACGCGATGCGCGAGGGCGGGAGGTTCTGGTTCGCCCCCTCGGATATGTCGAACACCTGCTCGTTCACGCCGTATCGGGCCGTGATGGGAGACAGCAGGACCCAGAGGACCAGGAGCGACAGGACCACCACCGAGACAACAGCACCCTTGTGGGTGAGGAAACGCCGGAACGCAAGGCGACCGGGCGACAGGCTCTCGGCGGAGAGACCGACGGTGGCATCGAGCGAGGACTGCTCAGCCAAGACGGATCCTGGGGTCGAGCTTGGCGTATGCGAGGTCGGCGAGGAGGTTGAACGTGACCACTGACCCGATGATTACCACCATCCACGGCATCAGCTCGGGGAAGTCGCCGTTGCCGTATGCCACGAGGAAGAAACGACCCATGCCCGGGTACTCGAACATCCCCTCGGTGATGATGAGACCGCCCACAACGGCGCCCACGTCGAGGAACGCGAGCGTGGTCACGGGGATCAACGCGTTGCGCAGCGCATGGTGCACGAGCACGCGGCGCTCGGAGATGCCCTTGGAGCGGGCGGTGCGCATGTACTCGCTGTTCAGGACATCGAGCAGCGAGGCGCGCATGTAGCGCGAGTACACCGCTATCGACTGGATGGACACCACGACGATCGGAAGGAACATGTGCTTCAACA
>JBMUAQ010000001.1:35517-56723 GCA_049454855.1 Ilumatobacteraceae bacterium
CGGGTACACGCCGGCCACGGGGAACAGGGAGTACCCGAACCATTTCTGCCAGTACACGGCGAACAAGAGCTGAAGCAGCAGAGCGGAGACGAACGGCGGGACGGCGAGCCCCACGAGGGCACTCGAGTTCACCACTGTGTCGCGCAGACGTCCCGGCCGGAGCGCGGCGAAAACCCCGAGCGCGTTCCCGAGGAGGATGCCCACTGCGGAGGCGATGATCCCGAGTCGCAGCGAGTTGGCGAGTGCATCCTTCAGGTGGACGAACACGTCCCGGCTGCCCTTGATGGACCTCGGCCAGTCGAACGTGACGAAGCCCCACAGCCACGCGAAGTAGCCGCGCACGTACCCGAACGCCCCGCTGTACAGGCCATTTGCGGCGATGTACTGGTCGAGCTTCTTCTTCGAGACGCGGATGTTGGTGCGCTTGTAGCTGGCCACAGGGTCGGTGCCGAGGCGCAGGGCCACGTACACGAGGAAGGTCACGAGGACGATGGTGGGGACGAGCCACACGGCACGTCTCAGTGCGTATCGCAGCATCCGCTCACCTCCCCGTGGAATGCGGCATCAGACCTGCCGCCCGGTCATCATTCTTGCCCCAAATGGGGGGGGGGGGGGGGGACCTACAACCCCGCACCCACGTTGAGTCCCTTCGGCCTCAGCCGAAAAGCTGTGGTCTCGACCTACTTGGTCTCGACCTTGGCCTCACCCTTGAGCATCTCGGTGGGCACGTACTGGCCGTCGTTGGTGGTGCGGTAGGCACCCGGCATCAGCACGTTGGCCACGGTCCAGACGTACCAGGAGGAGTTGGCGCACTCGGTGACGGGGTTCAGACACCCCGGCCACTGCTCGGCACCGATGACCACCTGGCCGTCGCCGTCGAGGTCCTTCCACTGGTAAGTGTCGTTGAACGCCGCGTAGTTGTTCAGCTCACCCTCCACGTTGTCCACGCGGTCGGTGCGGTAGGCACCGGACTTCGGGAACTGGAAGAGCGGGAGCATGATGTAGTCCTTGTCCATCTCGACGATGGCGGACTTGATCAGCTCGGCACGCTTGGCCTCGTCGACTTCCTTGTCCGATGCCTTGAGGGCCTCGGTGGCGGTCTCGTTGACCCAGCCCTGGAAGTTCTGGCCGACGTTGTTGTTCTCCGGCGTCGGGATGTTGTCAGAGGTGAATCCGGGGACCAGGTAAGCCGGGTCCGGCGGAGCCGTGCTGATGTACATCGCGAGGTCGTAGTCCATGCCGGGCAGACGCTTCTGGAAGTAGCACTCCGCGTCGCAGTTGTAGGCGACGACGTTGAAGCCGGCCTTCTGCAGCAGCGGGATCAGGTATGCCTGGGTGCTCTCGCGGCGGGTGTTGCCCGTGTTGATGACCCACTCGATCTTCGGCGTGACGCCGTCCTTCGCCCAGTACCCGTCGCCGTCCTTCTCGTAACCGGCATCGGTCATGATCTTTTCGGCCTCGGCCAGGTCGTACTTGTTGCCGAAGATGCCCTCCGGGCAGTAGTTGCCGGGGACCATCGGACCGCAGGTCAGCAGGCTGCCGTCGGCCGAGATCGGGATGTAGATCTGCTTGAACAGGGCCTCGAGATCGACCGACTTGTAGAAGGCCTCACGGAACGCCTTGTCAGCGAACGCGCGGGTCTTCTCGCCGTCGGGCGTGGTGTTCTTGCCGTCGACGCCGAGGTTCATGTAAAGGGCCTCGTAGTCGCCGCCGTAGTTGAGCACCGTCTTCACGTTCGGATCGGCGAGCTCATCTGTGATGCCCGCGTAGAACTGCGGGTAGATGAAGTCGACCGAGCCGGCCTTGAGGTCGGTGATCTCTGTCTCGGGGCGGGGAACCATCACGAGCTTGTCGTAGCCGGCCTTGCGCGGCCCCTTGTACGCATCGTTCGGCACGTACACGACCTGGTCGGTGCTCCATGAGTCCATCTTCCACTCGGTTCCCGAGTAGTTGAAGCTGGTCTGGAAGTCACCGGAGATGTCCTTGCAGTCCGCGACGGCGGCCTTCTTGATCAGTCCACCGAAGAGACCCTTCCAGGGCGCGTAGAGCTCCTTGAAGTTCACGACGACCTGCTTGTCGGAGTCGCCGGCCTCGATCGTGGTGATCTTGTCGTAGCCCGAGGTGCTGATCGACCCCGGGGTGTTCATGACGGCGTCGTAGCTGCACTGGAAGTCGGCCACCGTGATGGGTGTGCCGTCCTCCCAGACTGCGTCGTCGGAAATGTCGTACGTGATGGTCATGGCAGTCTCGCCAGCCGCACCGTCACCGCCTGCAGACGTGTCGTCCGAGGCGCTGTCGCTCCCGCCACCGCACGCGGCGAGCAGGAGAACGGAGCCCAGCAGACCGGCAGCAAGTTTGCTCTTCCGGTTATTCCTCACTAAGTGACCTCCCTGGTCAGGTTGTGGGGAGACTGCGGGCACAGCCCGGCCGTGGCACCTCCCCGATGGACACGGCCCTGAGAAACTAACACCCGCAGGGGCAATCGGGAAGAAAAGGGCACCCCGGGGCCCCGTGGCGACCCCTCCGGGGTCTCAGGATTCCAGCAGTCGGTACTGGATGATGCGGGAGAACTCTTCCGGCTCGAGGCTGGCCCCGCCCACCAGAGCCCCGTCGATGTCGGGCTGCGCCATGAGCTCCTTGATGGCCCCTGCCTTCACCGAGCCCCCGTACTGCACCCTCACGGAGGCCGCCGCCTCCGGGCCTGTCGTCGCGGACACCGTGGCCCGCACCGCAGCGCAGACCTCCTGGGCGTCACCCGCTGTGGCGGTGCGGCCGGTCCCGATGGCCCAGATGGGTTCGTACGCGATCACGAGGCCCTCCACCTGTGCGGGCGAGCACCCCTCCAGCGCGGCACGCACCTGGCCGGTGACCTTGTCGAGGGTGCGACCCTCCTCGCGCTCGGCGAGGGTCTCCCCCACACAGACAATGGGTGTCATTCCGTTTCTCAGCACCGCGCCGACGCGGGCACGCACATCGTCGTCGGTCTCGCCGAAGATCTCGCGCCGTTCGCTGTGGCCGACGATCACGTACTGCACGTTCAGCTTCGCCAGGAACGCGGCCGACACCTCACCGGTGAAGGCACCCTTCTCCTCTGGGTGACAGGTCTGTGCCCCGAGGGAGAACTTCAGCTTGTCGGCATCGAGCAGGGTCTGGACGCTCCTCAGGTCGGTGAACGGAGGATGGAGACTGACATCGACCGCCTCGAAGTCATCCGGGCCCACCAGGTACGAGAGCTTCTGCACCAGATGGATCGCCTCGTAGTGGTTGAGATTCATCTTCCAGTTGCCGCTGATCAACGGCTTGCGCTGTTCAGCGGGCATTGGGGGCTCCCCTCAGGGCGGCCAGTCCGGGCAGGTCACCGAGCTCGAGCAGCTCGAGCGACGCTCCCCCTCCGGTGGAGACATGGTCAACCTCGTCGTCGAGACCGAACTGGGCGAGCGCCGCGGCACTGTCGCCGCCCCCCACCACCGTGAACGCCTTGGTCGCTGCGACTGCCTCGGCAACAGTGCGCGTTCCCGCGGCGAAACGTGGGTCCTCGAACATGCCCATCGGACCGTTCCAGAACACGGTGCGTGCATCCATGATCACATCACTGAAGGCAGCGGCCGATCCCGGCCCGATGTCGAGACCCTTTGCACCCTCGGGGAGCCGCTGGCCGAAGGTGGCGTACGCACCCGAGGCGTCGAGGCCCACGATGTCGTCCGGCAGGTGAATCGGCTTGCCGCCGTCGAGGAGCCGGCGGCATGTTGCGATCTGGTCAAGTTCGCAGATCGAGTTCCCCACGGGGTACCCCTGAGCGGCGAGGAACGTGAAGCACATTCCGCCGCCGATGACGAGAGCATCGACCACCTGCAGCAGGGACTCGATTACACCGAGCTTGTCGCTCACCTTCGCCCCGCCGAGCACCGCAACGAACGGCCGCTTGGGTTTCTCGCGGAGCCCGGACAGAACCTCGACTTCACGCTGCAGCAGGCGACCTGCAGCAGACGGAAGCGTCCGAGGCGGACCGACGATGGAGGCGTGCGCCCTGTGCGCGGCCCCGAACGCGTCGTTCACGTACATGTCGATGCCCTTCACGAGTCCGGCCACGAAGTTTGCATCGTTCTTCTCCTCGCCCGCATCGAAGCGCAGGTTCTCGAGCAGCTCCACTCCAGGGGCGAGCTCGGCGAGCCTGCGCCGGACCGGTTCCATGGAGTACCTCGCCTCGGGCGCACCCTTCGGGCGGCCGAGGTGGCTGGCACACACCACACGGGCACCGCGATCGGTGAGCCACTGGATCGTGGGGAGCGCAGCCCTGATACGGAAGTCATCGGTGATGACCCGCGCGTCATCGGCACCATCCATCGGGACGTTGAAGTCGGTGCGCACGAGCACCCGCTTTCCCGAGACGTCCCCGAGGTCCTCCAGAACCGGGATGCGGGCCATTGCGGCTTACTTGCCGACGTGGAGCACGAGATCCACGAGACGGTTCGAGTAGCCCCACTCGTTGTCGTACCAACCGAGCACCTTCACGAGCGACCCCATGCTCATCGTGAGCTCGGAATCGAAGACGCACGAGTGAGGGTTCGTGACGATGTCGCTGGACACGATCGGTGCGTCGGTGTACTCGAGCACGCCCTTCAACGCTCCGTCGGCGGCCCTGCGGAACGCCTCGTTGATCTCATCCACCGAGGCGGGACGCTTGAGGTTCGCCACGAAATCAGTGATCGAACCAGTCGGCACCGGCACGCGCAGCGATGTGCCGTCGAGCCTCCCCTTCATGGACTCGAGCACGAGGCTCGTCGCACGCGCTGCACCCGTGCTGGTGGGCGTGATGTTGATGGCCGCGCCGCGCGCCCGACGGAGGTCGCTGTGGGGCCCGTCGACGAGCTGCTGGTCACCGGTGTAGGCATGAACGGTCGTCATCAAGCCGTTCTCCACCCCGAACGCGTCGTCCAGCACCTTCACGAGCGGCACGAAACAGTTGGTGGTGCAGCTGGCGTTCGAGATGACCTTGTGCCTCGAGCGGTCGAAGTCGGCATGGTTGATGCCGTAGACGAACGTGGCGTCCGCACCGTTCGACGGCGCGGAGACGATGACCAGGGGCGCGCCGGCCTCGAGGTGTGCCGCCGCCTTGTCGCGGTCCGTGAAGAAGCCGGTGCTCTCGATGACAACGTCGACACCGAGCGATGCCCACGGGAGTGCCTTCGGGTCGCGTTCGGAGAGCACCTTCAGCACCTTGCCGTCGATGCTGATGCCACCGTCGACGGCCTTGATGTCGTTCGGGAGGACGCCGAGAACGGAGTCGTACTTCAGGAGGTGGGCCATGGTCTTGAGGGACCCGAGGTCGTTGACCGCGACGATCTCCACGTCGGCGCCCCTTGCGGTCGCGGCGCGGAAGAAGTTGCGGCCGATCCGGCCGAAGCCGTTGATTCCCACTCGTACGGTCATGGACGCGTCCTTTCGGTCGTTCGGGGCACGACGGTGCGTGACCGACACTAGTTCGCCGGCACTCCGCGCTACAGAAGCAGATCCCTGTGGGAAACCCGGAGCGACCACCCTGCCGTGCGGAGACGTCCCGCCAGCTCCTCGGCCATCGCCACCGACCGGTGCCTTCCCCCCGTGCAACCGATGCCGATGGTCAGGTAACTGCGCCCCTCCGTGACATACGCAGGAAGGACGAGCAGGAGTAGGTCCATCACCCTGTCGAGGAAGTCGACAGCGGCAGTGTGACCCATGACGTAGCCGGACACGGCGGAGTCGAGCCCGGTCAGCGGGCGGAGATCCTCGTCCCAGTGGGGATTCGGCAGGAACCTCACGTCGAACACCGTGTCGACGTCGATCGGCACGCCGTGCTTGAAACCGAACGACATCACCGTGACCTGCAGGGAGTCGGCGGCCGACTCAGGGCCGAAGAGTGAGACGAGCTTCGACTTGAGTTGGTGCACGGTGAGCCCGGTGGTGTCGATGACGAGATCCGCCGACGCCTTCACCTCCGCGAGAGCGGTTCGTTCCGCGTCGATGACCTGCTCGAGACCGCTCGAGCCGTCGGACAACGGGTGCCTGCGGCGTGTCGCCTCGTAGCGACGCACCAGCTCCCGAGTGGAGGCGTCGAGGAACATGATGCGCACGCGGTGACCCTGCGCGCGCAGCGAACCGACCGCCGCGAGCATCCCCGCCTGGTGGCGTGCGTTGCCGAGAACGAGGCACAGCTTCTCGATCTCGCCTCCCGCCTCGCCCGAGAGTGCGACGACCCTGTCGAGCAACGCGACGGGCAGGTTGTCCACCACGAACCAGCCGAGGTCCTCGAGGTCGTCGGCCGCCTGTGACCTCCCCGCCCCGGAGAGCCCGGCAATCACGAGGATGTCGGTCATCGCGCGAACACTATCCGCGGGGACGCGGCGGTCGGGGCGATGTGCGGGACGACGCTGATGTCACGGCCGTCTTGCCGTGCGCAGGTACAGCAGCCGCGGGACCGTGTGCGCGAGGACGTACTCGGGTGCACGCCGCAGGAAGCCCGGCGGAGGTGCGGGCTCCACCATGCGCTCGACTAATAGACCGTGAGCTGCGAGGCTGTTGACGTAACGAGAGAGCGGACGGTGCACGAAACGGATGCGGACCCCGGGCTCCACCTCCTCCAGTGTCGCAGTCTCCGTGAGGTACGGACCGATGCGCCAGTACTGCTCGGGCGGGTCGATGATGTGGTCGTCGATCCACCCGGAGCCCGGCGTCTGCAGCAACGGATGGTTCAGGAAGAAGGCGAACCGTCCGCCGGGCCGGAGGACCCGTGCGACCTCTGCCACTGCAGCATCGAGGCCGTCGATGTGCTCGAACACGAGGCACGCAACCACTGCGTCGAAGGACTCATCGTCGAAGGGCACATCGTCCGCCCCGGCCAGCACATAGGTCGGACCGCCGCCCCGTTCGCGGGCAACATCCAGGTTCCTCTGTGTCGGGTCGATGCCCGTCACGGTGCAGCCGGCAGACGCGAGTGCGCGCGCGATCTGGCCTTCCCCGCACCCCACATCGAGAACCGAGCCGGCCCCCTCGAGTTCCTCCAGAGCCAGCGGGATGATCTGCTCCTCGTACTCGGGGTCCACTCCGCCGGTGAAGCCCCGGATCCACCAGTCGGCGTGCGCGTCCCATCCCGGCACGCCGGGCCGACCGTCATCCGTCATGTGAACCACCCCCGGCGTCGTCGGCATGAAAACGCCCGTGAACTGCCTCGGCCACGGCTCTCGGCAACCACGACAGGGCCAGCAGGTCATCGAGCGATGCACGCTTCACCGCGTTCACTCCCCCCATCGCCTTCACGAGCCTGCGGGCGCGCACCTCGCCCAGGCCCGGGATGCCGTCGAGCGAGGACGACACCATCCGCTTCCCGCGCAGCTCGCGGTGGAAGGTGTTGGCAAACCTGTGTGCCTCGTCACGGATGCGCTGCAGCATGAAGAGTGCCTCGCTCCCGCGCGCGATCCGCACGGGATCGGGTCTGCCGGGCACGTAGACCTCCTCGAACCTCTTGGCAAGTGCCGCCACCGGGATCTCGTCCTCGAGGCCGAGCTCGCGCACCACCCGCTCGGCCACCCCGAGCTGGCCCTTGCCACCGTCGACCAGCAGCAACTGCGGCGGGTACGAGAACCTGCCCGGCTTCTCACGCTGTTCGGACGGATCGCGTTCACGTTCCTCGAGATACGCAGTGAGACGCCGCGTCAGCACCTCCTCCATGGCGGCGTAGTCGTCGTTGCGGCCCGTGCCGACCTTGAACCGGCGGTACTCCCGCTTGTTCGGCAGACCGTCCTCCAGCACCACCATGGAGCCCACGTAGTCGGTGCCCTGGAGGTGGGCCATGTCGTAGCACTCGATGCGAAGCGGCGCCTCGGGCAGGCCGAGTGCATCCTGCAGTTCCGCGAGCGCCCTGCTCCGGGTGTTGTGGTCAGCCGCCCTGCGGAGCCTGTTGCGCATCAGCTCCTCGGCGGCGTTCCTCGAGACGGTCTCCTGCAGCTCGCGCTTGTCACCGCGCTGGGGCACGCGCATCTGCACCGGGGAACCGCGCAGCATCCCGAGCCACTCACGCAGTGCATCGCCGTCGGACGGTTCGGCAGGCACGAGGACGGTCCGCGGCACACCGAGAGGCGGGTTGTCGCCGTACAGGTCACCGAGGATGCGGTGGACGAGGTCGCCCCCGGCCACCTCCTCCACCTTGTCGACGATGAACCCCCGTCGGCCGACGACCCGGCCGTGGCGCACGTAGAACACCTGCACGGCGGCGCCGAGTTCATCTTCCGCCGTCCCGATGACATCGAGGTCCTCGTCGCGCTCCCCCACGATCACCTGCTTCTCCACGGCGCGCCTGACTGAGGCCAGACGGTCACGCAGACGGGCGGCACGCTCGAACTCCAGCTGCGCCGAGGCGTCGTTCATCTCCGCCTCGAGGGCATCGAGGACCGGCTCGGTGTTCCCGTCGAGGAAGTCACAGAGTTGTCGCACGTGCGCCGCGTATTCGGCCTCGCTCACCTCCCCGACGCACGGCCCGGAGCACTTCTCGATGTGGAAGAGCAGGCACGGCCGTCCGAGGCGTTCGTGCTGGGCGAACTTGCCCGGGCTGCAGGTGCGCACGGGAAAGGTGCGCAGGAGAAGGTCGAGCGTCTCGCGGATGGCGTATGCATGCGCATACGGCCCGAAGTACCGGGTTCCCTTTCTCTTCGTTCCCCTCACCACCATCGCCCGGGGCCACTGCTCGTCCGCAGTCACGGCGAGGAAGGGATAGCTCTTGTCGTCCCGCAGTCTCACGTTGAAGCGGGGGCGGTGATGCTTGATCAGGCCGTACTCCAGCATCAACGCCTCGACCTCGTTGCGCACCTCGATCCACTCGAGTGACTCCGCTGCCTGCACCATGGCGGCAGTGCGGGGGTGGAGCAGCCGCGGGTCCTGGAAGTAGTTCGAGATGCGCGCGCGCAGGTTCCCGGCCTTGCCGACGTAGATCACGCGTCCGTGTGCGTCTCGGAACTGGTACGAACCCGGCCCCGTGGGCACGGAACCCGGGGCGGGCCGCGCCACGGCCATGATCAGGCCTTCTTGCGGCGTGTCACCGCGGCAGTCTTCTTTGCGGTCTTTGTTGCCACCCCGGACTTTCTGGCCGACGGTGTCCCCGACGCGGCGGGTGCCTTCGTGCCGAGCAGAGGGGCCAGGAACCTGCCCGTGTGACTGGCCCCGCAACGGGCGACCTCCTCGGGCGGACCCTCGCACACCACCGTCCCGCCGCCGTTTCCTCCCTCGGGGCCGAGGTCGATGATCCAGTCGGCCGTCTTGATCACGTCGAGGTTGTGCTCGATCACCAGGACCGAGTTGCCCTGCTCGACGAGCCGCGACAGCACCGTGAGGAGCCTGTTCACGTCCTCGAAGTGGAGGCCGGTCGTGGGCTCGTCGAGGAGGTACATGGTGTGCCCGGTGGACCTCTTCGCCAGTTCGGCGGCGAGCTTGACCCTCTGTGCCTCGCCTCCCGACAGCGTGGGCGCCGGCTGGCCGAGCCGCACGTACCCGAGACCGACGTCGACGAGGGTCTGCATGTGCCTCGCGATGGCCGGCTGGTTCGAGAAGAAGCCGAGCGCCTCGGAGATGGGCATGTCGAGGACCTCGGCGATGTTCTTCCCCTTGAACATGATCTCGAGCGTGTCGCGGTTGTACCGGGCACCCTTGCAGACCTCGCACGGCACGTAAACGTCGGGCAGGAAGTGCATCTCGATCTTCAGGGTGCCGTCTCCAGAGCATGCCTCGCAGCGGCCGCCCTGCACGTTGAAGCTGAACCGGCCGGGCTGGTAACCGCGCACCTTCGCCTCGGGAGTGGCGGCGAACAGCTTGCGGACCGCATCGAAGACACCGGTGTAGGTGGCCGGGTTGGAGCGCGGCGTGCGACCGATGGGTGACTGGTCCATGTCGATGACCTTGTCGATGGCGTCGATGCCGTCGACGCGACGGTGACGACCGGGCGCCTCCTTGCTGCGGTAGATCTGCTGCATCATCGCGGGCAGGAGGATGTCGCGCACGAGCGAGCTCTTGCCGCTGCCCGACACACCGGTGACAGCGACGAAGCAACCCAACGGGATGTGGACGTCGATGTCCTGCAGGTTGTGCTCGCGGGCACCGAGCACCGAGATGCGGCGACCCGACGGCGCCCTGCGGTGCGCGGGCACGGGGATCGACCGCGCCCCCGACAGGTACGAGCCCGTCACAGACTTGCGCGCCCTTTCGATGCCGGGGACCGGCCCGCTGTACACCACCTCACCACCGTGCTCACCCGCCCCGGGCCCGATGTCGACGATCCAGTCGGACTCGCGGATGGTGTCCTCGTCGTGTTCCACCACGATCACGGTGTTGCCGAGGTCGCGCAGACGGTGCAGTGTGTCGATGAGGCGACGGTTGTCGCGCTGGTGCAGCCCGATGCTGGGCTCGTCCAGCACGTACAACGTGCCGACCAGGCCCGATCCGATCTGGCTGGCCAGTCTGATGCGCTGTGCCTCGCCCCCCGCGAGCGTTCCCGCCGCCCGCGAGAGGGTGAGGTAGTCGAGGCCGACGTCCAACAGGAACCCCAGCCTCGCGTTGATCTCCTTCACGATGCGCTCGGCGATCATCGCGTCACGGTCGCTGAGCTCCAGCGAGCGCAGGAAGGCCGCCGAGTCAGCGATCGACATGTCGCACACCTCGGAGATGTTGCGCCCGCCCACGGTGACGGCCAGCGTGGCGGGCTTCAGACGGGCGCCCCGGCAGTCCGGACACGGCACCTCGCGCATGTACGACTCGTACTGCTCGCGTGCCCAGTCGCTCTCTGCCTCCTCATGGCGCCGTTTCACCCACGGGATCACGCCCTCGTACTTGCTGCTGAACTGGCGCACCTTGCCGAAACGGTTGCGGAACTTCACCACGACCGCCCCCTTGCGGCCGTTCAGCACGAGTGTCTTCTGCTTGGCGGTGAGCTTGCCGAACGGCTTGTCGAGGTCGATGCCCTCCTCCTCGGAGACGGTCTCGAGCAGCCGGGTGAAGTACCCCGAGTGCGCGCTGCGCCACGGCGCGATGGCGCCCTCCCTCAGCGACACCGTGTCGTCGGGAATCACCAGCTCGGGGTCGACCTCGTACTTCGTGCCGAGCCCGTCGCAGGCAGGGCACGCCCCGTAGGGCGAGTTGAACGAGAAGTTGCGGGGCGCCGGTTCGTCGAGGCTGTCCCCGCACTTCGGGCAAGCAAGATGCTGGCTGAAGGTGAGCACCTCGGACTCCCCGCCCTTGGCCGCCACCAGTTCCACCTCCGCGACTCCCTCGGCGAGCTTGAGGGCCGTCTCGAGCGAGTCGGCGAGTCTGCGCTCGATGTCCTCGCGCCGCACGAGACGGTCGATGACGATCTCGATCGTGTGCTGTTCGTAGCGGGCCAGCTTCGTCCCCGACTTCAGGAACTCGGCGATGTCGTGAACCTCGCCGTCGATGCGTGCACGCACGAACCCCTGGCCGGCGACGTCGGCGAGAAGGGTGTCGTACTCACCCTTGCGGCCCCTCACCACGGGAGCCAGCACCTGGAACCTGGTTCCCTCGGGCAGGGCCATGATGCGGTCGACGATCTGCTGCGGGGTCTGACGGGCCAGCCGCGTTCCGTCCTTCGGGCAGTGCCGCACACCGATCCTCGCCCACAGCAGACGCAGGTAGTCGTACACCTCGGTGATGGTGCCGACTGTGGAGCGCGGGTTGCGCGATGCGGACTTCTGGTCGATGGAGATTGCTGGCGACAGCCCCTCGATCATGTCGACGTCGGGCTTGTCCATCTGGCCGAGGAACTGGCGGGCGTAGGCCGAGAGGCTCTCCACGTACCGCCGCTGCCCCTCTGCGTAGATGGTGTCGAAGGCGAGGCTGCTCTTTCCCGACCCCGAGAGCCCGGTGAACACGATCAGTCTGTCGCGCGGCAGTTCGATGCCGACGTTCTTCAGGTTGTGCTCACGCGCACCCCGGACGACGATCTTCTCTGCCACGGTGCGAGGCTAACTGCCGCTCATCGTGCGTCACGAAGCTCGCGGCGCAGCTCGTTCACCTCGTCACGCAGGCGGGCCGCATACTCGAACTTGAGGTCGGCTGCTGCCTGGTGCATCTCCTCCTCGAGGGTCTGGACGAGTCGTGCGAGCTCGTGGCCTTCCATCGACTGGATCTCCCTCTTCACACGTTCACGATCGCGTTCGCGGGTGCGACGGTTGCCCTTGCCGGGCACCGCCCCGGTCTCGTCGATGCCGAGGACGGAGAGAATGTCGCCCACTGCCTTGCGGATGGTCCGGGGGTTGATCCCGTGCTCGGCGTTGTAGGCGAGCTGCATCTCGCGACGGCGGTTGGTTTCCCTGATCGCGCTCTCCATCGCCTTGGTGACCTTGTCGGCATACATCACCACCTGGCCGGCCACGTTGCGGGCCGCACGGCCGATCATCTGGATGAGAGAGGTCTCGCTGCGCAGGAATCCCTCCTTGTCGGCGTCGAGAATGCAGACGAGCGACACCTCGGGCAGGTCGAGACCCTCCCTCAGGAGATTGATGCCGACCAGCACGTCGAACTCGCCGAGCCTCAGGGCGCGGAGGATCTCGATGCGCTGGAGGGTGTCTATGTTGCTGTGCAGGTACCGCACCCTGAGGCCCTGTTCCAGCAGGTACTCGGTGAGGTCCTCGGCCATCTTCTTGGTGAGCGTGGTGACGAGAACACGCTCGTTGCGTTCGGTGCGCTCGCCAACCAGCTCGATGAGGTCGTCGATCTGGCCCTTGGTGGGGCGCACGATCACCTCCGGGTCGACCAGGCCGGTGGGGCGGACGATCTGTTCCACGACCCGCGCGGAGTTCCTCAGTTCGAACTCTGCGGGCGTGGCCGACATGAACACGCACTGGTTGATGCGCTCCATGGTCTCCTCGAAACGCAACGGCCTGTTGTCACGGGCGCTCGGGAGGCGGAACCCGTGCTCCACCAGGGTGTCCTTCCGGCTGCGGTCACCCGCGAACTGGGCGTGGAGCTGGGGAACGGCGTTGTGGCTCTCGTCGATCACCAGCAGGTAGTCGGAGGGGAAGTAATCGAGGAGCGTGAACGGGGGCTGGCCGGGGTTTCGGCCGTCGATGTGCATCGAGTAGTTCTCGATGCCGTTGCAGTAACCCATCTCCTGGATCATCTCGAGGTCGTACTGGGTGCGCATCCGCAGGCGCTGGGCCTCGAGCAGCTTGCCCTGGGCCTCGAACTCTGCCAGTCGCAGCTGCAGCTCCTTCTCTATGCCCAGCACCGCCCGCCGCATCCGCTCGTCGCCGGCCACGTAATGGGTGGCGGGGAACACGATCACCTGCTGCAGGTCGGACAGCTGCTCACCGGTGAGCGGATCGACGAGGGTGATGCGGTCGACGGTGTCGCCGAACATCTCGACCCGCACCACGTTCTCCTCGTAGGCGGGGTGGATCTCCACGGTGTCACCCCTCACGCGGAAGTTTCCGCGACCGAGGGTCATGTCGTTGCGGTCGTACTGGAGGTCGACCAGTCTCCGCAGGATGCTGCGCTGGTCGTAGTCGACACCGACGTGCAGTTCCAGCAACTGCCCGCGGTACTCCGCGGGGTCGCCCATGCCGTAGATGCACGACACCGACGCCACCACGATGGTGTCGCGGCGCGTGAGAAGCGCCGCGGTTGCCGAGTGGCGGAGCCGGTCGATCTCGTCGTTGATCGAGGAGTCCTTCTCGATGTAGGTGTCGCTCGACGGTATGTAGGCCTCGGGCTGGTAGTAGTCGTAGTAGCTGACGAAGAACTCCACCCTGTTGTGGGGGAAGAACTCCTTCATCTCCTGGGCGAGCTGGGCCGCGAGACTCTTGTTCGGGGCAAGAATGAGGGTGGGGCGCTGCACCCGCTCGATGGTCCACGCGATCGTGGCCGACTTGCCCGATCCGGTGATGCCGAGAAGCGTCTGGAACCGCTCGCCGGCCAGCACGCCCTCTGAGAGCTGCTCGATGGCACGCGGTTGGTCGCCCGCCGGGCTGTATTCGGAGACCACCTGGAAGTCGGGCACGACGACGATGGTACCGAGGGGCTGTGGCTAGGGAGCCTGCTCCTTCGGCACCTGCTCGCCCGCATCGGGCGCAGCCGGCGGCAAGGACCGTGCCCACTCCCACACGTCGTCCACCTGCTCCGCGAGTGATGCGATGTCGCCCGAGTTGTCGAGCACGCGGTCGGCGATGGCGAGGCGCGTCTCGCGGCTCGCCTGGTTTGCCACGCGGGCACGCGCGTCGGCCTCGGAGAACCCGCGGTGACTCATCAACCTGTCCACTGCGGTGTCGACGGGAACGTCGACCACGATCACTCCGCACAGACCCTTGCGCGGGTTCTCCGCGAGAAGCGGGATGTCGAGCACGACCACGTTGTCGGTGCCGCGCTGCTCCTCGAGTCGGCGGTTCATCTCGCGCCCCACCGCAGGATGGACGATGCGGTTGAGTGCGGCCACCTTCTCCTTGTCGCCGAATGCGGCCGCGGCGAGCGCGGCGCGGTCGAGCGAGCCGTCGGCTGCGATGATCGCGTCACCGAACTCGGCAGCAAGTTCCGCCAGCAAGGGCTGGCCGGGAGCCTGCAGTTCGCGGACGATTGCATCCGCGTCGATGATGACGGCACCACGGTCCGCGAGCATTGCGGACACGGTCGACTTGCCCGAGCCGATTCCCCCCGTGAGCCCGAGGAGTATCACGGCCGTGCGGTGTCCGTCAGGCCTCGGGCGCCGGAGCGGGGGCAGCGGCGTTCTCGCCCTCCGCCTGGCCGTACTCCTTGTAGTACTCGGCCCATGCGGCCTCGCGCTCGGAGTCGTCGCCACCCACCCAGTTTCCGTGCTCGTCCACCTCGAACTGACCCTGGTACTCGGCGGCGAGCTCGCCACCCTCCGCGGCCTGCTTGATGGAGATGGAGATGCGTCGACGCGCGAGGTCGAGGTCGATGATCTTCACCCACAGCTCCTCGCCGGGAGTGACGATCTGCTCGGGCGCCTCGACGTGGTGCGCCGACATCTCGGAGATGTGCACGAGACCCTCGATGCCCTCGCCGACCTGCACGAACGCACCGAACGGCACGAGCTTGGTGACACGGCCGTAGACCAGCTGTCCGACCTCGTGCGACGAGGCGAACTCCTGCCAGGGATCCTGCTGTGTCGCCTTCAACGAGAGGCTGATGCGCTCCCGGCTCATGTCGACCTCGAGCACCTTGACGGTGACCTTCTGGCCCACCTGGACGACCTGCGACGGGTGGTCGACGTGCTTCCAGGACAGTTCGCTCACGTGGATGAGGCCGTCCATGCCGCCGAGGTTCACGAAGGCGCCGAACGCGACCACCGAGGAGATCTCCCCCTCGCGCACCTCGCCGGGCTTGAGGTTGTCGAGGAACTGGTCGCGCTTCTCGCGCGAGGTCTCCTCGAGGAACGCCTTCGCCGACAGCACGACGTTGTTGCGGTTGCGGTCGAGCTCGATGATCTTCGCCTCGACCTCCTTGCCGATGTACGGCTGTAGGTCGCGCACGCGGCGCAGCTCCACGAGGGACGCGGGCAGGAAGCCACGCAGACCGATGTCGACGATGAGACCACCCTTCACCACCTCGATGACCGTGCCCTTGACGGTGCCCTCGGCCTCCTTGATGCGCTCGATGGTGCCCCACGCCTTCTCGTACTGCGCGCGCTTCTTCGAGAGGATGAGGTTGCCCTTGGCGTCCTCGAGCGTGACGACGAGTGCCTCGACCTGGTCGCCGATGGCCACGATCTCGTTCGGGTCGACGTCGTTCTTGATGGCGAGCTCGCGGACCGGGATGATGCCCTCGGTCTTGTAGCGGACATCCACGTACACGGCGTCGCGGTCGATTTTCACGACGGACCCGGTGACCAGCTGCTTCTCCTTGAGACTCACGTGCCGGCGCTCGACCTCCTCTTCGAACGAGCTGTCGATGTCTCGGGAGGTGACTGTGCGGGGGGCGTAGACCCCGTCGGCGCCGAAGGTGCCGTATGCCGGGGTGAGAGTTGAGTCGGACAAGGAAGTGGTCTTTCGGGATGGATGTGAATCGGCGTGGGCCCGGCGAGCCGGGGCCCTACCGGCGGAAGGGCGTTTTTGACGCTATCAGCAGATACTCCGAACTCTCCACGGTGGGCGCCTGGTCCCGGTAGGCGCCGGGGTCGACCGACAGGATGCGCTCGGGCTCGAGCCCACAGGCACGGGCCAGCAGGCCGAGTTCCCGCGGCGTGTAGCAGCCGGTCCACAGGTCGACGGTGCGGGCCCGGCCCTGCTCGTCACGCACCTCGGTGGTCTCGTGCGACACCCCCGAGGCCGCGTCGAACGTGGCATCCGTGTGGTACCGCACGGAGAAATAGGCGTTGAAGGCAGACAGCGCCAGGACCCCGCCGGGACGCAGGGCGCGTGCAATGCCCTCGAGGACCCTGGCATCGCCACCTTCCTCCGTCATCAGACCGAACGCGCCCTGGCACAGGCACACCGCCGCATCGAACTCATCCCCGAAGGTCATCGCGCGCGCATCCATCCGTTCGAACGTGGCGCCCTCCGGCGCCCCGTCGCGCGCGAGGGCAACGAACCGCTCGCTGATGTCGATGCCGTGCACCGTGATGCCGCGCCGCGCCAGCTCGTGTGCGTGACGACCGGGCCCGCAGCCGACGTCGAGCACGCGAGAACCGGGGCGGAGCCCGAGCCACCCGACGAGCGCATCGACCTCGTTCACCGTTCCCTTCGTGAACGAGTACCGCAGGTACGCCGCGCCGAGATGTTCCGCGACGGGCTCGAACCAGTGGTCGTGACTGTCGCGACCCTCGCTCACGACTTCGCGTCCGCCCAGGTGCGCCCCCATGCGGCGTTCACCTCGAGCGGCACGCTGAGGTCGGCAGCACCGCGCATCTCGGTGAGCACCGCTTCGTTCACCGCGTCATGCTCGGCAACCGGCGACTCCACGAGCACCTCGTCGTGCACCTGCAGGACGAGACGCGCCGACAGGCCCTCTGACTCCAGGCGGCGGTCGATCCGCACCAGTGCGATCTTGAAGATGTCCGCGGCCAGACCCTGGATGGCGGCGTTCATCGCCTGACGCTCGCCGGCCTGACGGATGCGGAAGTTGTCGCTCAGCAGTTCGGGAATCGGACGGCGTCTCTTGAACAACGTCTCTGTGTACTGACGCTGCCGTGCCTCGTGCACCGCGGCATCCATGTAGGCACGGACGTTCGGGAACGCGGCGAAGTAACTGTCGAGGATCGCCGCCGCCTCGGGCACCGGAATGGCGAGACGCTGGCTGAGCCCGTAGGCCTCCATGCCGTAGGCGAGGCCGTAGGACACCATCTTGGCCTTCGCCCTCTGGTCGGCAGTCACGTCACCGGGGGCAACACCGAACACGCGGGCCGCGGTGGCACGGTGGATGTCCTCCCCCGCGTTGAACGCAGCCACGAGCCCCGGGTCGTCCGCCAGGTGCGCGATGCAGCGCAGCTCGATCTGGTTGTAGTCGGCCACCATCAGCTCGCATCCGTCCCGCGCCACGAACGCGGTGCGGAAGACACGACCCTCGTCGCTGCGCACGGGGATGTTGTGCAGGTTCGGCCGGTCGCTGCTGAGACGGCCGGTGCGGGCCACCGTCTGGTTGAAGGTGGCGTGGATGCGCGAATCACCGGGGTCGACCTCGGCGAGCAGGCCCTCCCCGTAGGTGGAACGCAGTTTCTCCACCTCGCGGTAGCGCAGGAGCGGCTCGATGAACTCAGGCCACTCGTCACGCAGCCGCTCGAGGGTCGCCGCATCGGTGCTGAAACCCGTCTTCGTCTTCTTCCCCGGGGTGAGGCCCCGCTCCTCGAAGAGGATCTCACGCAGCTGCGCCGGTGAGTTGAGATTGAACGTCCGTCCCGCGACCCCGTACAGGTCCTCGGTGAGACGCGTGGCCTCCTCCTGGAGGCGGTCGCGGACCGCACCGAGCGCAACGGCGTCGACCTCGATGCCGAGGTGCTCCATGCGTGCGAGCACACGCACCAGGGGGTTCTCGATGTCCGCGTAGAGAGAGATGTTGTCGATGGCTGCGAGCCGGTCGCGCATGAGCGGGGCGAGATGCGCCGTGACGAGGGCGGCCGAGGCACACGACATGGCAACGGACTCCCCCGCGCCGCCGAAATCCAGCTGATCACTCGCCTCGGTGCTTCCCTCGGGCACGACCCCGAGATGGTCACGGCTCACATCTGCGAGCGAGAATCCCCCGCGGGCGGGATCCACCAGGTACGCGGCGATCTGGGTGTCGAGCACGAGACCCCGGATGTCGATCCCGTGCGGCAGGAGCGAGCGCATGAGCGGCTTGGCGTCATGGACCACCACGGCAGCGTGCGATGCGAGAGCCGCACCCACGGGCCCGTCAACCACAGCCGGTGCAGGCACCCATGCCACGCGTCCCGCGGCGGCATCCAGCACCACCGCCACACCTGCCAGCGCCGAACGCCCCGCATCGCCCTCCCATGCCGCCGCCAGCACGGCCTCCGCAAGACCGGCCACCGCCCGCGCCGCCTCGTCGGGCGTCGGCTCCTCCATCAGGAGCGCGGGAACCCCGTCACCGGTTGTGCTGTCCGCGGCGGTCGCGGATTCGTCCGCATCCCCCCGCGTCGGCCAGGCGCGCTCGGTGACGACGTCCTGGAGCCTCTTCTGCATGGTGCGGAACTCGAGGAACTCGAAGAGCCTCCGCGCGGCCTGCATGTCGGGCGAGGGTGCGAGGTCGGTGTAGTCGGGATCAACCGGCACATCCCGGCGCAGCACCATGATCCCCGCGTTGCGCCTCACCCGCTCACCGTGCTCGGCGAGGTTCGCGGCGAGCTTCGGTGTCTGCTCCGCTGCCGCAGCGATGACACCCTCGATTGACCCGTACTGGTTGATCAGCTTCGCCGCCGTCTTCTCTCCCACCCCCGGAACGCCGTCGAGGTTGTCGCTCGGGTCGCCCCGCAGGGCCGCATAATCCGGGTACTGCGCGGGGGTGACACCGGTCTTCTCCTTGATCCCCGCCTCGTCGTAGATGGCGTACTCACTGACACCGCGCTTGTTGTAGAGCACCCGCACATGGGGATCGCTCACCAGCTGGTAGGAGTCCCGGTCACCGGTGACCACGAGAAGGTCGAAGCGGTCGCGCTCGGCCGCGGACGCCATGGTTGCGATGATGTCGTCACCCTCGAAGCCGGCCATCTCCAGCCAGGTGATGCCGAGCACGTCGAGCAACTCACGGATGATGCCCATCTGCTCACGCAGTGACTCGGGGGCCTTCTCCCGCTGCGCCTTGTACTCGGGGATCTCGTCGTGGCGGAACGTGGGCTCGGGCCGGTCGAAGACCACCACGATCCCGTCGGGCCTGTGCTCACGGGCCAGGTTCAGGAGCATGGTCAGGAACCCGAACACGGCGTTGGTGGACTGACCCGAGGCGTTCGCCATGTCCTCGGGCAGGGCGAAGAAGGCGCGGTACGCGAGAGAGTTGCCGTCGAGGGCCATGACCAACACGGCTGGCTGGCCTTCCTACTCGGGCCGGAGTTCGCCCGACACCACCATCTCGGCGACTGCCCGCATGGTGGTGCGGTGGTTCATGGCCCCGCGCTGGATGAACCCGTAGGCGTCGGACTCGCTCATGGAGAATGAGTCGATGAGCACGCCCTTGGCGCGGTCGAGGATCTTGCGCGTCTCGAGCTGCTCGCCCAGCACCTCCACCTCGCCGTTCAGTGCCTGCATCTCGCGGAACCGTCCGATCGCCACCTCGATCGCGGGGATGAGGTCGCTCTTCTGGAAGGGCTTCACGAGATACGCGAGTGCACCGGCATCGCGCGCCTCCTCGATGACCTCGCGCTGGGAGAATGCCGTGAGGACGAGCACCCCGCAGATGCGGTCCTTCGTGATCTGCCGCGCGGCCTCGAGGCCGTCCATGCCGGGCATCTTGATGTCGAGCACTGCGATGTCGGGGCGCAGCTCTCGGACGAGGTCGACAGCCTTGTCGCCGCGACCGGTCTCGCCCACCACGTCGTAGCCCTCCTCCTCGAGGGTCTCCTTCAGGTCGAGACGGATGATGGCCTCGTCCTCGGCGATGACGACACGGATGGTCATTGGGTGGGGTCCTTCAGTCGGTCCAGCAGTTCGTCCATTCTTGCCGTCAGCTCGGCCCGGAGCGCGATCAGTTCGCTGCGGTGCCGCCCCATGGCATCCGCATGTCGACGTGCCTCCCGGTGCTCGTGCTCAGCGGCGGGCGTCTCCGACACGAGTGCGCGAAGGGATAGGTCGTCGGCGTCCGCGGCGAGCTGACCGTACTGGTCCTCGACGATGCGCAGTTCCTCCTGCACCTCCTTCAGCCGGGCCGAGACCTGCGCGAGACGCCGCTTCAGCAGTCGGTGAGCCATCGCAGCGAGTGTATGAAGCGCCTGGGTGCCCGAGGTGGGACTCGAACCCACACGCCCTTCCGGACAACGGATTTTGAGTCCGCCGCGTCTGCCGTTCCGCCACTCGGGCCAGGGCGCGTCATGGTACCGCTGGCACGATGCGCACTACCCGGGGGTAACGCCGGGCCGCCAAACGGACGGGAACTAGTGTCATTTCGTCATGCTCGCCTTCACTTTCCCCGGCCAGGGGCCCCAACCCCCCGGGAGGGGAGGGCCCTGGGAGGGTCACGAGCGCTGGGAACTCGTTGCAGATGCGTCGGATGTCGCGGGCCGCGACGTGGCCCGCCTGCTGCTGGACGCCGATGCCGAGGAACTGAAGGACACGAGGAACGCCCAGCTCACCACCTTCGTCTCCAGCCTGATGGTTCTCGACGCTGTCGAGCGTCTCGGCATCGAGCCGAGTTTCTGTGCCGGCCACAGCCTCGGCGAGTACACGGCCCTCACCGCCACCGGTGCCCTGTCGTTCGAGGACGGCGTGCGCCTGGTGGTGGAGAGGGCCGACGCGATGCACGAGGCGGGCACCGTGAACCCTGGCACCATGGCGGCGGTCCTCGGCCTCGACGACGACCAGGTGGAGGTCGCCTGTCGCCTCGCCGACAGCGACGTGTGGGTCGCCAACTTCAACGCGCCGGGCCAGGTGGTGATCGCCGGGTCCGTTGACGGAGTCGAGGCGGCCGGTCGGCACGCGAAGGATCTCGGCGCCAAGCGGGTGATGCCGCTCCAGGTGTCCGGGGCGTTCCACACCCCGTACATGACCGCCGCCCGCGAGCGCCTCCGGGCAGCG
>JBMUAQ010000002.1:0-56224 GCA_049454855.1 Ilumatobacteraceae bacterium
CGAGCTTCAGCTGCCCGGCCCTGTACATGTCGAGCAGCGCGGGGATGTCGGCGCGGGGGTTCAGGCTGCCGAAGATGGTGCCCTTGACCTCCTTGTTCCACATCGCCAGCTGGAAGAGGCTCATCTTCACGTCGGTTTCGGTCATGGGCGAGATGGCGGTGACCACGCACGTGCCGCCCTTGCCCACGAGTGCCATGGCCTCCTCCATCATGTCGCCGTGGAGCACGCCGGGGGTGAGGATGACGCGGTCGGCCATCTCGCCCCAGGTGAGCTCGTTCACCGACTGCATCGCCTCGGCCATCGAAGCGAACGTGTGGGTGGCACCGAACTCCATGGCCTTCTCGCGCTTGAACTCGACAGGGTCGATGGCGATGACGCGCTTCGCACCCGCCATGCGTGCACCCTGCACCGCATTGATGCCGATGCCACCGATGCCCACCACGACAACCGTGTCGCCGGGCTGGGTGTCGGCGCGCTTCGTGGCCGAGCCCCAGCCGGTGGCCACGCCGCAGCTCACGAGTGCGACGGCCTCGAGGGGGAGGTCGGGCTCCACCTTGATGAGCGACGCCTCTGCAACGCACGCGTACTCGCTGAAGGTGCCGAGCTTGGCCATCATCGTGAGCGGCGTGCCGTCACTGTCGAAGTGACGCGGCGTGCCGTCGGTGATCATGTGGCCCATCAGCGTGCCCGCGCCGAAGTTGCACAGGTTCTGGCGTCCGGTGGAGCAGTAGCGGCAGCGACCGCACGACGGAACGAAGCTTGCCGACACGTGGTCACCCGGCTTCACCGAGGTGACGTTGGCGCCAACCTCCATCACGATTCCTGCGCCCTCGTGGCCGCCGACGAACGGGAAGAACTTCGCGCCCATGAGGTCGAGGAGGTCCTGGGGCGGCACCATGTCGCCGGTGACGAAGTGCTCGTCTGAGTGGCACATGCCTGCCACCTTCCAGTTCACCAGCACCTCGTTCGCCTTCGGCGGGTCGACCTGGATCTCCTCCACCTGCCAGGGCTGCTCGAGCCCCCTCAGCACTGCTGCACGTGACTTCATGTTCCTCTGCTCCCCTGTTCCGTGTTTCCTGTGTCGTTCTTCTCGGTGTCGTTCTGTGTCAGTCGTACACCAGGACGCCGCGGATGTTCTTCCCGTCGCGCATGTCCTGGTACCCCTCGTTCACGCCCTCGAGCGGGTACGTCTTCGTGACGAGCCCGTCGAGATCGAGCAGACCCTCGCGGTACAGACCGGCCAGCTTCGGGATGTCGTGGCGCGGGTTGCCCGAGCCGAACAGCGAGCCGACCAGCTGCTTCTCCATCAGAGTGAGATCCAGCAGGCTGATGGCCGCTCCCTTGGTCTCGAGCGCGGGGTGGATGTTGGTGACCACCACGCGTCCGCGCTTCGAGGTGAGGGCCATCGCCTCCCCCATCACGCCGCCATCGCCGACGCCCATGGTCATGATGACCTTGTTCGCCATGGTGCCCCAGGTGACGTCCTGCACCAGCGAGAACGCCTCGGCCATCGAGGAGGCAGTGTGCGTGGCACCGAACTCCATCGCCTTCTCGCGCTTGTACTCCACCGGGTCGATCGCAATGATGCGCTTCGCACCCGCGAGCCGGGCGCCCTGGATGGCGTTCGCACCGATTCCGCCGACGCCCACCACGCACACGGTGTCACCGGGGGTGACGTCGGCCGCATACACGGCCGATCCCCATCCGGTCACCACGCCGCAGCCGAGCAGGCACGCCTTGTCGAGCGGCATGTCGTTGTCGATCTTGATGCAGGACGCCTCGTGCACCACCGTGTGGTGCGCGAACGTGCCGAGGAGGCACATGAGTCCGAGGTCCTGGCCGTTCGCATGGTGCCGCGACGTGCCGTCGGCAATCTGACGGCCGATGCCCATCGCCGCCCCGAGGTCGCAGAGGTTCTGGCGACCGTTCGAGCAGCTGGGGCATTTCCCGCACGACGGGATGAACCCGAACACCACATGGTCACCGGGAGCCAGCCACGAGACGCCCTCGCCCACCTGCTGGACGACTCCTGCACCCTCGTGGCCGCCGATTATCGGCAGCGCGAACGGGAGGTCGCCGGTGACGAGATGCTCGTCGGAGTGGCACATGCCCGATGCCGCGATCTTCACGAGCACCTCGCCCGGGCCCGGCGGGTCGAGCTCGATCTCCTCGACGCTCCACGGGGCACCGACCTCCCACAGGACTGCTGCCTTCGTCTTCATGGCCACAAACCCCCTCCGGCACCGGGCGACACGGCCGGCACCACTTGCGTGCCGGCACAATCGCCGGCACGCCGCCGACACTACTTGCGGTTCCGGAGGGGGCACCAACGGGGCCGGCGTGGCTACTGTGGATGCCATGGAACAGGACACCCCACAGGAGCCCACGTCCGTGGCCGCGGAGAGCGACGTCGTCGAGGAACTGCTTGTCGAGGAGATCTCCATCGACGGCATGTGCGGCGTCTACTGATCCCGGCGCCGAACCCCGTTCTCTGCCCGGACGCACCCGCGTGACCGCCACCCTCGATTCCGCCTGCTCGTTGCACCCCAGGGTTGCGGTGAGGCCCGAGCCGTTCGGTGCGCTCGCCTACCACTACGGCAACAGGCGGCTCGTGTTCCTACGCCACCCCGACGTGGTCCGCGTGGTCACCTCCCTCGCCGACCACCCCAACGTGCGGGCCGCTCTCGAGGCGGCCGGCATCGCCGAGGAGCGTTGGCCGGCATTCGTGAAGGCAATCGACTCGCTCACCCGTTCGGAGATCGTCGATGTCCTCTGAGACACTCGTAGACCAGATGAAGCAGGGCCTCGACGCCCCCATCTGTCTCACCTGGGAACTCACGTACGCGTGCAACCTCGAGTGCATCCACTGCCTGAGCAGCAGCGGGCGGCGTGACCCGCGCGAGCTCACCACGGAGCAGTGCGTCGCCGTGATCGACGAGCTGCGCCGGCTGCAGGTGTTCTACGTGAACATCGGGGGCGGCGAGCCGATGATCCGCCGCGATTTCTTCGACATCGTGAACCATGCCGTCAACGGCGGCGTGGGCGTGAAGTTCTCCACGAACGGGGCGTTCATCGACCGGAAGGCCGCACGCCGCCTCGCCTCGATGGACTACCTCGACATCCAGGTCAGTCTCGACGGAACCGACGCGGCGACGAACGACGCCGTGCGCGGCGCCGGCTCGTTCGACACCGCGATGACCGCGATGCGCAACCTCAGCGACGCCGGCTTCGGCCCGTTCAAGATCTCGGTGGTCGTCACCCGGCACAACGTCGACCAGCTCGACGGCTTCAAGGCCCTCGCGGATTCCTTCGGCGCACAGCTGCGCGTCACGCGCCTGCGCCCCGCCGGCCGCGGTGCGGATTCGTGGCACCAACTGCACCCCACCAACGCGCAGCAGCGGCAGATCTACAACTGGCTGCTCGCGCACGGCGAGAACGTGCTCACCGGTGACTCCTTCTTCCACCTGAACGCACTCGGTGACCCGCTGCCCGGGCTGAACATGTGCGGTGCCGGTCGCGTGGTGTGCCTGATTGACCCCGTCGGCGACGTGTACGCGTGCCCGTTCGTGATCCACGAGGAGTTCAGGGCGGGCAACGTGCTGGCTCCCGGTGGGTTCACCTCGGTGTGGCGGGAGAGCGAACTCTTCCGTTCGCTGCGCGAACCGCAGAGTGCCGGGGCGTGCGCCTCGTGCGGCGCGTACGATGCATGCCAGGGCGGCTGCATGGCGGCGAAGTTCTTCACCGGCCTGCCGCTAGACGGCCCCGACCCGGAGTGCGTGGGCGGCGACGGCGAGACACTGCTTGCGTCGGTGCCCGTTGCCCTGGCGCCGCGCCCTAGCCCCGACCACTCGAAGCCGCAGCGTGCGGCACGGCCCGGCATCCTCGTCGGGGGCGGCAACTGACATGGACATCCTCGTCACCGTCGCTGTCGTCGTTGTCTCCTACTTCCTCGGCACCATCCCGAGCGCGATCGTGGTCGCACGGTCGAAGGGAGTCGACATCACCACCTTCGGCAGCGGCAACCCCGGTGCCAGCAACGTGGGACGGGCCCTCGGCGCGAAGTGGGGCATCCTCGTGTTCGTCATCGATGCCGCGAAGGGTGCGGTGCCCACCGCCCTGATGCTGGGTGACCGCAAGGTTGCATACATGTGCGGCGCGGCCGCGATCGTGGGCCACATCTTCCCCGTCACGCGGCGCCTGAAGGGCGGCAAGGGCATCGCCACGGGTGGCGGTGTGGTGCTCGCGCTCTTCCCCGCGGTGCTGGCCGCTGCGCTCGCCACCTGGCTGGTGCTGATGAAGACCACGAAGAAGGCATCGGTCGGCTCGATCATCGCGGTTCCCGTGGTGGTGGCCGGTCTGTTCGTCGTGGGCCCGCCCGCCTGGGAGATATGGAGCATGGTCGGCCTCGCCCTGCTCGTGGAGGTGCGCCACCTCGGCAACATCAAGCGCCTCTTTGCCGGGTCGGAACCACCGGTGACGGGAACCCGGTCGTAATCTCGGGACCGTGCTGCCGGTCATCGACTCCTTCTTCGACTGGCTGAAGGACTACTCCGGCTCGCCGTGGTTCTACGTGGTCATCTTCGCGGTTGCGGTGCTCGACAGCGTCGTGCCGATCGTGCCGAGCGAGACCATGGTGATCATCGGCGGTGTCAGCGCCGGCCTGCACGACCTCTTCTGGCCGTTCGTGGTGGCGGTTGCGGCAGGCGGTGCCTTCACCGGTGACCTGCTCAGCTACACCATCGGCAGGAAGGCGTCGAACTGGTTCGAGCGCAGGTACAACAGCACGGAGAAGGGGGCACGGCGCCTGCAGTGGGCGCGTGACCAGGTGGAGAAGCGCGGCGGCGAGCTGCTGATCACGGCACGCTTCATCCCGGGAGGGCGCACCCTGCTCACCCTCACGTGCGGCATCACCGGACAGCCGCGACGGTGGTTCATGCGCTGGATCGGTGTTGCCGCCACGGTGTGGGGCACGTACGCCACGATGCTCGGGTTCATCGGCGGCCGCACGTTCCAGGACAGCCACACGAAGGCATTCCTCGTCGCGTTCGCCACCGCAATCGGTGTCACTGCGTTCAACGAGCTCGTGCGGTTCGTGTGGAAGCGCACCCGTCGCCGCAGCGCGGCATGAGCGCCGACCGCAGGTCGCGGCTTCTCGTGGTGCCGGTCGGTTCGTTCGAACAGCACGGCGCGCACCTGCCCCCCTCCACTGATTCGCTCATCATCACCGCGGTTGCCGGGGCGGCGTGCACAGGCCACGGGGCCACCCTGGGGCCCACGGTGAACGTGACCGCGAGCGACGAGCATGCGGGCTTCGCCGGCACCCTCAGCATCGGCACCGACCTCACGGCCGCCACCCTGGTTTCGATTGCGACATCGGCAACGGGGTGGACGGACGGGGTGTTGTTCGCGAACGGCCACGGCGGCAACGCCGATGCGCTCGCAATGGCAACCGAGGAACTGTCGCTTCGGGGCGTGCCGCACGACGTGTGGTCGCTTCCCGCATACGACGGTGCCGACATGCATGCGGGTCTCACCGAGACCAGCGTGATGCTGCACCTCCACCCGGACCTCGTGCGCATGGACCTTGCGCGGCCAGGCAACACCGGCGGTGCCGCCGACCTCATGCCGGCGATGCGTGCAGGAGGTGTGCGCGCCGTTTCGACGAGCGGGGTGCTCGGTGACCCCACCGGTGCAACCGCCGCGCACGGCCGAGCCGTGTTCACGATGTGGGTCGGTTCGCTGTCGAACCGCATCGACGGGCAGACGGCAGGGCGGCAGGGGTGAACCACGACGGCAGCACCGTGCTGCATGCCGACCGGCGGTGGTGGCGCTCGCGTGACCGGCACGGTGTGCTCGCCGGGAGCCCGGGAACGTTCATTCGTGTGTCGGAGAACGGCGTCCCGTTGCTCGACTCCGTGGAGGCCGCCCGTCCGGTCGGGCGCTCGGTGCTGACCTCCCGGCTCGTGGCAACCGGGGCCGCCCACCCCGAGCCTGGCGCACCCGCAGCGGCCACCGACGTGACTGTGGTGGTGCCGGTGTTCGCAGACGGAACCGACACCGTGCAGCGTGTACAGCAGGTTGTGGACTCGCTCGCGCCACTCGCCGTGATCGTGGTGGACGACTGCTCGCCCGTCAACGTCGATGTGCGCCGCGCCACCGTGGTGCGACGCGACGCGAACGGGGGCCCGGGCGCGGCACGCAACAGCGGCCTCGCGTCCGTGGGCACACCGGTGGTCGCGTTCGTCGACAGTGACGTGCAGGCCACCGCAGCCGACATCCTCCGGCTCACCGGGCACCTCGCCGATGCACAGGTGTCGCTCGTGGCACCGAGGGTGACCTCGCGTGACGGACGCCGCGCGGTGGAGCAGTACGACGCACTCTGCAGCCCGCTCGACATGGGCCCGCACCCCGCATCGGTGCGGCCGCGTTCGCATGTTCCCTACGTGCCCACTGCGGTTCTCGTGGCCCGCACCGACATCGCGCGGGAGGGCTTCGACGAGGGCCTGCGCAGTGGTGAGGACGTGGAGTTCGTGTGGCGCTCGGTGGCCGCGGGCAACGTCTGCATCTATGACCCCGCGGTCACCTGCACCCACGAGCCGCGCCGCGGCATCGCCGCGATGGTTGCCCAGCGCTTCAGTTACGGCCGCAGTGCCGCGGGCATCGACTCGCGCATGCCGTGGTCTGTTGCACCGGTGCAGGCGCACGTGTTCCACGTTTCGCCGCTTGCGCTCCTTCTCGCAGGCCAGATGCCGTGGGCAGTCGCAGCCCTCGCGGTGTCGGTGGCGTGGACATTCGTGGCGCTGCGCGGCATGGGGCTCACGGCCCGCAACAGGCTGGAGGTGGCGCGGCTGTCGGTGTCGTCGGCATCAGGTTCGCTGGCGCGTGCGGTGTGCAGGGAGTGGTGGCCGGCGTTCGCCGTCGCCTCCGCCTTCGGGCCCTCGTTCACGGTTGCGCTGTTCGTGCCGCTGTCGGCGCTGATGCTCATCGACATCAGGCGTTCGCGTCCGTCGAACCAGGCGCTCTTCCTTGGAATGCGGATCCTCGACTGGGCTGCCTACGGCGCGGGGGTGTGGGTGGGTGCGGTCGCTCGGCGCTCGCCGCGCTGTCTGCTTCCGCGTCTCAGCGTGAGGCGGTCTGCACGCGCCGCGTGATGTCCGCGCAGTCCAGGCACACCGATTCCGGCACGAGGCCCACCTTCATCAGCTGCGCGAAGATCGCGCACCCGAGGCAGTAGCCGAGCGCCGCCTCGAGTGTGGCGGCAAACACCAGCATCACGATCGTCACCTGGGAGGCACCCTCGAGCCCGAGCAACCAGAGCACCGACGCTGTCGCAGTGAACGCGAGACCCATCGACTGGGCGAAGCGCTTCGGCGGCCCGGCGACGAAACGGTGCTCGAAGCGCAGGCGCGGGGTGACCACGTCGACAGCGAGACGACCGAGCGGGCTGAACCGCGGCCCGGCGAGAACTCGCGCGATGAACCCGTACGTCAGCGGAACGAGAAGCCATGCCCAACCGGTGACGAGGAATGCGACGCTCATCGCCACCACGCCACCGGCCACGATGCGGGCGCTGGTGTCGTTGACGGGGTTCGGGAAGGAGAAGATCTTTGCCACGGGGCCACGCTACGCAGTAAAACCCGACCAAACAACTCAGGATTAGCGATGGCTACCCTGTGGGGGTGACCCTCCGCCTTGCCGTGCATGAATCGCGGTGGCTGAGCCACGTGCAGTCCACCGCCCGGACCATGCCCGGACTGGTGCCCGTGGTGAAGGGCAACGGGTACGGATTCCGGCGCTGGAACCTCATGCCCCTGGCCGGCCAGCTGGCCTCCGAGGTGGCCGTGGGCACCGTGTACGAGGTGCGCGACGTGCCTGCCGGAGTGGTGCCGATAGTGCTCACCCCCACCCTGTCGGCCCCGCCCCAGAACCTCCCGCGCAACACGGTTCTCACTGTTGCGAACATCTCGCACCTGAGGGCACTCGTGCACCTCGGGTGGCGCGGCGACGTGATGGTGAAGCTGCAGTCATCGGCGATGCGTTTCGGGGTTGCCCAGCCCGACTTCCTCCCGCTGATGGAGGAACTGCGCGCCAACCACTTCACGGTGCGCGGGTACGCAGTGCACCCACCGCTCGACGGTGACCCGAAGAACCACGTGCGCGACATCGAGAAGTGGCTGCGGGTCATCCCGAACGACGCACCGCTGTACGTGAGCCACCTCGACCAGGCCGCATATGCGCACGTGCGCGAACGTCACCCCGACCGGTCGTGGAAGATACGGCTCGGCACCGCGCTGTGGCACGGCGACAAGTCGATGATGCAACTGTCAGCCGACGTGCTCGACCACCATCCCGTCGAGGCAGGCATGCGCGCGGGCTACAGGCAGACCGCGATTGCCGGCCCCGGCGAGATCGTCATCGCGGGGTGCGGCACCGCCCACGGCGTGCGCATTCTGGATGACGGCCGCAGCCCGTTCCACTACCAGAAGCAGAGGCTGAACGTGCTGGAGCCGCCGCACATGCACGTGTCGATGCTGCTCCTCGCACGCGGCAGGCCCGTCCCGCCGGTGGGCGAATGGATCGACGTGCAGCAGCCGCTCACGCGCGTGCAGGTGGACATCCTGCAGTGGGTGCGCTGACTGCGCAGACCGGTTGACGACGACTGTCAGTTGCCGTGGCGGTTGAGTCCGCGCCAGCCCACGGCCGCCGCGCCCACCAACGGTCCCTGGTCACCGAGCCGGGCCGGCACGATGCGCGCGCCGCGCGAGAACCCGAGCCCGCACAGTTCGTCGAGCGTGCGCTGGGCGGAGGTGAAGAACGTCGCGCCGAAACCGATCGCCACGCTGCCACCGACAACCGCGAGACGGAGATCGAGCAGGTTGCACACCGACGCCACGGCACGGCCCACGAGCCGACCGGTGCGCTGCATCGTCTCGTAGGTGGGCTCGGTGGGCGGACGGCCCGTGATCGCCTCGATGGCCGGGCCCGATGCCTCCGCCTCGAGGCACCCGCGCCCCCCGCAGGTGCACCGGCGGCCGTTCGGCTCCACCACCACGTGCCCCACGTGGCCGGCGTTGCCGGTTGCGCCATCCAGCAACTCCCCGTTCAGCACGATGCCCCCGCCCACTCCGGTGGACACCACCATCGCCATGAAGTTGTCGACCCCCCTGGCCGCCCCCAACCAGCCCTCGGCGAGAGCCAGAGCCTTCGCGTCGCCGTCGCCGTGCACGGGGAGACCGGTGAGCGCCCCGAGACGCGAGCGAAGAGGGAAATCCCGCCAGGCGGGGATGTTCAGCGGCGACACCTCCTCGGCATTCGGTGTGATCGGGCCGGCGGAGCCGATGCCGCACACCGTCACGGGCATGCCGTGGCGCTCCCGGGCGCGGGAGACCTGGGAACGCACGAGGCGGGCCAGTTCCTCGAAGTGCTCGTCGGCCGTGTCACGCGCATCCACCCTGTGCATCTCGCGGTCGAGCAGCTCGCCGCTGCGGGTCACGAGGCCCACACCGAACTTCGTGCCCCCGATGTCGACGGCGAGGGCCAGGTCCATATGGGGAAAAGTATTTCCGCTTCCCGCGGGCCGCACCCAATCGGGGCCCGTCGGTACCCCCGTTCGGGGCGGTGTCACTAGGTTCTGCGCCGTGCCCACCGACTGGAACCCCCTGCTGCGGGACGAACTGAACAAGCCCTACTGGGCCGGGCTGCAGCAGTTCGTGGCGGATGAACGCCGTCAGCACCGGGTGTTCCCGCCGGAGGACGAGGTGTTCGCGGCACTGCACGAGACCCCGTTCGCCTCGGTGCGGGTGGTGGTCCTCGGGCAGGACCCGTACCACGGGGCCGGCCAGGCACACGGACTCTGTTTCTCCGTGCGCAAGGGTGTCGCCGTGCCGCCCTCGCTGCGCAACATCCATGCCGAGCTGCGCAGCGACCTCGGCATCGACACACCGTCGCACGGGAACCTCACGGCGTGGGCGCGGCGCGGTGTGCTGCTGCTCAACACCACCCTCACCGTGCGGGAAGGACAGGCCGGCAGCCACCAGGGGCACGGGTGGGAGACCTTCACCGACCGCGTGATCGAGACGGTGAACGAGCGCACCGAACGCACCGTGTTCGTTCTGTGGGGAGGCCATGCCCGGAAGAAGAAGGCACTGGTGACGAACCCTCTGCACACCGTGATCGAGAGTGCGCACCCCTCGCCACTGTCGGCACACAACGGTTTCCTGGGCAGCCGACCGTTCTCGCGCGCGAACGACGCTCTCGCCGGGGCGGGCCTGCCGGCAGTTGACTGGAGCCTCGACGACTGAACCGGGCGGCGGGCACGGTTATCGTTCCCCCGTGGCAACAATCAGGCGTGACATCCACATCGCGTGCCCACCCGACGATGTGTGGGCGCTCGTCGGCGACCCGGCCCGCCTGCACGAGTGGTTCCCCGTGAAGGACTGCAGGGTCGAGGGAACGAAGCGCTGGGTAACGCTGCCCACCGGGATCGTGTTCGAGGAGGACATCGTGGTGGTCGACAACAGGTCGCGACGGTTCCAGTACTCCATCGTGAACAACCCGCTCATCAAGGACCACTTCGGCACCGTCGACGTGATCGACGACCGGCACGGGCACAGCATCCTCTCCTACTCCACACAGTGCACACCGAACGTTCTCGCCCTCGTCACGGCGGGTGCGTCGGGCCAGGCACTGCGCAACGCAAAGCAGATTCTCGAGGGGGCACATTGACCGGCCGGCGCATTCTCTTCATCACCACCGACCAGCAGCGCTTCGACGCGCTCGGCTGCAACGGCGGAACGATTGCGCGCACGCCCAACATCGACGCACTCGCGCGCGAGGGCATCAACTTCGTTCGCGCGCACCCGCAGAACGTGGTGTGCATGCCGTCGCGCAGCACGATGATCACCGGCCAGCACGTGGCCACCCACGGCGTGTGGATGAACGGCGTCCCCCTGCCCGAGGACGCGCCCAGCATCGCTGCCACGCTGCGGTCGGCCGGCTACCGCACCGCGCTGCTCGGCAAGGCGCACTTCGAGCCGTTGCTCGACCCGTTCCTGCGCTTCGCCGAGAGCCGCATGGGGCGTGACGGAACGTTCACCGAGTGGTCGAACCTCCCCGACGGCACGCCGTTCCCGCACCGCGGGTTCGAGCACATGGAGTTCGCCGGCCACGGCGCCGCGGGCAACCTGCACTATGTGGGCTGGCTGCGCGAGAACCACCCCGAGGTGATGCTCGGCTTCGTGCCGAACCTCGATGCCGACCTCGAGGTCACCACCGAGCCGGGCGGTGACACCATGGCACCGCAGGTGCGCACCACGAACGGCATCGACCGCGGGTGGTACCACACCGACTGGGTGGCCGACCGCACGATCGCATGGCTCGACTCCGTCGGCAAGGACGACAGGTGGTTCTGCTGGATGTCGTTCCCCGACCCGCACCACCCGTGGGACCCGCCGCAGAGCGAGTTGCACAGGGTGAACTGGCGCGACCTCGACCTCCCGGCCGGATACATCGCCGACCCTGACGAACGCGAGCGCGTGCTGTCGTCGAAGCCCGCACACTGGATGGGCTGGTACACGGGGCAGTTCGTCTCGAACTTCGAGGCACCGCTGAAGTGGGTTCCGGCAACACTGACGGCGGACAACGTGCGCGAGATCAACGCGATGGTGCACGTGAAGAACGAACTCATCGACGAGGCGGTGGGCCGCGTGCTGGCCGCCATCCGTGCGCGCGGCTGGGAGGACGATGTCGACATCGTCTTCACCACCGACCACGGCGAGATGCAGGGCGACTTCGGTCTCCTCTTCAAGGGGCCGTACCACGTCGACTCGCTGATGCGCCTGCCGCTCATCTGGAGGCCTGCGAAATCTGCGGGCATCGCGCCCGCCACCGTCACGGCCCCGGTCGGCCACGTGTCGCTCGCCGCCACGTTCGCCTCCATCGCCGGCCTCAACCGGCCCGGCTACACCGAGGCGGCCGCACTTCCCGTCAGTGACGACGACGCACGCGCCCGTGGCTTCGAACGTGTGCTCACGGAGTGGGACAGCGTGCTGTTCGGCAAGGAGGTGGGCGTGCGCACCATCCACCGCGACGGGTGGACGTGCTCCGCGATGCTGCCGGGCACGCTCCATGACGGCACCGAGGGCGAGTTGTACGACCACGCGAACGACCCGCTGCAACGGGTGAACCGGTGGGACGACCCCTCGGTGCGTGCCCTGCGCGACGACCTGCTGGCCGACATGTGGGACAACCTGCCGTCGCCGGCGGAGCCGCGTCGCGAGTGCGACGCCCCGGTCTGATCAGCCGCCGAAGCCGGTGACGTCGCCGTAGAGGTCGGGGCGTCTGTCGCGGAACAGCCCCCACGAGAGCCTCAGGCGGTCGAGAGCGGTTCGGTCGAAACTCGCCACGAGCACCGCCTCGGCGTCGCGCGGTGCCTCGGCCACCTTCGCGCCGGTGTTGTCGGCGATGAACGAGCACCCGTAGAAGTCGAGCTCCGTCTGTGTGCCGGTCTCGCGGCCGAACCGGTTCGCCGCCACCACCGGAAGCAGGTTCGCCGCGGCGTGTCCCTGCATAACTCGCTGCCAGTGACCGCTTGAGTCCCACGTGGGGTCGGGAGGTTCGCTGCCGATCGCTGTGGGGTACAGGATGCACTCGGCGCCGCGCAGTGCCATCACCCGCGCTGCCTCGGGGAACCACTGGTCCCAGCAGATGCCGACGCCCACACGGCCGTGCGCGGTGTCCCACACCCGGAATCCGGTGTCCCCGGGCGTGAAGTAGAACTTCTCGCTGTAGCCGACGCCGTCCGGGATGTGGCTCTTTCGGTACGTGCCCAGCACCGACCCATCGGCGTCCACCATGACCACGGTGTTGAAGAGGGTGTTGCCGGCACGCTCGAAGATGCTGAGCGGCAGCACGACACCGAGCTCGCGGGCGATCGAGGCGAACCTGGCGACGGTGGTGTGGCCCTCCACCGGCCGTGCGCGGGTGAGGTTCGCTGCGTCGACGTCCTTGCAGAAGTACACGTCCTCGAAGAGCTCGGGAACGAGCACTATTCGTGCACCCCCCGCGGCGGCATCGCGCACCAGACGCTCGGCGGTGTCGAGGTTGCGGCCGACATCGGGAGTCATGCTCATCTGCACGGCACCGAGCGAGAGGTCCATGCCGTCACTCTACGGTGCGTCCGCATGGGGAACGACGGGCCCGCTGTGGGAGCATGAGCCGGGACGGTTGATGGGCATTCGATGGTGACGAGCAGGCAGACCGAGAGGTCGCGACAGACCGACCAGAAGGTTGCGGCAAGCGCGGCCAACGCCGTGCGCCGCGACGGGGTCGACCAGCTTGCCCTCACGCGGGTGGCATCCGATGCGGGCTACAGCAGCGGTGTGATCTACGCACGCTGCGACGACCGCTCCGAGCTGATGGTGCTGGCGTGGCAGCGCAGCTTCTGGCCGGCGGTGTCCGGGGTTCTCGAGGCAGCGCTGCATGCGGCAGAGAACCGCGACGAGAACGCGATGGAGCGCGCGGTGTCGGCGTGGCGTGCCCTGTGCGACCCCGTGTCGGTGCCCGATGCGGGCAGTGCCGTCGAGGTGATCGTGGCCGCCCGGCGCGACGAGGTGCTCGGCGAGGTCGTGCACCACGACCTCAACATGCTCCTCGCGATGCACGGTGCGGCCCCGGGAACGGACGGACCGCAGCGTCAGCTCGCGGTGCTGGTGGTGGCCACGCTCCTCGGCACTGCGCTCCTCAACTCCGCCGCGCCCGGCGCCGACCAACCGGCGATTGACCCCGTTCATCTCCTGCGCCTGTTCTGCCGGCCTCCCGACACGGGTCGAGGCACTGCCGCACCGGGCACCGCGGAGGCCGACGAGTTCGAGCGGCCACGCACGGGAGACGAAGTGCGCGACTCCCTCATCGATGCCACCGAGTACGTGATCTCGCGCTCCGGGGTGCACCGCGCCACCGTGTCGCGCATCGCACGAAGGGCAGGCGTCAGCGTGGGCGCAATCTACGGGCTCTACGAGAACAAGGAGTCCCTGGTTCTCGACTGCGTGGAGCTGCTCCACCTCCCGCAGACCGAGCGTGACATCGCCGCGTTCACGTCGATGAACACGGGGAACCTGCGGGGGACGATAGCCGCGAACCTGCGCGCGCACCTGTCGGCCGAACGCACCCTGTGGAGACAGTTCCGCCTCGAGTGCCTGGTGGCGGCCCGGCACACCCCGGCACTCGCGCGGATGCTGGGCGAGTTCACCCACGGTCACCTCGAGTCGATCAGCCACGACATCCGCGTGCCGCTTCTCGACCACGTGCCGGCCCGCGCCACCATCGTGGGTCTCGCCGTGCTCGCCACGGCCGACTCGACACTCGCCGGAGTCGACTGGAACTGGTTCCCCATCGGCTGAACAACCGCCGCACCCACTTGGTTAGTGTCGGTGCGTGCTGAAGGAACTTGCCGCCCTCGTCCGTGACGGCTCGGTGAGCCCCGTCGAACTGGTGCAGAGGTCACTCGACCGCATCGACGCTTCGCGCGGCCTGAACGCCGTCACCGCCCTGTGGGCCGAGGACGCCCTGCGCGAGGCGGCTGCGCATCCCCGCACCGGCGCCCTCGCGGGTCTGCCGGTGCTCGTGAAGGACATGGTGCGCATCGAGGGGCGCCGCACCACCTTCGGCAGCACCCTGTTCGCCGACGCACCGGCCGACACCTTCTCCGACGTCATCATCGAACGTCTCCGTACTGCCGGTGCAATCATCATCGGGCGCACCAACACCCCTGAGTTCGGGGCCACGGCCGTCACGGTGAACACGTTGTACGGGGCCACCCGCAACCCGTGGAACCCGGAGAAGTCGCCCGGTGGCTCGAGTGGCGGCAGCACCGCCGCCCTCGCGGCGGGACTGGTGCCGGTCGCAACCACCTCCGACGGCGGCGGCAGCGTGCGCGGGCCCGCGAGCGCGTGCGGTCTGGTGGGCTACAAGCCGTCGATGGGTGCCATCGGGCGCAACGCACTCCCGCGCTGGATCGAGTTCTCCACGCAGGGATCGAGCGGAACGTCTGTCGACGACGTCATCACCGAGGCATCGGTGACGCACGGTCCCGCACGCGGTGACTTCCTGTCGCTGCCGGCGGGCTCGGTGGACCTCACCCCGCGCATGCCGCGCCGTGTGATCGCCTGCCGCACGTACCGCTCCGACATGGACCCCGAGGTTGAGGAGGCGTACGAGCGAACCCTCGACATGCTGGCCGCAACCGGGGTGGACGTGGTGCGCGCCCCGTCGCCGTCGAACAACTCATCCGTGTACTGGTGGTTCGTGATCTCCACGGCGGAACTGCACCAGAGCATGCTCGGGCTGTCCGACCGCTGGGGCGAGACGTGCGACTACGTGCAGGGCCAGCTGGAGTTCGGCGCGAAGGTCACCGCGCCCCAGTACGTGGAGGCGATGCGCATGCGCCACGAGGTGGGTGCACGCTTCGACGACCTCATGGGGAACGACTCGGTGGTGGTGGTGCCCACGGTGAACTCGCGGGCCTGGCCGGCAGAGGGGCCGATGGCCAGTTCCGCGGGTTCGGTGGAGCACGACACGATGATCGCCCTGAACACGAGCGACGCGAACTTCACCGGTCACCCTGCCGTCAGCGTTCCGATGGGTCTCGACCGCCACGGCGTGCCGATGGGTTTCCAGGTCACCGCGCCACGGTTCGGCGACTCGCTCGCGCTCGGGCTCGCGCAGCACATCGAGCGGCATGCCCCGTGGCAGCGGGTCGCCACCGGTCACGACGCGTTCTGGAACGACTGAACGGATGGCCGCTCGGCGCTCCTTCGACGAGGCGTACTACGCACGCTTCTACGGCGACGACCCGGTGCACACCGCATCGAAGGTGGCATCGCTCGCCTCCGCGGTTCACTCGCTCGCGCAGTGGTGGGATCTCCCGCTGCGTTCGGTGCTCGACATCGGCGCGGGCCCCGGGTACTGGCGTGACTGGTACGCGCAGAACCACCCGGAGGTGCGTTACGTGTCGACCGACGTGAGCGAGCACGCCTGCCGCACCTACGGTCACCAGCGCCGCGACATCACGCAGTGGCGACCGGCGCAGATGTTCGACCTCGTCGTGTGCCACGGCGTGCTGCACTACCTTCCCCCCGCCGGGGCGGAACGGGCGATCGACAACATCGCTGCCACCTCGCGCGGCATCGTGTACATCGAGGCCCCCACGCGCCGCGACCTCGACGAGATCGTCGACACGGAGTCCACCGACATGGACGTGCACCGCCGCACCGGCGCGTGGTACCGCGCGCGGCTCGCGCCGCACTTCGAGCAGATCGGCGCGGGACTGTGGCTGAGCCGGCGCTGTCCGCTGCCGCTCTACGAACTGGAGCGCGCCCGCTGAGTCACCCGAAGTCGGGAACCAGCGCCACCTTGCCCACGACCCTGCGGTTCTGCATGTCACGCAGGGCGTCCACCGCCCTGCTCATCGGGTACGGAACCGGCTCCACCGGGTGCAGCGTGCCCGCCACGATGCGCTCCATCACCTCGCGCAGCATCACCTGGTTCTCCGCCTGGTTGCGGCCCACCCATGCCCCCCAGTCGACCCCCACAACGGTGCGGTTCAGGAGCAGCACGAAGTTCGCTGGCAGGCGCGGGATCCCGCCCACGAACCCCACCACCATGTACTGACCGTGTGCGTTCAGGGCGCGCAGGCACGGCTCGGCGAGGTCGCCCCCCACCGGGTCGTACACGATGTCCACGCCACCGCCGGCGAGCTCCCGCACCTTCGCCTTCACGTCGTCGTTCAGCACGTCGACAGCAGCGAACGCACCGCGGTCGAGCGCAAGCTGCCGCTTCTCCTCGCTGGATGCTCCGGCAATCACGCGCAACCCGAGCGACACGCCCACGTCCACGGCCGCGAGACCCACCCCTCCGCCGGCACCGAGCACCAGCATCGTGCGGCCGGGCTCCTGGGTGGTGCGGCGCGTGAACGCGAACCAGGCGGTGAGATAGCTCTGCATGAAGGTGGCACCCTGGCCGTCGGACAGCGAATCCGGTATCGGCAGCATGCGGTTCGCGGCCGTCACCACCTCATCGGAGAAACCGCCCGCACCCACCGGCACGAACACGCGCCTGCCGATCAGGGATGCGTCCACTCCCGGTCCGGTCTCGGTGACCGTTCCCGTCACCTCGCTGCCGGGGACCCACGGCACCTGCGGCTTGATCTGGTAGCGGCCCTCGATCATCAACGCATCCACGTAGTTCAGCCCGCATGCCGAGACTCTCACCCGCACCTGACCGTCGGCGAGCACCGGTGACGGTCTCTCCTCCACGGTGAGTGCATCGAGATTGCCGAGTTCGTGGATCACGAGCGACTTCATGCGGTCACGGTACACCGACACATTCGTCCGATGACCACCGAAGTAGCCTCGGCACGTGCCCCGGCGAGAACGCCTCACGAGTCTTCCCGTGCTCGCGGCCGCGTACCTCGCAGTCCGTGCGTCGGTGGTGTGGGGCCGCACACCGGCACGCTTCCCTGACTCCGTCGGGTACCTCGATTTCTCGCTGTTGTCCCCCGGCTCGCGCCTGTGGCCGGTGACCCTGGTGTACGCACTGTGCAGCGCCGACACCGCTCGGGTGTCGGCACAGGTTCTGCTCGGGGCATGTGCATGGGTGTGGCTCGCACGCGAGCTCTCGAACGGGGTCCGTTTCCCGGCGGTGGTGAGGTCGGTGACCCTCCTCGTGGGTCTCGTGCCGCAGGTGGTGCGCTACGACCTTGCGATCCTGTCGGAGTCACTGTCGATCTCGCTCGGCGTCGCCACCGTCGCCGCATCTGTTGCCGTCGCGAGACGACCGTCCCCCGGCATGCGCTGGGCATGGACCGCGGTGTTCGCCACGTTCGCGATGAGCCGCCAGCAGCACCTTCTCCTTCTCTTCGCGGCGGCTGCGGCCGTGCTCGTCACCGCTGCCGTGCGGCGACGGGTGCCCGCGGCCGGTGGGCTCGTGCTCGTGGCCGCGGCCGTGTTCGGTGTGCAGCAGCTGGGGGCCACCTCGTCACTGTCCGTGCTGAACATGTACACGGTGCTCTCCGAGCGCGTGATCACCGACGACACACGCTTTGCCTGGTTCGCGGAACAGGGCATGCCCGTGGTTCCCGGCATGCGCGAGGCGGGCGGCTACGACTACGTCGAGCAGGTTCCCGCCGACCTGCTGGCACGTGCGGGGTTCCCCGAGGGGCAGGCACCGCCCAGCATGCTGCGGGTGGGTGGTCTGCCGCTTCTGGAGTGGGTGCAGGACCACGGCTGGCGTACGTATGCGCGGTGGGTCATCACGCATCCGGGTGACACCGGCGACCGGCTCGTCGACCTCGCCGGGCCGACACTGCGGCCGCCGAACGACGACTTCCTCCCGCTCGAGACACGCACCCCGGTGCCCAGAGATCTCTTCCCGCCGTGGAGGCTGTCGATTGTGCTGTGCTTCGCCGCCGTCGTTGTCGGGTTCGTCACGTCCCGACGACGGGAGGCCGGCATCGTGGCGTTGCTGGTCAGTGCGTCATCCGTGCTGTACGCAACGGCGGTGATGGGCTCGGGAATCGAGCACCCGCGTCACGTCGCGGTGAGCGCGGTGTTCCTCGCGGTCAGTGGCCTGGTGGCGCTGTCGACGGTGCTGCCCCGTCGCCCTGAAGCGGGACCCGCGGAGGGTCCCGTCAGGAACTGAGGATCTCGAGCACCCGCTGGGCACGGTTCGCGTGGATGGTCTCCTCGCGGCCGTTCAGGCGCAGGAGCCGGGCGATCTCCGGGTTCGGTTCGTTGTCGGCCCACTTCTGGTAGCCGGCGTCACCGTTCAGCTCCCCCTGCACCACTCCCGCGAACAGCTTCGCGTCGATGACAGCAGGCATGGGCACGTCGAGCAGTTCCTGCTGCGCTGCGCTGGGCTCCCACTCGCTCCCGAGAGCGATGGACAACGCACGGGCGATGCGCCGGGCATGCCCGCGCTCCTCCACCGCGTTGCGGCGCAGGAGGTCCTTCGCCTCGGCGTCATCGATGCGGTCGGCCAGCAGGTTGTAGAAGAACTCCCCCGCCATCTCGACGCGCCAGATCGTCTGCATCTCGTCGGTGCCGAGGCGCTCGACCCCCGCAAGTGATGCGTTCGCGGTGTAGAAGTTCTCGCTCATCACAGTCCCCTCAGTTCACGTTCAGGAGGTCGACCACGAACACGAGCGTCTCGCCGCCCTTGATCACACCGCCCGCTCCGGCCGCCCCGTAGCCCATGTGCGGCGGGATCGTGAGACGACGGCGTCCACCCACCTTCATGCCGGCGACGCCCTCGTCCCATCCGCTGATCACCTGTCCGGCCCCGAGGCGGAACTCGAAGGTCTCCTGCCGGTCCCACGACGCGTCGAACTGGCGGTTCGTGCTCCATGCAACGCCGACGTAGTGCACCTCCACCACCGCGCCCGGCCTTGCCTCTGCACCGTCGCCCACGGTGATGTCGTCGAGAACGAGGTCTGCGGGCGGGTCCTGGTCGGGGATGGAGACGTCGGGCTTGCTCATCGGCCCAACCTACCCCTCACCCGGGGGGCAAGAATCAGGGGATGAGGTTCGCATCGATGGAGGAGGCGGTCGCCGTCGTGCGCGGCACCGACAGCCTCGCCGTGCCGCTCGGGCCGGGGGTGCCGGTGGGTTTCCTGCACGCGCTCGGGGAGCGCGACGACTTCGGACGACTCGAGGTGTTCGGCGCGCTGCTTCCCGACCTCTTCCAGTTGTTCATGCGCAGGGGTGTCCGCTACCGCAGCGGTTTCTTCGGACCAGCCGAACGTTTCCTGCGCGACTCAGGGGCCGACATCGACTTCGTCCCCGCCGATTTCCGCCGCTTCGAGCCGGTGCTGCGGCACCTGAACCCGCGCGTCATGGCGACAGCCGCGGCGATGCCGGAGAACGGCCGCGTCAGCCTGAGCCTGCATGCGGGCGCCTCGGTCGACGAGCTGCACCGTGCCGGTGCCGACCCCGACAGGGTGCTGGTGGTGGAGGTGAGCGAGCACTACCCGCGCACCGTGGGTGTGGAGCCGGGCCACACGCACAGCCTCGCACTGGATGAGATCGACGTTCTGGTGCACACCGACCGACGGCCGCTCGACCTTCCCGATGCGGAGCCCACGGAGGCGGAGCGTCGCATTGCAGAGCATGCGATGCGGTTCATCCATGACGGGTGCACGCTGCAGACCGGAATCGGAGGCATCCCGAGCCGCATCGCGTCGATGGTGGCCGACAGCAACATCGGTGACCTCGGCATCCATTCCGAGATGTTCACCACCGGCCTGATGCGTCTGCACCGCGCGGGCAAGGTGACGAACCGCAAGAACTCCCCCTTCGACGGCTACTCGCCCACAACGTTCGCCGCCGGTGTGCCCGAGCTGTACGAGTGGCTGGACGGCAACACCGAGGTGCGCTTCCTGCCGGTGCGGGTGGTGAACTCACCCGAGAACATCGCACGCAACCGCAGCATGGTCACGATCAACGGCGCGCTGGCCGTCGACCTGTCGGGCCAGGTGATGGCCGACAGCATCAACGGAGTTCAGTTCAGCGGGGTGGGCGGCCACGAGGACTTCGTGAGCGGACCCGGGCTCACGGCCGATGGCCGCAGCATGATCTGCCTGCCGTCCACATCCACGGTGAACGGAACGGTGACGAGCCGCATCCTCCCGGGGTTCCCGGCGGGCACCGTGGTCAGCACCCCGCGCCACCAGGTGGACCTCGTGATCACCGAGTGGGGCGTGGCGGAACTGCACGGCCGTACGATCCGCGAGCGGGCAGAGGCGCTCGCGGCAGTCGGCCACCCCGACTTCAGGGACGAGCTGACCGAGCGCGCGAAGGTGTGGCCGTCCGACTGAGACCGGCGGCCTGCACCAACGACACCACCGTCGCGAGCGACGCGCCGCCCAGCAGGAAACCTGCCAGAAGATCTGTGGGCCAGTGCGTGCGGATGATCCAGCTGGAGAACGCAACCGTCACCGCTGCGGCTGCCACCCCCGACCACAGACGTTCGGTGAGATCGGGCCGTCGTTGCGACACGATCCACGCCATCCAGCCCCACAGTGCAACCACGTTCGCGGCGTGACCCGACGGGAACGCGAGGAACCCCGCCTCCAGCACCATGTCGCCCTGGTAGGGGAACGACCGACCGAATGCCACCTTCACCGCACCGACGAGCCCTGTCTGCAGGAGAAGCACCGCGACGAACCCCCCGGCGTGCAGCCACGTGCGGTTCCGCCACGACTGCCACACGAGCCACGGCAGGCACACCGTGAGGATGATGCCGCGCAGTCCGGCCATCACCATGATCTCGAAGAAGTCACGGTTCTTCGGGATGCTGCGCGCGAGGCGGGCGGCCTCCGCGTCGAGACCCGACAGCCAGCCGTCGGTGGCCACCTGCCAGGCCAGGAACGCAAACGCCACCATGCATGCGGTGACGGTTCTCCACAGCCTCTCCGGTGACATCGCCCCCAATTGTGCCAAGGCACCGGGGCATTCGCGAGGCCGGAAACGGGGCCGCGCGCAGGGTGCAAGACTCCGCAGTATGGACGTACCCCAGCCCGGAACCCCGCAGTGGCACGACCTCGTCCGCGAGGACGTGGTGGACCCCGACCGGGTGATCATCGACCCGCACCATCATCTCTGGCCGGCGGGCCAGGCACTCAACTACGACATCGGCGACCTCCTGGCCGATGTGCGCGACGGCCACCGCATCGAGTGCACTGTGTTCATGGAGTGCGGAGCGTCGTACGACACCGACGCACCCTCGCACCTCGCCCCCGTCGGGGAGACCAGGTTCGTCGCGTCGCGCGCGGCGCAGGATCCGCACCGCACCATCCGCGCAATCGTCGCCTCGGCCGACCTCACGCTGGCGAACCTCGACGAGGTTCTCGATGCACACGTGGAGGCGGCGAACGGCATGTTCCGCGGGATCCGTGACGCACTGTCGCGCGCCGACGAACCGGGTGCGCTCACCATCCCCGGCCGCGCCGCCGAGGGAAAGTTCGAGAACCCCGCGTTCGTCCGTGGTGTGCGGCGCCTCGGTGAGCGGGGGCTCACCTACGACTCCTGGCACTACCACCACCAGAACCGTGAGTTCCTCTCGCTCGCACGCTCCGCTCCGGGCACCACGATGGTTCTCGACCACTTCGGCACGCCGGTGGGAGTGGGCAGGTGGGCCGGACGCCACGACGAGATCTTCGCCTCATGGAGACGCGACATCGACGAGATCGCCGCACTCCCGAACGTGGTCGCCAAGATCGGGGGTCTGGCGATGCCCGACAACGGCTTCGGGTGGCACACCGCGGAACGTCCCCCGACATCGGACGAGTTCGTCGCCGTACAGAGGCGCTGGTACGAGCACACGATCCAGGCGTTCGGCCCTGACCGCTGCATGTTCGAGTCCAACTTCCCCGTCGACCGGCTGTCGCTGTCGTACCGCACGTTCTGGAACGCGGCGAAGAAGATCGCCTCGGGGTACTCGGACACCGAGCAGGACGCCCTGTTCAGGGGAACCGCCGCACGCGTCTATTCGCTCTGAGGTCGCCGCAGCGCGGGGACAGAGTGGATCACTCGAAGACGAGGCACCCGTCGTCGAGGTCGGCGTGCGGGATCACGTCCTTCTCCGCCCAGTAGTCCTGGTCGTGCCTCCACTCGGGCTTGTCGCCCGCCTTCGGCATGAGGTGCATGCTGCGCATGAGATAGTTCGGGTTGAAGTTGTCGGGCCTGATCCAGTCGCCGATCTCCATCCCCTCGTCCTGGGGACGGAGGCGAGGCGTGACCCGCCTCGCGCCCCTGTCGTCCATGTGGCGGAACATGCGGCAGATGAAGTCGCCCATGAGGTCCACCCGCAGCGTCCAGCTGGCGCGGAAGTACCCGAAGATCCACGCGAGGTTCGGCACCCCCGTGAACATCATCCCCCTGTAGGTGACGGTGTCGGGCCAGTTCACCGGGCGCCCGTCGACCTCGAAGGGGATGTCACCCAGCACGCTCAGGTTGAAACCGGTCGCCGGCACGACGATGTCGGCGTCGATCTGCGTTCCGTTCTTCGTGAGCACGCCGGTCTCGTTGAACGTGTCGATCTCGTCGGTGACCATGGTGGCCTTGCCCTCGCGGATGCCGGCGAACAGGTCACCGTCGGGGACGAACGCGATGCGCTGCTGCCACGGCCGGTAGTGGGGCGTGAAGTGCGACATGTCGTAGCCCTCGGGCAGGAGTGCCTTCACTCCCTCCAGCAGGAAGTCGCGCAGCGCATCGGGCTGCTCGAACGACATCTGGGTCACTGCACGGCCGTCGAACAAACGCTTGCGGCGCACGATCTCGTGGATCCACTTCTCGTCGATCTCCAGCTGGCGCAGGGTGTCGGCGAGGTCGTCCGCGTTGCGGCCGGGGATGAAGTACGTCGGTGAACGCTGCAGCACCGTGACGTGCGCGGCCTTCTTGCAGAACTCCGGGACCACGGTGGCCGCCGTGGCACCCGAGCCGATGACGAGAATTCGCTTGTCCGCGTAGTCGGTGTCATCGGTCCAGTCCATCGGGTGGATCACGCGGCCGCGGTAGGAGTCCATGCCCGGCCACCCGGGCATGTAGCCCTTGTCCTGGTTGTAGTAGCCCTGGCACATGTAGAGGAAGTTGCAGGTCATCACGGTGTCGTCGCCGGTGTCGAGCCTGTGCACGCGCACCGTCCACTCGTTGTCCTCCGACGACCACGATGCCGATGTGATGCGGTGGCGGTAACGGATGTGACTGTCGAGACCGTTCTCGTCGATCACCTCGCCCATGTACTTCTTGATCTCCGCGGCAGTGGCGATCGGCGGGCCGACCCACGGCTTGAAGCGGTACCCGAACGTGTAGAGGTCGCTGTCGGAGCGCACGCCGGGGTAACGGTGCATGTGCCAGGTGCCGCCGAACGACTCGAACTTCTCGAGGATGACGAAACTGCGCCCGGGACACTGCTCCTGCAGGTGCACCGCCGAGCCGATGCCCGAGATGCCGGCCCCCACGATCAACACGTCGAAGTGCTCGACCCCGGGGGAACGAGCGGTTGACGGGGCGGTGGCTGTCTGGCTCATCGGGGTCCTCAGTGGTTCTTCGCGTTCACGTGCGGGTCAGCGGTGAGGAGGCGACGTGCCTCGGCGCGGTCGGGCGTGAAGCCCGGTGTGTCGCGGCACAGCTCCACCATGATGCCGTTGGGGTCGAGGTAGTAGAGCGACCGGCACCAGCCGTGGTCGACATCCATCAGCGGCTTGATGCCCGCGGCATCCATCCGGGCACGCACCTCGTCCTGCTTCTCGGCCGTGGCACGGAACGCGCAGTGGTTCACCCACACGGGCAGGCCCACACCGTCGGAGACGTCGGTGACGTAGTCGTCGCGCTCCCCCACCTTGTTCACCTGGAAGAAGGCGATCGCCTCTGTGCGGCCGTCGGCGTCCTCACCGATGTCGAAGAAGATGTGGCGCAACCATGTGTCGCCCTCGCCGGCGGTGATCTCGGTGTACACGAGCGGAAAGCCCATGAGGTCCTCGTAGAACCGGGTGGTGGCCTCCACGTCCCTGGTGGCGTACGCAACATGGTGCAACGGCATGCCCGAACCGTACCCCCGCCGGTGCACCGTCACTAGGGTCGGACCATGACGATTGCCGACCGCTTCGCCCCGTTGCCCCGCGAGAACGCCGAGAGATGGGCCCACTTCCCCACGTGGGACCAGCCGACCAACTTTGCGATGCACCTCGGGTTCGTGGTGGAGGAACTGCGCCAGGACTACGCGCGCCTGCGCCTCCCGGCGCGCCAGGAGATGAACCAGCCGGCCGGCATCATGCACGGCGGCGCCATCGCGAGCCTCATCGACACCACTGTGGTGCCCGCGGTCGGCTGGAACGTGGAGGGCAGCAACAACTTCGTCACCATCAGCATGGATGTGCAGTACCTCTCGGCGGTGGCCGGCGAGGACGCCGTGTGCGAGGGGTGGATCGAGAAGCGCGGTAGGTCGATCTGCTTCTGCCGAGCCGAGGTGCGCGGGGCCGACAGCGGGAGGCTGTGCGCCACCGCCTCGCTCGTCTACAAGGTGTGACACCGCCCGGGTGCTCCATGTCCTGCCGCTCCGTGCCCCCCACTAGTTTCGGCACATGACCTTCGACGAAAGATTCACACCGCTCACCGACGCGGGCCTACGGCCCGAACGCGTCGTCATCCCGTCGGCGAACCCGAGGAACTTCCACGAGGCGATGTCACCGGCGGGTCCGGCCGCGCTGCTCGACATCGACGGTGCGTGGGTCTTCCCGGGCGGGGACGGCCCGCACCCCGCGGTGCTGGTGGTTCCCGGTAGCGCCGGGGTGTCACCCAACCATCTGCGTCACGCCGTGACACTCGTCCGCGAGGGCTTTGCCGTGCTCGTGCTCGACCCCTTCACGTCACGATCGGTGACGTCCACCGTCGCGAACCAGGCCCAGTTCTCCTTCGCTGCGAGTGCGTACGACGTGCTGGCTGCACTCCGCACGGCATCAGCCGACGCACGCATCGATGCCTCACGCATCTCGGCGCAGGGCCACAGCCGCGGCGGGTCTGCGGTGCTGGCCGCCTCCATGCGTCCGTTCGCCGACGCAGTGGTGGGCGGACTGTCGCTTGCCGGCACGTACGCGGCATACCCGTGGTGCGGCCAGCAGTTCCTGCGACCGACGGTGGGACGCACGGTTGTGAGGGCAATCACCGGCGAACGCGACGAGTGGAACTCTGTCATGTCGGTCCAGGCGCAGGTGCACGCCATCAACCTCACCGGCGGTGCCGCGTCGATGAGATTGGTGCCCGGCGCGCACCACAGCTTCGACCGTTTCGAGGATGTCCACCTCATTGCAGAGGCACGGGTGTCGCCGAACGCTCCTGTCGAGTACCTCGCCGACGACGGCTCCATGGTCGACCCCGTCACCGGCGTGCCCGACCCTTCTCGCACCGACATCGACCAGTTCCGCGCCGCAGTGGCGGCCGGCTTCGGCCAGAAGGGCGCGCGCATGGGCGGCGGACCCGGCCTTCCCGAGGTGTTCGATGAGGACATGATCGCGTTCCACCGCGCGGTACTGACGCCCTGACCTGCACACCGGAGGGTCGGGGTGTGAACGGCAAAGGCCCGGCTCCATCACTGGAACCGGGCCTTCACACCTGGTGGCGGGGGCAGGATTTGAACCTGCGACCTTCGGGTTATGAGCCCGACGAGCTACCGGGCTGCTCCACCCCGCGTCGTTGTAGTCGGAGAACTACGGTACTGGCACGGCCGCAGGGCCGCAACCCGAACGAACGTCATGGCTCTCTTCTCGCGCAGGAAACAACCCGACCCGGTGCTCAACGCGGTGCAGGACCTCATGGCCTTCTCCGAGGAGGCACTGCGGGTCAGCCGCGAGGAGACCCGCGTGGCCAACGAGCGTCTTGCGTCACTGGAGGATCTGGTGACACGCCTCGGTGCCGCACTCGAGGACGAGAAGAAGGCCAACCGCGAGGGTGCCGAGCGTCTGTCGGTGATCGAGGCCAGGTTGATGAGCCTGGGCAGCGAGCTGGCGAACCAGATCCACGAGATGGGCAACGAGATCGAGAAGCTCGCTGCGCGCGAGGGTGACGGCTCGTTCGCAGAAGTGGCCGAAACGCTGCGCACCACCCAGGTGCGGCTCGCGCAGGAGCAGGCCCGCTACGAGATCGCCTTCCGCCAGGACCTCGCGGCGCTGGCCGACCAGTTGCAGCGCCGGGGACGCTAGACCCCGACGCTGACCGGTTCCGGAACTATCGGCTGGGTCGCACGCGGCGGCGGCGCGTTGCCGCGGTGCCGCCCACGATCATCACCGCCGCGAGCGCGAGCATCGTGCGGGCGTTCACACCTGACTGCGGGATGGCCTGCTTTACCTTCACCTCGGCCACCGGCGCGATTTCGGCCGCTGCCAGCTGCGGAGCGGCCGTGGTCGTGGTGGTCGTTGTGGTCGGTGCCGCAGGAGCGACGGTGGTGGTTGACGCAGCCGCAGCAACCTGCGAACCCGCGGCCAGTGTGGTGAACGACCCCGTCAGGGACACGCTGCGTCCGCGCGCGTTCGTGGCCTGGATCTGCACCGGGTAGGTGGTGCTCGGGGTGAGGCCCGTGAGCGGCAGCTGCAGACGACCGCCGGACGTGGTGGGGCTGAACGTCACCCATGTCTGGCCGTTGTCGATCGAGTACCGGTAGTCCTGCAGCGCGGAACCGCCGTCATCTGTGGGCATAAGGAAGTTCACGTTCGCAGTGGTCGTGGCCGGCACCGCTTTCAGGTCACCCGGTGCGGACGGCGGTGTCTGGGCGATGATGTTCTGCGGGCACGAGCCACCGGTGCCGATGGTGAGCGACCGTGAGTGGCTGTAGGTGCTGGACCCGCCGGTGGCATCCACCAGGTTGCCGGTGAGCCCCGTGACCACCGGGCAGCTCGATGACGTGACGAGCGTGGTGCTGATGCACAGCTCGGGGCCCTTGCCCACGTAGTCCAGCTGGATGGTGGCCGACGTGATGTTGCCGCCGGTGACGTTGCTGAAGCGGAAGTTGAACGTGGGGCGCGACGTGGACTGTGCCACGTCGAGACCTGTCATGTTCAACGGTGTGCCCACGCTGACCGGCTTGTCGACCCAACCGGCAACCGCGTTGCCGTTGGCATCACGCACGGTGAGCGCGATGGAACCCGCCGTTCCCGTTCCCGCAACGGAGGCAAGGCGGAGCTGCTTCCATTCGTCCACGGAGTCATTCGAGGTGCAGGTGTAGCGGGGCGCGAACGAGCTCGGCTGCAGGGTGATCACCGGGTTGCCGGTGCAGTTCGGGGCTCCGGTGCGGGTGTCGAAGATGCCGATTCGACCGGGGTCGGAGTTCCACCATACGCACGACGGGTTGTTCGGGTCGGCGCGGAGCGCGTAGCGCGAGGTGTAGTTGTCGGGCGTGGTGTCGAAGCCGGCACACGCGGCGTTCGTGGAGTAATCGAAGCAGTAGACCTCCGCATTCGACAGCACTGTGTGCATGAAGGCCCGGCCGTCTGTCGCCTCGAACCGACCGTAGTTTGCGGCACTGCCGTTACCGCTGGCTGCCCATGGAGTGATGCTGTGGGGGTTCACCCAGGCCGGGCTGGGGAGTGAGCCGTCGAGCTTCAGACAGAAGGTGCGCATGCAGACACCGTCGATGGCGCCCGTCGAGTTCATGTGTGCCACGGGTGGGAAGGCGGCAGCGGTCTGCGAAATGGACGTGTACGAAACCGGCCATGCCCCGGCACAGGCTGCAAGGGTGGACGATTCGTAGCAGCTCAAGTGAGAATCGGAGGTCACGAACACCTTGTTTCCGAGCGGGTACACATGTGCCCAGCTGCCGTTCGCACCGGCCGTGCCCAAAAGCGACACCGGTGAGTTCGAACACGCAGCACCCGTCACCGGATCGAGGCACAAGAGCTTCATGCCAATGGTCTCGACCCCGAACAGGCGACCACCGATTCCCTCGGCATTCGACAGATACGCGTAGTTCAAGACCGTCGAGTTCCCCAGTTGGATGAACCCGCACGAGACAGGTCGCGTGGCGGTGACGTCGATACACAGTGCTCCCGGGTACCTGCTGCCGGACGATTGTGCAGTGAAGGCATAGAGCTTGCCCGAGGCCATGTCGGCCCAGCCGCCGGACCGGTTGCTTGTGACGTAGCCGGAAAACTGTGACCCGTCTGCGCTGGCAGACGCTTCGACGGTGGGCGCGTAGCCCGGGCAGAGCGTCCCCGTTGTACGAAGGAGACAGTTCAGGCGAATTTCGGATCCGTTGTGGTGGAAGATGTTGTACACGTAGTTGTCGTAGAGGAACACGTCCCAGCCGTCACCACCCGTGGACCCGGTGAAGGTCGACGCGGGGATCGGAGCCACTGTCTCGGTGGTGTACTGCTGCGAGTAGCCCACAATCGGGCCGGCAGTCACCGACTTCATGGCGCGCACGTCGGTGACGGTGTTCGCCGGTGACGGCTCGGAGTTCACCCAGGTGCCCGAGTTGTTTGCCTGGTACTGGATGGTCCAGCCCTCGGGGGCGACTGCGGAACCCGAGTTGTACTTCATGTCAGGGTCGAGGTTGATGTTCAGCTCGCGGTTGCCCGTGCCCTCCTTCAGCAGGCCGCCGAGACCCACCTTCACCACGCCGTTGTTGTTGACGGTGGAGCCGTCACGGAGAAGGGTCACCCCGTTCACCAGGTTCATGGTGGCGCTGGCGCTGCCACCCACTGCCTGCAGCACGCCGGTCTGGCCGACGAACACGAGGGAAACCGCCACCGCCACGGAGCCGGCAGCGCGGACGAGGTACTTGGGTACTGAATGCACAGCCCGAAACTAACAACCAGGGGTGACGAAGGCGAGGGTAGGCGGGGCATTCCCCGCCCGTGAGGCCCGCCTACTTCCCGAGCAGCTGCAGGGCACGCGCCACGAGGTCGCGCGCTTGTGCCTGCTTGGTCTGGTAGCCGGCGAAATCGGGTGGATTCTTCGCCAGTGCGGCATCCGCCTCGGCGAAGAGTGCCTCGGCCTGCGCCAGCAGTTCCGCCGGCGTGCCGGCGACGGGCGGCGTGGTCCCGCCCGGCACGGTGGTGGCACCCGGAACCGTGGTGGCCGGTGCGGTGGTCTGGGTGGTGCCACCCACGCGGTCGCCGAGGTCCTTCGAGAAGCCGGGGAACAGGCGGGAGATCACGTCGGTGAGGCTGTCACCGATCACGGCGCGGCCGTTGTAGCTGGCCAGCACCTTGCGCACGAACACCTGCTTGGAGTCCGAACCGTCGGGCAGCACGAACATGGGCCGCAGGTACACGAGCCCCTTCGACACCGACACCACCTGCAGGTCGCCGAACATCACGCGCGAGCCGCGCTGGTCGAGCGGCGTGATCACCTGCGAGATGGAGGGCTCCGACTCGAACTCCGAGGCGATGGTGGCCGGGCCGGGCGGCAGCGGCGTGTCCATCTCGTACACCGTCATCTGCCCGTAGGTCTTCGGGTCGCTCGACACCACCATGAAGCTGCGCAGCTCCTTGCGGCTGTCGTCGGAGGAGAACGGCACGAACGGCCGCAGCATCGAGAACACGCCGCTGTCGGTGCCGTCGCCCGGTGCGTGGAAGATCGTGTAGTACGGGGTGAAACGGGCGACGTTCGCATCATCGGCGTTGATCGACTCCGAGCCCGGCATCAACGCGCCGGGCCCCACCGTGCCGGTGACGGATGACGAGTTGCTCTCCTCTGGCTCCACGGCCGGTGCCTGCGCCACGCTCCATGCGGCGTCACGGTTGAAGAACAGTGTTGCATCGTCGAACTGGTAGCGGCCGAAGATGTTCGTCTGCACGCGGAAGAGGTCCTCGGGGTAGCGGAAGTGCGCCGCAAGCGCGGGGTCCACGTCGGAGGCCTTCTTGAACAGCTTCGGGAACGCCGCCTTCCACATGCGCGCGATGGGGTCCTTGGTGTCCATCAGGTAGAAGTCGACCGAACCCGAGTACGCATCGACCACCACCTTCACGCTGTTGCGCACGTAGTTGAACGAGTGGTTGAGGTTGCTGTCGGCACCGAGCTGGGAGGTGTTGGCCATCTCCGCGTACGGGTAGCGGTCGGTGGTGGTGAACGCGTCGATCACCCACTTGATCTCGCCGTCTACCACCACGGGGTAGGGGTCGGCGTCGTAGTGCAGGAAGGGTGCGATCTTGCTCACGCGCTCGCGGATGTCGCGGATCCACAGGAACCGCGAGTCGTCGCGCACGAGACTGGAGCCGACGAGGTTGAACTCACCGAAGTTCACCGCAAGGGCCACCTTGCGCAGCGTGCTGTCCACCCTGATGCCGGCGTCGGCGTCGAACGAGCTCTCCCCCGCGCCCTCGCACTGCTGTTCCTTCTGGTCGGTGTTCACCACCGCGTACGAACCGAGGCCGTCACTGAAGTAGATCTGCGGGCGCGTCACGCCGAGGTCGATGTACTTGGGGCGACCGTCGGTGGTGGCCACGCTGGCCGGTGCGGCGATCACGCCGCAGCCGTGCGTGTAGATGAGGTGCTGGGACACCCAGGTGCGGTTCGGCAGGCCCGACAGGTTCAGCTCGCGTGCCGCCACCAGCACCTGCTGCACCCGCCCGTCGACGGAGTACCGGTCGACGTCGAGGTCGTTCACCGCGTAGAACGACGACAGGCCCTTGTCGAGGGAGAACCGGTCGCGCATGCGCACGGGGTCGAGCTGGCGCACGTCGCGCAGCGCGGCATCGTCGGCCTCCACGTCGGCCGCGGTGATGTCGGAGTACGACACCTCCGCCCGCTCCACCTTGTCGATGCCCATGGCGGCCTTGGTGGCCTCGATGTTGCGCTGGATGTAGGGCAGTTCGCGCGTGCTCACGTTCGGCTGCACCACGAACCGCTGCACCAGGGCCGGGTACACGGTGCCGGCCACCACGGCCGTCACCACCCACAGGCCGATCCCGAGCGCAGGGAGGCGCCAGCCACGCTGGCGAACGTTCCAGAGCAGCAGCACGGTGACGGCAAGCGACACGAGCACCATCAGGTTGATGGCGGGGAGCTGTGCGTTCACGTCGGTGTAGAGCGCGCCACGAACCACGCCGCGCTGCGAGCCCGTCAGCTGGTAGCGCGACAGCCAGTAGTCGGCGGCGCGCAGCAGGGTGCCGCCCGCGATGAGAACCGAGATGTGCACCTTGGCCTGCGGCGACACGCGCTGGGTGCGGTCCTGCGGACGGATCGCGCCGTTGATGAAGTGGAAGCCCACGGCGAGAAGCGTGATCAGCACGAGCGCGCCGAATGCCCAGGTCACCACGAACTGGGCGAAGGGCAGGCGGAACACGTAGAAGCCCACGTTCGCCCTGAACTGGGGGTCGCCCACGGAGAACGGCTGGCGGTTGCGGAACATCAGCCAGTTCTGCCACTGGGCCGATGCAGGCAGGCCGAGCATCAGCCCCACCAGCACCGCGATGGCGATGCGCAGCTTGCCGCGGTGACGGGCGGTGGCCTGCCGGATGCGCATCACTGCCTGGTCCTCCGGGGTGGACGGGAGCGTGAGGGGTGCGAGCCTGTCGGCGAGCAGCAGGTTCACCCACACGAACAGGGCACTGCCCAGAGCGAACACCGCGGCAAGCTCCGCCTTGCTGCGCAGCACTCCCCAGTACACATCCGTGCGCCCGAGGCTGTCGAACCACAGCACGTTCACGTAGAACGACGACAGGCTGCGCGCACTGAAGAGAAGCAGGAGCAACGCGCCGATCACGACGGACACCACGATGCGTCCCTTGCTCGGACGGCGGAACTTCAGCTGCGGAAAACCGGGGAAGCCGTTGCCGGCGGGGCCGTCACCGGGGGTGCTCACGGCGCCGAACGCTAGCGGTCAGTGGGCGTGATGAGGCAGCGGCAGCCGGCATGTGCCATGGGGTGGGTGTGCCCGGTGGGGAACTCCCCGCCCTTCACGATTGCACCCGCGAGCGCGTTGTCGGCACAGTCGGGACAGCAGTCGTTCGCGGGGTCGACCGTCCATGCCACGGTGGCGGAGGGGTCGAGCGACAGGTACGCACCCGCGTTGTGCGCTGCGTGCACGGTGTCGGCGGCATGCTCGTCGATGCCCGACATCTTCCACTTGCGGTACACGTCACGCATCAGGCCCGCCGCGAGGGAGCGGTCGCCCTCGGCCTCACCGAGTGCGACTCGTGCATCCTCACGGAACGCAGCAACCAGTCCCTCTGCCACGGCCTTCGCCACGGCGGTGTCGATTGCCTTCCTGGTGACGCGCTTCGGTGTCGCACCTGCACCGCGCACCGACTTCACCCCGGCCGAGGCGGCCGTCATCGACTCATCCCCCACCACGGCGGCGTACCGGGCGGCGTGTTCCTTCACGGTGCCGAGCACCGCATCGATCTCCAGCGACGCACGCTTGTTGCGCAGGTGCTCGAGTACACCGTTCTGCTCGTCGGCAAGTGCGCGCTTCAGCTTGCGTGCGGCCTGCGCCACCAGAGGCTCCACCGCCTTGTCCCGCGCGGCGAACACCTTCGGGTCGGCGGCAACGACTGCCGGCTTCTTCTTCGCCGCCGGCTTGGCGGCGGCCGGTCCGGCCTTCTTCTGCTTCGCGTCATCGGACTTCGCAGCCGTCTGTGCGGGCTTCGCCACCTGTTCGGTGCTCGACTCGCGCAGCTTCGCGAAGATGTCGTCCACTGTGTGGTCGGCGCGGACCGGTGCCTTCTCCCTCGGCGGGTGTGCGTCCTCCGTGGACGGATGTGAATCGTCGCGCGGCAGGTCGGGCACGGCATGCGGCCGGCGGTCGAACAACGACACCACGTTGGTGGCCGGGGCAACAGGCTCCGCGGACTCGTGGTCGAGCTCCCCCGCCGGCTCCACGGCTGATACCTCGGTCACTGTTTCGATGATCACGTCCTCGGGAACTTCGACGGTCTCCTCGTACGCCGGCTCATCGGCAACCACGACGGGCAGGTCGTGCACCTCCGCCTCCGTCTGCACCTCCAGCACCTGCCCGGAGTCCGCGGACGCGGGCTCGTCAGCCTCGAGAATCGACTCGAGCGGGATGTCAATCGTGGCAGTGGACCGCTCCACCAGCTCCTCGGCTGCCGCGGCGGCCGAGGCGAGTTCGTGCTCGGCCTCCTGGTCGTACGCGCCGACCGACGGATGGTGCGGGTTCACGACAGGAATCGGCCCTGTCGTGGGTGACAGGTTCACGAGCGTTTCTGGCTCGTCGTGCGCCCCGTGCAGCTCGCCGAGCACGCTCTCGGTGGCGATGCGCGCACGCTCGAACGCCGACATCAGGCGGTCGCGGCCGTGCAGCAACTGCTCGATCTGTGCGCGTGCGGCATCACGGCGGCGGGAAAGTTCGGAGAGAACCTTCTCGCGGTACGCGCGCGCCTCGTTCACCATGTCGCGGCCCTGCTGCTTGGCCATCTCCACCTCGGAGTTGGCGTCCGCCGCGGCATCGTCACGGATGCGCTGTGCGTCGGAGTGCGCGGCCTCGCGGATGCGGGACGCGTCCTCGGTGGCCTCCTTCACCAGGCGGGTGGCGGATTCCTCGGCCCGCTCGCGGATCGTGATGCTCGCTTCGCGTGCGGTGGTGAGCACGCGGGCGGCCTCCTCACCGAGGAGGGCGGTGACGGTCTCCTCATCGAGGCGCCCGGGCCCCGACAGGCCACGGGTCTGCATGGCCTTCAGTTCGCTCTCGAGGAACCTTTCCCTCTCCTGCAGACGGCCGAGCTCGGCGGCCACCATGCGCAGGAAATCGCGCACCTCCTCCTGGTCGAACCCACGGCGTGACGTGGGGAACGACGCACCGCTCACCGCGGACGGCGAGGAGGGATCGGGGCGGGAGAAAGAAATGGCCATGGCCCGTACAGAGTAGGGCTGTGGATAACGCCGGTGGTGGCATTCCGGCCCGCTCCCACGGGGCGATCGATCCGGCTCAGCCGGCGGGAAGAGGGTCCCCGCCGTTGGCACGCAGGGCGGCGAGGGCCGCGTTCAGGTCGGCAACCTGCACGATCTCGAGGCCCGGTCCGGCAGCCCGCCGTGCTGCGGCAACCTCGTCGTCGGTCTGGCCTGCCGGCACCAGGAACAGCGTTGCGCCCGCATCACGTGCCGCAACCGCCTTCTGGCGCAACGCACCGATCGCACCCACTTCCTCGTTCTCCGACATCGTGCCCGTGGCCACCACCAGGCCGCGGCCGGTGAGGTTGCCCGGGCTGAGGTCATCGAGCAGGGCGAGCGTGAACGCGAGCCCCGCCGACGGCCCGCCGATGTCGGTGGTGGTGATGTTCACCTCGAAGGGAAGCGTGACCGAGCGCGTGTCGGCCGGCACGAAGCCGATGATCGCGCGCCCCTTGTCCTCCGGGTGTTCCATCAGCGCGACGGTGCGCTTCTCCCACGACTTCTCGTCGTCGGGCTCGGTGCCGTGCGGGGCGACGGTGAGTTCCACCCTGTCGCCGATGCCGCGGCCCTCCATCGCCGCGGCGAGAGCGGTGAGGTTCTTCACCTCCGTGCCGTCGAAGCGCACGATCGTGTCGCCGACCGCCAGCACCCTGCACGCGGAGTCGGTGTCCGGCCTGTCGGCGCACACGAGCTCACTGACCGTGATCTCGCCCTCGTTGAACGACGCGTCGAGACCGAGGCGCTTCATCGCCACGTACTCGGCCACCTGCTTCGCGGTGAACATCGACTGGAAGCCGATCTGGCGGTTGGTCTCCGGCGTGCGCGTTCCGAAGTGCTCCTCGTAGGTGTCGACCTGCACATCCGGGTCGAGCCAACCGATCACGGCATCCAGCGCCGACAACTGGCCGCCGAATGCGGTGACGAAGCGGACGCTGTTCGGGGCGGGGTGCCTCTGCGGCACGGTGTCATTCGAGCCCTCGTTCGCCCCGAACGAGATTCGTCGTGACACCGGCATCGCCTCGCCGGGAGCCAGTTCCCACCGCTCGATCCGCACGGTTGCCATCACCAGAACTGCGGCAAGTGCCAACCAACCCACCGTCACGAACGGCACGGCCGCCACCAACCAGCGGGTGCCGGGTGTGGTGGGCGCGGGCAGCGCGTCGGGGGGCGGGGGTACGCTGTCGTTCGTCATGTCCGTGTCGTCCGCCATTCTTGCCTCGTCGCTTGCGTCTTCCACGGCGGGAACCACGGTGCGGGCACTGTGGGTGATGGCGCTGGCGCTCGTTGCCCTCGCGGCCGTCACCCGAATGAAGCCCGCCGGCCCGCGCCGCGCTGCCGTGGTGAGGGTCGACCACAAGGCGGCACCTCTCTACCGTGCACCCGAACCGCGCCGGGTCCGGCGTTCCGTGCTTGCGCTTGCCGGCGGGTCGGTGGTGGTCGGCGCGGCTCTCGCGACCGTCGCCGGGTTCGTGTTCGCCCTCGTCCTGAACCTCGTCGGCGACCTTCTGCGCTCGTAGGAACCGTGTCCGACGAACGATTCGGCGTGGTGGCTGCCGGCTTCTCCGGCGACACCGCAACCGCCCGCGCCGCCCTCGTGCACGACGACGGCGCCGTCCGCGCGAGTGCGCTGCGCGCACTGGCAAGGGCGGGCGACCTTGCGCCGCATGAACTCACAGCCGCCACCGCTGACCCAGAGGCCACGGTGCGCAGGACCGCCGCCGAGCTCGCCGCCCGGGTGGCCGGCGTGGAGGTGGCGCACATGATCGGTGACGCCGACGTGTACGTGGCGGAGATGGCGGCATGGGCACTGGGCGAGCGTCCCTCGCCCGCCGACCACGAGATTGATGCGCTCGTGCACGCCGCCACACAGCACGGACAACCGCTGGTCCGTGAGGCGGCAGCCGCGGCACTCGGCGCAACCGGTGACCCGCGCGGCCTCGACGCGATCATCGCGGCGTGTTCCGACAGACCGGCGGTGCGCCGGAGGGCGGTGCTTGCCCTCGCGCACTTCGACGGCCCGCGCGTGGACGAGGTGCTGCGGGCCGCCCTGGACGACCGCGACTGGCAGGTGCGTCAGAACGCCGAGGACATGCTCAACCCGCGTTGAGAACGGTCGCCCTGCGGAGCGACTCGCACTCATCGGCAACCGAGCACCCCGGCATGTGGTCGTTCACGAGCCCCATCGACTGCATGAACGAATAAACGGTTGTCGGCCCCACGAACCTCCATCCGCGGCGACGGAGATCCTTCGACAGTGCCGTCGCGGCGGGGGACGTTGTGTTCAGCCGCGCCGGGTCGGGAGGGCCGTCGATGCGGCCGTGCGGTGAATCGAGTGCGAACGCCCACACGTGCCGGGCCAGGTCGATGCCGTCATCGCGCATCCGCGCGGCGCACCGTGCGTTGTTGATGGTGGCCTCGATCTTCCCGCGGTGGCGGATGATGCCCGCATCACCGAGGAGACGCTCCACGTCGTCGTCGCCCATCCGCGCGACGGCGTCGATGCCGAAGCCGTCGAACACCTCACGGAACCGCTCGCGCTTGCGCAGCACGGTGATCCACGCGAGACCCGACTGGAACCCCTCGAGACAGATCTTCTCGAACAACCGGTCGGCGTCGGTGACGGGACGCCCCCACTCGGTGTCGTGGTACGCGACATACAGCGGGTCGCTGCCGCACCACCAGCACCGTGCGGTGCCGGCGTCGTCGACCGTGAGAAGGTCGTGGTTGCTCAGTAGCGGCCGAGGATCGTCTTCAGGAACGACCTCGGGGCTCCGTCGGAGTCGTGGCCCTGGCAGCGCTGGTCGACCGGAACATCGCCGAGCACCTGCTCGATGTGCTCACCGCACCCCGCATACGTGGGCTTCTCACAGATATCGCATGTCACTCGTCTACACATACCCCTGAGGGTATCACCCGCGAGTCCGGCCGGAACCACGATGATTGGTCGCTGCAAGGAACAGGTCTACGGTGGACCCGTGACTACCGAATCCATGGTCCCCGGCTTCACCAACAAACGGTTGTTCGCCGTGCTCGGCGCCCTGGCGGCCGCCACCATGCTGGCCTCGCTCGAGACCTCGATCATCGCCACCGCTCTCCCCACCATCGTGGGCGAGTTCAACTCGTTCGAGAGTTTCGCGTGGGTGGGCACCGCGTACATCGTCACCTCCGCCATCGGCACACCGCTGCTCGGGAAACTCTCCGACATCTACGGACGCCGCCTCATCTTCCAGACGACGATGTTCACGTTCCTCGTCGGGTCGTTCCTGTGCGGGGCTGCGCAGTCGATGGGTCAGTTGATCGCGGCGAGGGCCTTCCAGGGTCTCGGCGGTGGCGGCATCCAGGCGCTCGCGTTCGCGGTGATGGGAGACATCCTCCCGCCGCGCGAACGCGGCCGCTACATCGGGTACTTCACGCTCGCCTTCGTCGGTTCGGCGCTGCTCGGACCCGTGATCGGCGGATTCATCATCGAGCACTTCTCCTGGCCGTGGATCTTCTGGATCAACGTGCCGCTCATCCTCGTGATCGGCACGGTCACGCACTTCGCACTGCGGCTGCCCTTCAAGCGCCGCGAGGCACGCCTCGACTACGCCGGTGCCGTGCTGCTGTCGGTGGCCATCGGCTCGATGATGATCGGCCTCGAGAACGGCCGGCACGGCTGGGTGCGTCCCGAGGTGCTCGTGCTCTTCGCCGTGAGTGCGGTGACCCTCCCCGTGTTCGTGCTTGTCGAGCGTCGCGCGGGCGAACCGATGATCCCGCTGCACCTGTTCGGCAACAAGGTGGTGTTCCGTGCCTCGATGCTGGGGCTGTGCGCCGGTGTGGTGTCGTACGGCGCGGGCGGGTTCCTGAACCTCTACTTCCAGGACTCCCAGTTCGTGTCACCCACGGAGTCGGGACTGCGCACGATCCCCCAGATGATCGGAGTCACCGCCGCAACATTCGGCATCGGCAGGTTGATCGCCCGCACCGGCAGGTACAAGCTCTACCCCGTCGTCGGGTGCTCGCTCGCCACTGCCGGCCTGTACGGGGTGTCGCTCATCTCGGGCACCACGGGCTACTCGTTCCTCATCATCCCCATGGTGTTCATGGGCTTCGGAACGGCGTCGGTGTTCACCACCACCTCGATCTCGGGCCAGAACGCCGTGGAGTTCCACGACATGGGCGTCACCACGTCGATGCTGATGTTCTTCCGCTCGTTCGGTGGTTCGGTCGGCCTCGCGGTGTTCGGCACCATCCTGAACTCCACCATCAGGGCCGACATCCCGGCACGCACCGGCATCCCCGCCGACGAGGCTGCCGACATCATCCGCTCGCCGAAGGAGATCGCCGCGCTCCCGGAGGCGACGCGCCAGGCCGTGGTGGATGCCGTGGCGAACGGCGTGGGCCGCATCTACTTCTGGTGCGCTGTGGTGATGCTCGCCGGTGTCGCGATCGCGTTGTGGCTGCCGGAGATCCCGCTGCGTTCCCGCGCCGGCCTCTCCGACGCCCTCGAGGAGTCGCGCACCGTCAGCGAGTGAACGCCCTCGAATGGGTCTCCTCGGCGACCTGCACCGACCACTGCTCGTAGAAATCCTCGCTGCCCCTGCGCTGTGCATCACCGTGGCGCGGATGGTCGCGCCAGGCATCGTGGGATGCGCGGTCGGCGAACGTGACGATGGTGACGCGTTCGCCGTCCTCGGCGACAAACGTCTTTGCGTCGACGAATCCGGGCATCGCACGCGCAAGCTCGCTCATCTCCGTTGCCATCGGCGCGTATTCCGCGCGCGCCCCCTCGCGGAGACGGTTGCGGAAGACGGTGACGATGCGTGCCATCGCCCGATTCTGCCAGCAGGTATCGTGCCCGCATGACACGCATCGAGGGTGAGTACGTACCGAGCACATCGCAGTGGGTGCGCGACCAGGTCGACCTTTACGAGAGAACCGGCGGCCGCGAGGGTTCCACCCTCCTCGACACCGGCATGCCCGTCATCATCGTCACCATGCGCGGAGTGAAGAGCGGTGCGGTGCGCAAGATTGCACTGATGCGCGTGGAGCACGGCGGCTCGTACGCCCTGGTCGCATCCAAGGGCGGGGCACCCGACAACCCCGACTGGTACGCGAACGTGCTCGCCAACCCCGACGAGGTCACGGTGCAGGACGGACCGGAACCGTTCTCGGTGCACGTCCGCGAGATCGACGGAGCGGAGTACGACGATTGGTGGCAGCGCAGCGTTGCGGTGTTCCCGCGCTACGACGATTATCGAAGCAAGACCTCGCGCCGCATCCCGTTGCTGCTCGCCGAACCGGTGTGAGCGTCACTCCTCCACGGTGAGGGACATCAATCCGGTCAACCGGAGAGCGAGTTGCATGCCGCTGTCGAAGTCGGCCCCTGTGCGCGAGGTGACCACGACCACGGTTGTGGTGGACGGGTCCACCATCACCACCTGACCGAACAGCCCCTCCGCGGAGAACACGGGATGGGTGTGCACCCACCAGTGCGCACCGTATGTGGAGTTCGGAACGCCGACTGTTGCCGAGTACTCCACCCATTCCTGCGGGACCACGCGGGTGTCGTTCCACATCCCCCCGCGCGCAAAGAGATGTCCGAACCGCGCAAAGTCACGCGGAGACATGTTCAGGCCGGCGGCACCGGTCCATTCGCCGGTGAGATCGAGGTCGAAACGGGCCTCGCGGATCCCGACGGGCGCCAGCACGTTGTCACGCACGAACCGTTCCAGGGCGCCCTGGCCGCCGAGCCTGCGCGACAGGTGTCCCGCCAGCAGCGAGGAGTCCCCGCTCGAGTACCTGAACTGCCGTCCGGGTTCGGCAACCAGTGCCTTCGTGGCAGCGAACGCTGCCGCACCGCGTGGGTCGAGGAACAGCCTCACGGGGTCCCCCGTCTCCCAGTTCTCGCCCCAGTCGAGCCCGCTCGCCATGTGCAGCAGGGCGGCCACGGTGATGCGCGAGCGCGGGTCACCGGCGGGCCACGACGGGTGCAGGGAGTCGTCCTCCAGTGAGACGATCCCCCTGTCGACGGCCACGCCCACCGCCGCGCCGAGGACGCTCTTTGCCACCGACCACGACGGAACGGCATCGGAGGTGCTCACGCCCGGTGCGGTTCGTTCGAACACGATGCGACCGCGGTGCGCCACAACCACCGACATCACGCCAGGGGCCGGCGCATCCTGTCCGAACCATTTCTCCGACACAGCCACCAGTTCTGCCTCACCACCGGCAGCGGCGGGCACGGGCGCCGACTCCCACTGTGCACCCGGGTACGCCACCGCCTGCACCGGCTCCATGTCGAGAGTGGGCAACGGCGACTCGCTTCCCGCGCCGCACGCGGTGAGCAACGCTGCGCACACCACCATGACCGGGCGTCGGACAGTGCGCACGTAGCATCCTCGCATGACTGTCGTTCTTGTCCACGGGTTCTGGCTCGGTGCGTGGGTGTGGGACACCGTGAGGCCCGCGCTCGCGGCGGCAGGGCACTCAACCGTGGCACTCACGCTGCCCGGTCTGCACCCGGAGGATGCCGACCGTGCGACCGTCAGCCTCGAGGACCACATCGCCGCGGTCGTCGGTGCGATCGACGCGGCGAACGACCCGGTGGTGCTGGTGGGTCACTCCGCGGGCGGTGCCGTGGCTCACGCGGCGGCCGCACGCAGACCTGGTCGCGTCACACGGGTGGTTCACGTCGACACCTGGCCCGCGGCCGAGGGAAGGAGCATCGCCGCCGACCTCCCGCAGGAGAACGGTGAGATCGCGCTCCCACCATGGGAAATGTTCGACGAAGAGGACCTCGTCGACCTCGACGACTCCCTGCGTGCGGTGCTGCGCGGACGCTCGGTGCCGCAACCGGCCCGCACGGCCACAGACACCTTCACCTACTCCGGCACCGACCGGCTCTCGGTGCCGACAACGGTGATTGCGTGCGAGTTCTCCCCCGCACAACTGCAGGAGTGGGCCGCCGGGGGCGCGCCCAACCTCGCGGAACTCGCATCCCTCACCGACCTCACCTGGATGCACGTGCCCACCGGGCACTGGCCGATGCTCACGAGGCCCGACGAGCTCGCCGCCGCGCTGGTTGCCGCCCTCGACTAGTCGATGCTGTAGCGGTAGACGTTCGTCTCGCGCTGAACGAAACCGAGACGGCGGTACAGACGGTTCGCGGCCTCGCGCGAGGGACGGGACGTGAGTTCCACCGTGATCGCACCGCGGGCACGGGCCTCCTCGATGGCGGCCCGGTTCAGTGCCTCTCCCACGCCGTGGCCGCGTGCATCACCGTCAACCACGACATCCTCGATCCACGCGCGCACACCGGTGGGTATGGGGAACGTGGCGAGCGTGAGAGAACCCACTATCCGGCCCTCCACCCGCGCGAGGAACAGCACGCATGCCGGCGATGCCACTATTGCCTCGAGTTGCGCCCTGGTCGGGGGCGGGTTCGACGAGGAGAGCTGCGGGATGAGATGTCCGAACGCCCCGACGATCTCGTCCGTCACCTGCACAGTCCGTTCGATCGTCGCGCTCATCGGGGAAACCCTGCCACACGCGGCACGCACGCTGCTGGCAACTGGTTGCGACCCGGACACCGGGCCTTGATTCGACGGTAGGTTGAGCCTCGATGGGGACAACCGACCATGTGGTGTGGCACTCGCGGCCGGCGCTGCGCCGACCGGTGATCGTCGCGGCGTTCCAGGGATGGAACGACGCAGCCGACGGCGCCAGCACCGCGGTGCGCACCCTCGTCGAGGCGTGGCAGGCCCAACCGCTCGCCGACATCGACCCCGAGGACTTCACCGATTTCGCCACCATCCGTCCGTCGGTGCGCCTGCGCGGTGCGAACCGGCGCGACATCGTGTGGCCGAAGGTGTCGATGTGGCACGCCAGCACACCGGGCTCCGACGTGATCCTGTTGCTCGGCCCCGAGCCGAGCCTGCGGTGGAGGCTCTTCACCGAACAGGTGGTGGGCGTGGCCGAGGAGTTCGACTGCTCGATGGTCATCACTCTCGGTGCCCTCATCGCCGACATCTCGCACACGCGGGTGCCGCGCGTGATGGGCACATCGTCGGATGACACCATGATCGAGCGGTTCGACGTGCAGAAGCCCCAGTACGAGGGCCCCACCGGCATCATCGGCGTGCTGCACGATGCATGCACCCACTCCTCCATCCCCGCCGTGTCGCTGTGGGCAACCGTGCCCGCGTATGCCTCGCAGATCCCCTCCCCGAAGGCCGCCAACGCGCTCATCCAGCGCACAGGCGAGATCATCGGCACGCCACCGCCGCTCGGCGCCCTGCACAACGACGTCGTCGAGTACGACGAGCAGGTGCAGGAGATGGTCGACAGCGACGAGGACCTCGCCGAGTACGTACGGCGTCTCGAGGAGCTCGGCGACGATGCCGGGATGTCGCGCAACCAGCTCGAGTTCGAGTTCGACGGTGATTCGGAGGACGGCAGCTCGCTGGTGGACGAGGTCGAGCGATTCCTGCGCGACCAGGACGGCAAGTAGCAGCCGGTCGTCAGTGCGCGGCGTCGCCGCGCCAGGTTCTCCCGCGAGGGGGGTCATACGTGGCAGGAGACGTCTCACCGGCAATCGCCGCGAACGCCATGTCGGCCCACCACTGCGCACCCGCTGTCGGGTGCGGCAGCGCATCGGCAGCGAACCAGCCCACGTCACCGGTCTCGAGCGGGTGACCCTGCAGTTCACCGCCGGTGGCACGCAGATGGAAGAGCAGCATGTACATGCCGAAACGTGAGAACCCCATGCGCATCCCGTCGACCACACCGAGGAGTGCCACCGGCTCGGCGATGATCCCTGTCTCCTCCTCCACCTCCTTCATCGCCACCTCGGCGGCCGAGTAGCCCACGTCGGCCCAGCCGGTGGGGTACAGCCACACGCCGCTCTCCCGCCTCTGCACGAGCAGGATCTCGCCGCGCTCGTTGCCGACGATGCAGCCCACAGCCACCTTCGGTGTGACGTACCCGGGCACACCCTCCCCCACGTTCTCCATCCACTCCTGCACGAAGTGGTCCTGTTCACGGCGCACCTCGAGCGCATCATCTGCAGCGGCCTTGATGTCGGCGGCGACCTTCAGCACCTCCTCGTAACGCTCCTTCTCGTACAGGCTCTGGGTGAAACCCATGCCGGTGCGGGCGATGGCGGCGAGCGTCTCGCTCCAGCGCACGAGGTCCCTCGTGAAATCGGCGGGAGAGGCGTCGGGCACGCCCGCACCCTAGTTGGCGTCGACGGCGTGGAGGATCGCGCGCTCGATCTCGGTGCGGTACGGAGCGTCGACGATCTTGCCGCCGTCGACGTCGCACACGTAGAACGAGTCCACCACCTCGTTGCCGAGTGTCAGCACGCGGGCGTGGCGGATGTCGAGGCCGAGGTCGGCCATGGCCTTCGTGACCCGGTGGAGGAGGCCGAACCTGTCGGGTGCGCGCACCTCGAGGAACGTGGCGTTCGAGGATGCACTGTCGTCGAAGCGCACCGACGGTGCCGACGGCACATCGGCCGACACAGCGCGGCGCGGTCTCACGGTGGCAGCACGCTCGGAGAGGCGCGAGCCGAGTGCGAGGCGGCCGCCGAGCGCACGCTCGAGGTTCGCCACCACCGGCTCCCACTCGATGGCGCCGCTGTAGCCGGGCACCACCCGGAACTGCGACGCCGCCATGCCCTGCTCGTCGGAGTGTGCCTCAGCCCCCAGCACGTCGAGGCCGTGCAGTGCCATCACCCCGGCAACCTTGCTGAAGGTTCCCGGTGCATCCGGGCTCACCACGGTGACACGGTCGGGCTCGGTGCGGATCGACACGGTTCCTCCCGCCATCATCTCAAGCACGTTCGCGTCGGGGAACAGGCGCCACACGACCTCCTGCACGTCCCCGCCACCCAGCACGTGACGCACGCGTTCCACCAGCGTCGACAGCAGCTCGGCCTTCCAGTCACTCCACGCCGACGGCCCGGTGGCAAGTGAGTCCGCCTCGGTGAGTGCGTGCAGAAGGTCGAGCACCGTCTGGGTGCCGACATTGCCGGCGACCATCGTGATGGTGGCATCGTCGCTGAGGTCGCGCCGAGTCGCAGTGTCGGCGAGCAGGAGATGGTGCTCGATCATCAACGACACGATCTCCTGGTCGGCCTCGGTGAGACCCATGCGGGCGCCGAGCGTGCGCCACAGCTCCACACCCACCTCGGTGTGGTCGCCCGGGTAGCCCTTGCCGATGTCGTGCATCAGTGCACCGATCATCAGTAGGTCGGGCCGCGACACCCGCTCGACGAGACGTGCGGCGTTCGCGGCGGTCTGCCACAGGTGCCGGTCGACGGTGTAGCGGTGATAGGCGTTTCTTTGCGGCCGGCTGCGCACCGGTGCCCACTCCGGCAGCACCTTCACGATGAGGTTGCGCTGGTCGAGTGCCTCCAGCACGGTGATGGCGGCCTCCCCCTCGAGCAGCAGTGCCACGAGATCGTCCGAGGCGCCGGCAGGCCATGGGTCGGGCCACACGGGTGCCGACGAGCCGAGCCGGTCGAGTGACGAGCGGTCGATGCGGGCGCGGTGCCGCGCCGCGGCAGTGGCCACGCGCAACAGGAGCGTGGGGTCAGAGACGTCCACGTCGTCGGCAAGATGGATCTCACCGTTCACCAACTGCACACCGGGTGCGAGGTCGACGGGTACAGGCGAGCGACCGGCGGGCGGGTCGAGGCGCGCCCACGCCTCGTCGGCAATCCATGCGACGCTCCGGCCGACACCGGCGATGGCGGCCATGAGGTCGTTGTCGCTCGCGTGACCGCACGCGGCCGCTACCGCTGCCTGGTCCTCGAGGCGGAGCGTCTCCACGGCACGACCCGACTGCCGGTGGAGAGCAACACGCACGGCGAGCAGCACGTCGTTGCACCGCTCGAGCTCGGCGGTGTCGGCCGCGCCGAGCGCGAGGCCCGCACGCACGGCCCACCCGAGGGTGTGGATGTCACGCAGACCGCCGAGACCCTCCTTCAGGTTCGGCTCCAGCATGAACGCAACCTCGCCGTGCTCCGCATGGCGCTCGCGCACCCGTTGGTGCAGCTCCACCAACCATTGCCCGCCGCGACGTGACCAGGATGCGGCCGCGTCCGCCACCACTGCGGCCGCGAGTGACTCGTTGCCCGCGAGGTGCCGTGCCGTCACGAGCGCGGTGGCGGTGTCGAGGTCGGTGGCGCACATCTGTGCGGTCTCCCTCGGGGTGCGCACCGAGTGACCCAGCTTCAGTCCGGCATCCCACGCCGGGTACCAGATGCGCGAGGCGATGTCGGCGATGTTGCGCACACCGTCGTGCACCAGCAGGAGGTCGAGGTCGCTGTGCGGGGCGAGTTCCTCCCTGCCGTAGCCACCGACAGCCAGCAGCGCGATGCGGTCGGCCTTCTTCTCGCCCTCCACCGCGGCGGCGAACACGTCGCGCAGCCATGTGTCGGTGACGGCCGACAGGGCACGGCATGCCTCGATGCCCCTCAGTGAGAAATCGGAAATCACCTCCGCGCGTGCGGAGAGCGAGCGTGCAGGAGCGTCAGTCACGGGCGGCCTCCGCCCGGCGGCGTGTGATGACGGTCGCGGCCTTCCAGGCGCCCCACTCGATGCCGGCCCCGTGCACGTCCTGACCGAGATCGATCCAGGCGAGAGGTCCGAGGGCGTAGGTGTCATCGGGCATCGCGCGGGTGTCGAACTCGTCGCGAACCGGCGCAGCGACACCGAGCGCGGCGAGTTCCGCGTTCGCGAACCGCGAGGCGCTGCGGATCACGTGCAGCGGGTTCGAACGCTGCTCGTCGGGGTCGGTGGCGAGCAGCGTCGCGAGCGCGCCCGGCAGCCACGCCGACGCCGCTGCGACGGCTCTTTCCGTGGCCTCGTCGGCGCCGCGGGCACCACCGGCAATCTCCTTCATGCGTGCCCGCAGCCACGCCGGGTGTGCGCGCACCACCGCGTCGAGCAGTGCCCGTGCGCGGGGGTCGAGTTCGGTGGACGGTGCCTGTGGGTCCATGGCTGGGGCGGAGTGTAGGGAGCGCCGGATGCGGGCCGAACGGGCGAAACAAACACGCAACAAAACTCGTGGCGTCATCCCGCACGCGGCAAGACTGCGTGCATGTCAACCGCACTCGTGCTCGCCGGCGGCGGGGTCACCGGCATCGCGTGGGAGACCGGGGTGCTCCGTGCCCTCCGCGAGCGGGGTGTCGACCTGCCGAGGGATGCCGACACGATCATCGGCACATCCGCGGGTTCCACCGTGGGGGCCCAGATAGCGACAGGCCGCGACGTGGACGACCTCTTCGGGCAGCAGATCGACGAGGTGCACAACGAGATCTCGCCGCGCCTGGACGTGGATCTTCTCACCACGATCTTCGGCATGATGACCGACGGCTGCACCCGCAACGACAACGAACGACGGGCCATCGGCGAACTCGCACTGCGCGCACCGACGGTGGATGAGCCCACTCGACGTGCCGTGATTGCCGGCCGAATCGGCACCGACGACTGGCCGCAGCGGCGGCTGGTGGTGACCGCCATCGATGCAGCGACCGGCGGATTCGTGGAATGGGATGCGTCGAGCGGCGTGTCACTGGTGGATGCCGTGGCGAGCAGCTGCGCGGTGCCAGGGGTGTGGCCGTGCGTCACCATCAACGGCCGCCGCTACTACGACGGCGGTCTGCGCAACTCCGCGAACGCGTTCCTCGCGGCGGGGCACGACGACGTCTGGGTGCTCGCTCCCCTCACCGGCGGTGCATCACCCGCGGTGATGGAGGAGATCGAGTCGCTCCGTCGCGAAGGAGCCCGCGTTCGGTTCATCTCGGCTGATGACGCGGCGGTGGAGGCGATGGGCCCGAACTCCCTCGACCCGCGGTTCAGGCCTCCGGCAGCCGAGCACGGCCACCGCCAGGGGATGTTGTTCCGTCTCGACTGACCGTCAGGAGCGGCGTGTCGTGCTGGCGGGCACGTCGCGGAACGGCATCTCGCGGTCGGTCTCGGGTTCCTTCGGGAGACCGAGGATGCGCTCACCGATGATGTTCATCTGGATCTGGTCGGTGCCACCGCCGATGGAGAAGAAGTAGGCGTTCAGCTGCGAGTAGTTGTGCGCGGCGACGGTGCCGGACTCCTCTCCACCGAGGGTTGCGTCCATGCCGAGGAGGTGCCCCTGGATGCGCGCCGCGTAATGGAGGATGCGCGCCATGTAGAGCTTGCCGAGCGACGCCAGAGGCGACGACCCGCCGGCAGCCGATGCGGCGCGTGCACGCTCCCCGTTCCACTCGTTCGTCATGCGCATGCAGTGCAGCCGCATGAGTTCCTGGCGCACCTGCGGGTCGCCGTTCCTCCCCGTCCCGCGGGCGAGATCGAGCAGTGAGATGTCGGGCGACGGGATGTCGCCGTGTGCCGCAGCGGTGGCACCACGACGTGCGGTGCGCACGGCGGGGCCGCGGCGTCCTCCGCCCATCGCGACGCGCTCGTACATGAGGGCCGTCTGCAGCACCCACCACCCGGCGTTCAGGTCGCCGAGACGGTGGGAGTCGTGCACGCGCGCGTCGGTGATGAACACCTCGTTGAAGCGGGAGTCGCCGGTGGCCTGGCGCAGCGGTCGTACCTCCACACCGGGCTGACGCATGGGGAACCAAAAAAAGGAGATGCCGCGGTGCTTGGGCTGGTCCCAGTCGGTGCGCGCGATCAGCATGCCGTAGTCGGCGTTCTTCGCACCGGAGGTCCACACCTTCTGGCCGTTCACCACCCACTCGTCGCCGTCACGCACCGCAGTGGTGCGGATGCCCGCCAGGTCAGAGCCCGCGCCGGGCTCGCTGTAGAGAAGACACATCGCCACCTCGTCGAGCAGAAGCGGGCGCATGAACTCGTCGCGCAGGGAGTCACTGCCGAACGACACCATCGTGCCCGCCCACAGGTTCGTCTTGTCCTGTCCGGGGCCGGGAACCCCGCGCTCCGCGAAGAGTGCCTCCACTGCCGTGGCGTCATCTTCCGAGAGCTCCCGACCGTGCCACTTGCGCGGCCACCGGAGCGCGGCCCACCCGGCATCAATCACCGTCTCGCGCCATTCGTCGGGGTCGACGTCGGGACGCCAGTTCCTCTCGATGAACTCCTCGGCCTCGCGCAGAACTTCGCTCACGGTCACTTCCTCCCGACAGGGCCGAATCTAGACCCCTCCCGCCGCGCCGCCACCTGTCGTGGGTGTCCCTGCCACTGTCAGGAGCGGAAGCGCACCTGCTCGCCGCCAGCGGCCGTCCACGACCGCACCACCACCTGCCCGTCATGGACCTCCACCAGCGACGCTGATTCCAGGTGGAGTTCGAAGAAGTCCCCGCCGTCTGCGCCGCTGCCGTCGCCCACGGCCGACTCCAGCAGTGTGCGTGCATCGACCGGGGTGAGCACGGTCACTCTGCCCGACACCCGGGCGTCCCCCGAACCGGCCGGCAACTGCTCCTCGAGCGGGGCCGAATGCAGCGCGGCCCGTGGGTCACGCCGCAGGTCTGCAGCACGTACGGTGCCACCCATCATCCCGAACCAGAGCCGGCCGGCGGTGAACCACACGTTCGTTCCGTTCAACCGGGCCGACCCGTCGCGGCGCAGCGTGGCGATCACGTGGTGGGGGTGCGAGCGGAACCTCGCCTCGGCGGCGGCGGCGAGTGACGGCGCGTGTGCCGCGAACTCCGACCACGGAACGGCCGCGTCGCCCGTCACGCGAACAACCCCGAACAGAAGCGGACCGTCTCGCGCACGAGCACGTCGGGTGCCTCCCACGGCACGAAGTGGCCGACCCCGTCGAGGCGGTGCGGGCCGTCGATGCGGTCGAACACCACCGCGGCCATGCGGTCGAAGTCGGGGTAGATCACACGGTCGCTGGTGCCGAACAGGACCAGCGTGGGGGTGTGACCGTTGCGGCCGAACAGGGGACGTTCGGTGCGCTTCTCCGCGGAGAACGCGGACTCGTAGTTGCCGAACGACGCCCGGAGCCGGGCGGCATCGGCAAACGGCTCCGCATGCCACCGTGAATCCTCTGCCGTGAACGCGCCGGGGTGTGCCCAGTTGCGCGGGCCGTAGAACTGCTCCACGTACGCGATGCGCTTCTCCGCCGTGTCCAGTTCGGCAGCGAGGGCATCAGCGTCGGTGCCCTGGCGCACGAAGTAGTCGGCCGTCGCGGGGTCGGCGCGCGTCGCCATGCCCGCCATGCGCTCGCGGTCGTACGGCAGGGGCGAGTTGAACACCACCATGCGGTCCACCCATCCGGGGAAACGCAGCGCGCACTCCTGCACCACGGGGCCACCGAGATCGCCACCCATCAGCACCACGCTGCGGTGACCCAGCTCGTCACGCACCAGCGAATGGAGGTCGAGCGCGTGCGACACGACGTCGTTGAAACCGTCGGGGGCGACATCCGACTCACCGAAGCCGCGCAGGTCGGGCACCACCACGTCGAAGCCCGCATCCGCGAACCGCTGTGCGACCCGTGCATACAGGCGCTTCGTCTCCGGCCAGCCGTGCACGCACACGAGGACAGGGGCGTCGTCACGGCCCGACGGGAACAACCAGTGGGCCTGTGCGAAGCCGCGGCCGCGCGCGAACCGGGTGGGCGGCAGCCCGTTCATGACGGGTTCGGACGGGCGGTGGTCATCGACAGCACCCCGAGCCCGATGAACAGGAACCCCGACACCCAGCGACGCATCACGTGCACTGCCCTCCCCCGCACCAGGCGGTCACGCAGGCGCGCCGCGAGCAGCACGTAGGAGGAATTGAACAGTGAGGCGAGCAGCACGAACACCGCCGCCAGCACCAGCGACTGCGTGGTTGCGCTGTCGGACGCGGGGTCGACGAACTGCGGGAAGACGGACAGGAAGAACAGGGCTGTCTTGGGGTTGAGCACGTTCACGAACACCCCCTGGCGGAACACGAGGGACCGGTCCACGTGCGAGGTGTCCTCGGCAAGGGCGGGCGGCACCGTGAGCAGAGTGCGCACGCCCGTCCACACGAGATAGACGACCCCCACCCACTTGATCGACTCGAACAGCGCCTGCGAGGTGGCGATCACGGCGCTCAGGCCCAGCGAAGCCAGCGTTGCCTGCAGGGCGTCACCCACCTCCAGGCCGGCCACGGCGGTGAGCCCGGCGGTGCGACCGTCGGCGAGGGTGCGGTTCAGCATGAAGATCACGGCCGGTCCGGGGATCAAAAGGAGCACCACGGTGGCCCCGATGAAGGCCAGGAGACTCGCTGTATCGGGCACGGAATCGACTGTATCCGCACCCGTCCGCAACGGTCCCGCAACGAAACGGCCGCCTCCTGCGGTGCCCCCGGGAGGATTAACGCTCCGTGTGCGCCCGTGTAACACACGCGAAACACGGGCTTCCTAACTTGCCGGGCAGTCCCACCCGACCACCAACTTCCAGGGGAAACCAACATGGAAAGCGCAAGCCTCACCTGGGTGCTCGTCTCATCGGCACTCGTCCTGTTCATGACTCCCGGCCTCGCCTTCTTCTACGGCGGCATGGACCGGAAGCGCAACGTCCTCAACATGCTGATGATGAACTTCTACTGCGTTCTCATCGTGCCGGTGCTCTGGATGGTGCTCGGTTACTCCCTCGCCCAGGTGCCCTTCGGCAACGACTTCATCGGCGGGTTCGATTCGTTCCTGCTCGGCGACATCACGAAGGCGGGTGACGGCGGCACCCTCGCCACCGTTGCGTTCCTCGGCATGTTTGCCGCGATCACGCCGGCCCTCATCTCGGGTGCGGTGGCCGACCGCATGAAGTTCTCCGCCTGGGCCCTGTTCGTGCCCGTGTGGCTGTTCCTCGTCTACGTGCCGGTCTTCAAGTGGGTGTACGGCGGCTGGCTGGGCCAGCGCGGCTCGCTCGACTTCGCGGGCGGCACCGCCATCCACGTGAACGCCGGCATCGCCGCCCTCGCGGCCGTGTTCGTGCTGGGCAAGCGCAAGGGTGACCCCTCCCCGCCGCACTCGATGCCCCTCGTGATGATCGGCACGGGCATCCTCTGGTTCGGCTGGTTCGGCTTCAACGCCGGCTCCGCACTCGCCGCGAACGGCACTGCGGCCCAGGCCTTCATGAACACGTTCCTCGCCGGTGCGGCCGCAGGTCTCGCCTGGGTGCTGGTCGAGTGGCTGCGCGACGGCCACCCCACCAACCTCGGCGCCGCCTCGGGCATCGTCGCCGGCCTCGTGGCCATCACGCCCGCCGCCGGTTACGTGTCCGGTGCCTCCCCCATCCTCATCGGTCTCATCGCAGGTGTCGTGTGCTGCTACGCGGTGCGCCTGAAGAACAGGTTCGGCTACGACGACGCGCTCGACGTGGTGGGCGTCCACTTCGTGGGCGGCATCGTGGGCTCGCTGCTGATCGGCTTCCTCGCTAACCCGGCGTTCTTCGAGGGATCCTTCGAGAAGGGGCTCTTCTACGGTGGCGATGCCGGGCTGCTGCTGGAGCAGGCCCTGGCGAACGGTGTGGCGATCGTCTGGTCTTTCGTGCTGACATTCGTCATCATGACCGCACTGAAGAAGACCATCGGCGTGAGGGTGGAGGAGCAGGACGAGTTCACCGGCCTTGACCTCTCCCAGCACGCAGAGACCGCGTACCACGACTGACCGACAACACGATCCACAGGAGACACGAACAATGAAGCTCATCACAGCAATCGTCAAGCCGTTCAAGGTGGACGACGTGAAGGACTCCCTCCGGGCCGCAGGCGTGGAGGGAATCACCGTCAGCGAGGTGCGCGGCTTCGGCCGCCAGGGCGGCCACACCGAGACCTACCGGGGGTCGGAGTACAAGATCGACTTCGTCCCGAAGGTGAAGATCGAGATCGTCACCGCCGACGGCAAGGTGAACGACATCCTCGACGTGATCTCGAAGGCCGCCGCCACCGGCAAGATCGGTGACGGGAAGGTGTGGGTCACGAACGTGGAGCAGATACTCCGCATCCGCACCGGCGAGACCGGCGACGCCGCGATCTGATTCGACGGGCCGCAGCAACGGGGCCCAGGGCTCAGTTGGCCAGTGACCCGCCGTAGATCTGCCACGCCAGCAGGCTCTTCGCCACCAGGCTGAGCACCAGGTACGTCTTCTCGCCGTGCACGTAGTCGGCCCATCGGCCGGCACCGCGGTACTGCAGCCACTGGTTCAGGCCGAACGAGAAGAAGAGCACCTGCTCCACCACCACGATGAAGAACACGAACGTGGGGACCGTCTCGGCGCCCACCACGTTCACCCAGATGCCGATCCACGGCAGGGCACCGGCGACCGTGCCGAACCAGAACGGCTTCATGTTCGTCGTGGTGCGGCCGGGCGGGTTCCCCGACTCCTGCAGCCACCCGAACAGGATCATGCCCACGTTCGCGCCGATCAAAGCGAGCACCGCGGTGATGTCGGTGATGCCCGAGTACGCCGCGATGAGAATCAGCATCAGGGTGGCACTGAACGAGTACTCCACCCAGCGGAACCTGTTGATGCCGGCGCGCAGGCCTGTCTCGTAGCGGTCGCGCCACACGGTGGCGGTGAGCCCGTGGTCGAGCGCTGCGAGAAGGAGGAACAGCGCCACTGCCGGGCCGACCGGGAGGTCGAGGAACTCTGCCGGCGTGCCGAGCCGCGTGCCGGGAGGGCCCTCGGGGAAGTTGGAGGTGATGGTGATCGCGAAGTCACCCGCCATCACGGCAATGAGCACGGCCTGCGCGAGGTGCAGTGCCGCCAGCACGATGTTCCATGTGCGCAGGTTCGAGAGCCGCGCCGGGGGGATGTCGATGGTGCCCGTAGTCATGGACCCAAACTAGGCCCGGGCCACTGATGCACGCTGTGATTCGCGGCGGGCAGAGAGCTCCAGCCACGCCACGATGACGTTCGTCAGCAGGGCCAGCGTGGTGGTGCCGATCAGCGTGGGGCTGGCGAGCAGCACCGAGTACACCTCCCAGCTGAGCAGGCAGCCCATGCCGAGCGCGATGGAACCAGGCGACACGGCGGACGTCGAGAGCCCGCTGCGGCGCGACCGCCACGAGCGGATGATCTGCGGCGCGCGCGACAGGGTGAACGCGAACAGAGCCGGGTTCACCAGCCACAGCGGCCCCGCGGCACCTGCGGCAACAACCACGAGGAACACGCCCGCGATGCGCGGCACCACGCGACGGGCATCCTCGGTGATGGCGAGCACCACCCGCGCGTTGATCACACCGGTGGCCACGGTGCTGACGACGAGCGACGGCGAGCCGGTGCGGATGCCGTAGCCGAGCCAGGCAGCGCTGGAGCTGGTCATCAGCATCCACATCGCGAGGCTCACTCCGTGCGAATGGCCGAGCGACTTCACCCGTCTCGCCTGCGGGAGACCCTGCATCACCCCGAGAACCGCCGCGATGAACCCGAAGATCTCCGCGGCGAGCACGGAACGAACCTAGTCGGCGATCTCCACGCGCACGCGCTTGTTGCCCTTGCCCTTGGACTCCAGCTTGGTGACACGCAGCGAACCCACCTCGCGCGTGGAGCGCACATGGGTGCCGCCGTCGGCCTGCCTGTCGAGACCGACGATGTCGACCACGCGGATCTCGCTCACGCTCTCGGGGATGAGCGACACCTTCGTGCGGATGAGGTCCTCGTCGGTCACCGCGGTGCCCCGCGGCAGGAACGACACCTCTATCGGGTGGTCGGCCGCGATTGCCTCGGACACCAGCTGTTCCACGCGCGCCGCGAAACCCTCGGGCAGGGGGTCGAACTCGAAGTCCATGCGCGCCGACAGCGGTTCCATGTTCCCGCCCGTGACGGGCACCTTCCACTCGTTCCAGATCACCCCGCACAGAACGTGCATCGCGGTGTGCGTGCGCATCAGGCGGTGGCGACGGTCCCAGTCGATCCCGCACCGCACCGTCGCACCCGGAGCGGGTGCTGCCGAGCCGTCGGCCAGCCAGTGCACAACCTCGTCGCCGTTCTTTCGCACATCGACGACCCCTGCATCCCCGATGGTGCCGGTGTCATGGGGCTGGCCGCCGCCCGTGTAATAGAACACGGTGCGGTCGAGCACCACCCCGGCGCGGCCGTTGTCGTCGGTGCGCACGTCGAGCACCACCGCGTCACACTCGCGCAGGTATGCGTCGCGCAGGAAGAGAAGGTCGGTGGCCACGCAAGCCGCCGTCAGACCTGGTTCACCAGCTCGGCGACCGGGGTGACCATGCCCACGTAGAAGCTGCCGAACTCGGCGTACTCGGCCGATGCCTCGTCGAAGCGCATCGTGTACACCACTTCCTTCAGGTCATCAGGGTGCACCGCGAACAGCGTCACCCCCCACTCGAAGTCGTCGAGCCCGGCGGAGCCGGTGACCAGTTGCACCACGCGGCCGGCGAAGGTGCGGCCACTCCTGCCGTGCTCCTCCATGAGTTCCTTGCGACGCTCGAACTCGAGGGTGAACCAGTTCTGCCCCGGGTTGCGGCGCTTGCTCATGGGGTAGAAGCACCACGCATTCTTTCCGGCCGGCGGCAGCTGCGGGTACAGGCGCGCCTGGATCATGGCCTCGGGCACGCCCTGCGCGTACTCCGACACCTCGGTGAGCGACACGTACGAATCCACGATGTCGAGGCCGGCGTGCTGCACCACGGTCTGCAGCGCCTTCAGGTCGCGCATGTCGGACGACAGCGCCATCACCGCGACGTCGGCCTTGTGCCCCAGCATCGACACCGTGACCACGGTGACGCCCGCGTTCTCCGCCGACTTCACGCCGTTCACCAGCGCCTCACCGTCGAAGCGGGGGGTGGTCCTGCAGAACAGGTGCAGCACCGCCATGCCGACCGAGGGGGACATCGATTCGCTCATGACGACCAACCTACCGACCGCGCGGCAAGCACCGCCGAGGCGAACCGCTCGGCCGCGCCCGCATCGGTGTGGAGGAACAGGGACGGCTCGGTGAGCTCCAGTTCCATCAGCACGGGGGTTCCGGCCGACCCGCGCACCACGTCGACACGCGCATACAGAGGGGCCCTGCCGAACCTCCGCGTGACGAACGACATCACCTCGTCAGCCAGCTCCATCTCCTGGTCGTTCGCACGCCGGGACGATATGTCCTCCTCGGCATACAGGCCCTCGGCCCATCGGTTGTTGCCGTCGGAGAGAATCGCGGCCTTGCGGAACGCGTGGCTGAACGTGCCGCCGAAGTAGAGGAGGCCGGTCTCGCCGTTGTCATCGATGAACCTCTGGTACGGCTGCACCATCACCTTCTTCCCTGCATCGAGCAACGAGGTGATGTGCGCCGCTGCACCAGACGGGTTCGCCGTGTGTCGTGCGGTGTCGTTCGAGCCGGCGCTGACCGTTGGCTTCACCACCACGTCACCCTTGATCAGGTCGTTCGCCAGCACGAGATCCTCTGCGCCGCGCACGAAAGTGGTGGGGATCACGGGGATGCCGGCCTCGGCGAGCTCGCCGAGATACGTCTTGTCGGTGTTCCAGCGCAGCACCTCCGCGCTGTTCAGCAGCGGAACCAGCGTCGACACACGGTCGATCCACGCGAGGAACTCGGGCATGCGCCGGTGGTAGTCCCACGGCGAGCGCACGATGGCCGCATCGAAGCGAGACCAGTCGACCGATGCATCGTCCCAGTCGACGATCTCGGCGGTGACACCACGGTCACCGAGTGCACGCACGGCGAGCGGCAGGTCGGTGTCGAGGTGCCGCGCCTCCGCCACGCTCACGAGCGCAACGGGACGCGGCATCCCTCGTACCTGACCTGTGACGACCCTGCGGTGGGTGACTAGAAGTCGCCCATCCCGCCGTGGTCGTGACCGCCGGCAGCGGCCTCCTCCGGCTTGTCGGCGATGACGGCCTCGGTGGTGAGGAACAGCGCGGCGATCGACGCGGC
>JBMUAQ010000003.1:0-49922 GCA_049454855.1 Ilumatobacteraceae bacterium
CCATGTCCCAGATGATGCGGCGGTGCACCGGCTTCAGGCCGTCGCGCACGTCGGGAAGTGCACGCGACATGATGGTGGACATCGCGTAGTCGAGGAACGATCGCTCCAGCTCGTCCTGCAGCGGGATCGGCTGAACCGAGTCGGGTGATTCTGGGGTGTTCGTGTCGCTCATGCCTGCTCCGGGTCAGAAGTCGAGGTTGCGCACGTCGCGTGCGTTGGTGGTGATGAAGTTCTTGCGGCTCTCCACGTCGTCGCCCATGAGGATGCTCATGATCTCGTCGGCGAGCGCGGCCTCCTCCACGGTGACCTGCAGCAGGGTGCGGGACTCAGCCGACATCGTGGTTGTCTTCAGTTCCTGCCAGTCCATCTCGCCGAGACCCTTCAGGCGCTGGAACTCCTTCTTGTGGTTCGGCTTCTCCGCGAGGAACGCTGCCTTCGCGGCGTCGTCCTTGAGGTACACCTTCTCCTTGCCGACCTCGGTGGAGTACAGCGGCGGCTGTGCGATGTAGATGAAGCCGGCCTCCACCATGGGCCGCATCTGGCGGTAGAAGAACGTGAGCAGCAGCGTGCGGATGTGGCTGCCGTCGACGTCGGCGTCGGCCAGCGCGATGATCTTGTGGTAGCGCGCCTTCGACACGTCGAACTCGTCGCCCACACCGCCGCCGATGGCGGTGATGAGTGCCTGCACCTCGAGGTTCTTCAGCATCTTGTCGAGGCGGGCGCGCTCGACGTTCAGGATCTTGCCGCGGATGGGCAGGATGGCCTGCGTGCGCGGGTCGCGCGCGTCCACCGCGGTGCCGCCTGCGGAGTCACCCTCCACTATGAAGAGCTCGCTCTCGCCCGGGTTGTTGCTGGTGCAGTCCTTCAGCTTGTCGGGCATGCCGGCACCCGACAGCGCGGTCTTGCGGCGCACAGCATTGCGTGCGTTCCTTGCCGCCACGCGCGCCTGGGCCGCGGCGAGCGCCTTCTTCACCACCTTGTTCGCCTCGGTGGGGTTCTCGTCGAACCACTCGGCCAGGTACTTGTTGGTGCTCTTCTGCACGAACGACCGCGCCGGCACGTTGCCCAGCTTGGCCTTGGTCTGGCCCTCGAACTGTGGCTCGCGCAGTTTTACCGAGATGATGGCGGTGATGCCCTCGCGGATGTCCTCGCCGAGGAGGTTGTCGTCCTTCTCCTTCAGCAGTGCCTTGTCGCGCGCGTACTTGTTGACCAGCGACGTGAGGGCGGTCTTGAAGCCCTCCACGTGCATGCCGCCCTCAATGGTGCTGATGCCGTTGGCGTAGCCGTGGATTCCCTCGTGGTAGCCGGTGTTCCACTGCACCGCGACCTCGAGCTGCATCCCCTCGTCCTCGTCCTCGTCCTCGTACGAACCCACCTTGGCGAACAGCGCCTCCTTGCTGGAGTTCAGGTGCTTCACGAAGTCGACGATGCCGCCCTTGTACTGGAAGGTGACGGTCTGCTCGGAGCCGGGCCGTTCGTCGGTGAACACCACCTCGAGCCCCTTGTTGAGGAACGCCATGGTCTGGAGGCGCTCCATCACGGTGCGCGCGACGAACTCGGTTCCCTCGCTGGCGAAGATGGTGGGGTCGGGGTAGAAGGTGACGGTGGTGCCCGTCTTGCGGCCGCGGCCCGGGGTTTCACCGGTGACCTGCAGCTTGCTCACCGGCTTGCCGCCGTCGCGGAACTCCATGCCCCAGCGCTTGCCCTCACGGTCGATCTCGAGCTGCACGCGCGTGGACAGCGCGTTCACCACCGACACACCCACGCCATGGAGGCCGCCGGACACCTTGTAGCCCTCGCCGCCGAACTTGCCGCCCGCGTGCAGCACGGTGAGCACCACTTCCGCCGCGCTCTTTCCCTTGTGCGGGCCCGACGGGTACGGATCGACCGGGATGCCGCGGCCGTTGTCCTCCACGCGGCAACCGCCGTCGTCCAGCAGGGTCACCGAGACACGCGTGGCAAAGCCGGCCATGGCCTCGTCGATCGAGTTGTCCACAACCTCCCAGATCAGGTGGTGAAGGCCCGCCTTGCCCGTGGAACCGATGTACATGCCCGGTCGCTTGCGCACCGGATCGAGGCCCTCGAGAACCTGGATGTCCTTCGCGCCGTAGTCGGCAGAGGGGTTGTTCGAGGTCGCCTTTTTCTGCGCTGCCATGGTGGATTCATTCTACTTAATAGGTGCTGTGGCTAGCGGGAACGTCGTACCCGGACGACGATCGAGTCGCACACGTCACCCGCGTGCTCGCGCAATGTGGCAATCACCTGGCGCTCGAGGAAGCGCAGCTGAGTGGCCCATCCGTTGTCCACAACCTCCACGGTGAGCACCCTGTTCTCGAGGCGCACCGGGGTGGCGTTCGCGGCCACCTGCTCGCCCACGATCTGCGGCCAGGCGGTGAAGACATCGCCCGCGGCCGGAACCTCGGCACCCACATGGCGCCGCACCCACCGCCCGACCAGGTCCCCGAGCGACCGGGGGCGCCTGCCCGGGGGTATCGGGGCGAACTCCTCGTCTTCCGGGCGCTCATCCATGGGGTCATCGGGCCCGGTGTCGCTCACGGGGCCTCCCCGGGCCCGGTGACAGGCTCCTCGCCGCCTCGGGTGATCTGCACCACGGCCCCGGCGTGCAGCAGCACCTCGGTGTCGGGCCGGGCCGAGGGAGGAAGGGGCTGGGCGGTGGTGATGATCACCTGCCCCGGGGGCAGGTGGCCGAGCAGGGCAGCGGCCCGACCAGGGTCAAGTTCCGAGAGCACATCGTCCAGCACCAGGAGGGGCGCCTCCCCCACCTTCTCGGTGACCAGCCGGTGGACAGCCAGGCGAAGAGCCAGCGACAGGGTGCGGCACTCCCCCTGCGAGCCGGTGGAGCGGACGGGCATGCCCTTCAGCCCGAGTTCCAGCTCGTCGCGGTGCGGACCCACGGTGGACAGGCCCCGGCGAACGTCCTCCAACCTGGCGGCGGCCAGGGCTGCGGCCAGTCCGGGCGCGCGCCACGACGGTTCGTACACGAGGTCGATCGGGGTGGGTTCTCCGGCCAGGGTCTCGTAAGCCCCCTGCACGAAGGGCGCGAGCTGGGCCACGAGACGGGCGCGGGCGTCTCCCACCCGGGTTCCCACCTCCACGAACTTGTCGTCCCACACATCGAGCGTGGACTCGGTGTCGGCGGTGAGCCGACCGAACATCTGCTTGAGCAGCACGTTGCGCTGGCGCACCACGCGCTCGAGTTCCTGCACCGTGCGGTCGAAACTCGGCGACAGCGCGGTGAGCGCGTCGTCCATGAACTCGCGCCGGACGGACGGCCCCTCGTACACCAGCGCGAGGTCGGTGGGGGCGAACACCGTCGCGCGCACCACCCCCAGCAGGTCGCGCACGCGTTGAAGGCGCTGCTTGTTCACCAGCACACGGTTGCGTCCGGCGCGGTTGATCTCCGCCTCCACGAGAACCTCGCGGCCGTCGTCGCGCGTGATCTCCGCGCGCACCCATGCCGAGTCACATCCCGCGCGGACAAGTACATCGTTCGGCACCCCGCGGAAACTGCGCAACGTGGAGAGCCAGCTCATCGCCTCGGCGAGCGATGTCTTGCCCTGCGCGTTCTGGCCCACCACCGCGGTGACGCCGTTGCTCAGTTCGAACGCTGCGTTCTCGTAGACACGGAAGTTGGTCAGCTCGATGCGGTGGATGACCACGCGTGCACCGCGCTCACAGACGCTGCGGCATCAGCAGGTACAGGTACGAGTCGTCGCCGGAGGGCCTGATGACCGCGGGCTTGTTCGGCGCGATGGTGGAGATGGCGACCTCTTCCGTGCCGCATGCGTCGATGCCACTGGCCAGGTAGTCGGCGTTGAACGCGAGCGTGATCTCGTCGCCGGAGAACTGCGCGTCGATGTCGTCGACGCTGGTGGAGCCGTCGGGCAACGTGACAGTGAGCGTGGCCCCCTCGCCCGACATGCGGATGCGCACGGGTGCCGTCTCCGAGGCGAGAACACCGGTGCGACGCAGGGCGTCGAGGATCTCGTCGCGGTTCACCACTGCGGTGTTCGGGGTGTCCTTCGGGATGATCGAGAGATACGGCGGGAACGTGGCGTTGATGAGGCGCGTGCTCAGGGTCATCGCAGGTGTCTGGAACGCCGCCTCGGTGTCGGAGAAGCGCACGTTGACCTCATCGCTCATGTCAAGCAGGCGCTGCAGCTCGGCAAGTGCGCGGGCAGGGATGAGGAACTGGTCGTTGCCCTCGCCGGGCGGGCCGGCCAACTCGCGCATCGCCATGCGGTAGCCGTCGGTGGCAACGAGCCGGATGCCGTTCGGTGTGGAAGTGAGCAGAACTGCGGTGCGGTCGATCTTCTGCGGGTCGCGGCTGGCAGCGAGCACCACCTGGCCGAGCGCCCGCTTGAACTCTGTCGACTTGATGGTGACAGGGTCGCCCGTGGGTGGCGACAGACGCGGGAACTCGACGGCGTTCAGGGTGGGGATGGTGAACTGCGAACGCCCTCCGCTCACGGTGGCGACGTCACCCGCCACCTCGAGGGTCACCTTGCCCTGGGGCATCACACGCACGATGTCGCTGAGCGTGCGCGCACTCACCAGCGCCTGACCGTCGGTGTCGCCGCCCACCGCCACCACGAACTGGATTGCCACGTCGTTGTCGGTGCTGGACAGAACAAGAACATCGCCCGTGAGCGTCATCTTCACGCCCGAGAGGGCCGGGGTGCCGGCGTTGCGCGCGCTCGCGATGCGTGCGAGAGCACTGAGGGTCTCGACGAGGATTCCTTGTTCGCTTCTGAACTTCATGACTTCCGGGCTTCGTGATGACGGGTTCGACGGGGGGACTCGGCGATGGGATTACCAGAACCGTGTCGTGATTCTCTCAAATTGGTAGTGGTAATAGGTGCTGTGGATTGTGGAGAAACTCTCTCCCGGCCAAGCGGGCCATGGAGCGAGGGTGTGAAACCACCGGCGTGTGTTTTCACAACTTCCAGGGGTGTCATTCCGGGGCAGGCGGAAACGACGCTGTTTGTCCCCGACCGTCCACCGGCGGCCCACATGCTGTCCCCCGCCGCTTCCACAGGGGTCAGCTGTTCTTGATCCGGGTGATGATGTCGGTCACCTGGTCGAACGTGGCCTTGTGCTCGCGCATCATCCGCTGGGTCTTGTCGACCGCGTGGATCACGGTGGTGTGGTCGCGGCCGCCGAACAGGCGGGCAATCGCCGGGTAGCTCAGTTCGGTCATGTCGCGGAACACGTACATGGCGATCTGGCGGGCGTTCACCAGGGGCCGCTGGCGGCTCTTTCCCTTCAGGGCCTCCACTGAGAATCCGAGGTAGCCGGCCATCTCGGCCAGCAGCTCCTCGTCGGTGCGGGTCTTGGTGCTCGACCCCGTCAGCAGGTCGGCCAGCTGGGACTCCGCCATCTCCACCGTCGGGGTCTCCCGGGTGAGGTTCGCGTAGGCAGCCACCCGGATGAGGGCGCCCTCCAGTTCGCGGATGTTCGAGGTGATGTTGGAGGCGATGAACTCGAGCACATCGGCCGGAAGCGGGGTGGAGTCCCGCTCGGCCTTGTTGCGGAGAATCGCGAGGCGGGTCTCCACGTCCGGGGGCTGGATGTCGGTGATGAGGCCCCAGCGGAACCGGCTGGCCAGCCGCTCCTCCAGGGTCGGGATGGCATCCGGGGTGCGGTCGGAGGTGATCACGATCTGCTTGTTGGCCCCGTGGAGGCTGTTGAAGGTGTGGAAAAACTCCTCCTGGAGGCCTTCCTTGCCCTCGATGAACTGGATGTCGTCGATGAGCAGAACGTCGACCTCGCGGTAGCGGCGCTTGAAGGCCGCGGTGGAGTTCGTGCGGATCGCGTCGACGTATTCGTTGAGGAAGGTCTCGGTGCTGACGTAGCGAACCTCGTAGTGCGCGTAGTGGGCATGCACGTACCAGCCGATGGCCTGCAGCAAGTGGGTCTTGCCGAGACCGGCGGAGCCGTAGATGAACAGCGGGTTGTAGGAGCGGCCTGGTGTCTCGGCGACACGCAGTGCAGCGGCCAGCGCGAACTGGTTCGAGGCACCCTTCACGAAGTTCTCGAAGGTGTAACGAGGGTTCAGACCCACCGCAGAACCCCTGGAATTGCTGGGGTTCGGCACAACCGCAGGAGCCGGGGCATCGGGCGGGGCAACCGTCTCCAGCACGGTGTCGACATCGATGTCGGCAACCTCGATGATGAGCTCGCGCTCGCTCTCGCCGATCTCGTCAAGGGCGTCCATAACCAGCGGCCTGAACGTGGTGGTGATGCGGTCGCGCACATGGGTGTTCGGAACCGACAGGCGGAGGCTCTCATCGTCGCTCTCGAGTGCCACCACGTCGTTGAAAGTCGAGTACCAGACCCCCTCCGACACCTGCGCCTTCAGCAACTGCGCCGTTGCGTTCCACACTGCTTCGTGATTGCTCACTGGACTTCGCCTCCCAAGTGTCCCCAAGGCTGTCCACAGCCTGTGGACGGCCTCCCAGCGCCTCCTGCTGGGATTGGCGACCGTAGCAGGGTTGTGGATAGTGCAAAAAAGCCGCTCCGGAGCCGTGGGGAGGCCGCCTTGGGTGCCCTAGCCTGTGGGTTCTGCCAGTTGTGAGCGCCAGGCGAACGACAGGCTGAGCAACCGATGTCCCGGCCCTTTCGGGGGCCTTGTCTCCGAGGAGGCGCCATGAAGCGCACCTTCCAGCCCAACAACCGTCGCAAGGCCCGCAAACATGGCTTCCGTGCGCGCATGAGCACCCGGGCCGGCCGCGCTGTCCTGAAGGCCCGTCGGGCCAAGGGCCGCTACCGCCTGAGCGCTTGATCGGCCGAATCCAGAGCCGGTCAGCCTTCGCCCGCATCCGCGCCGAGGGCCACCACGTCCGGTTCGGACTGTTGTCCTGCACCATGGTTGTCGATTCCACGCTTCCGCACCCCCACGTGGGCTACGCGTTGACCCGCTCGTTCGGCAACGCCGTGCGCCGCAACCGCCTGCGCAGGCAGCTTCGTGAACTTGTGAAAGGGCGTGCGGAGCGGATGCAGCCCGGCCTGTATGTATTCGGGGCCAGCCCCCGCGCCGCGGGCCGTGATGCGGGGAAGCTCGGACGCGACCTCGACGGCCTGCTCGCCCGACTCGAGGAGGCAGGCCGTGCAGGCTGACGTGCTCGTGAACAGACCCCTCAGCCGGGCGCAGAAGGTTCTGCTTGCCGCCATTCGCTTCTACCAGCGGGCCCGGGAGGGCCGCCCCTCCCCCTGCCGGTTCTGGCCGACGTGCTCCCACTACGGACACGAGGCCATCGAAACCCATGGCGCCGTTCGCGGCACCCTGCTCACCCTGCGTCGACTGTCGCGGTGCCGGCCCTTCGGGCCATCCGGCGTCGACCCCGTCCCCGACCCGCGACCCGGTCGTTAGAAAGGAATCCCCGTGTTCTCCGCTCCTGCCTGGCTAGTCGACACCTTTTATGCCTGGACCCACAACTACGCGATCTCGCTCGGCCTCGTGGCCGTGGCGGTGATGCTGCTGATCACCCCCCTCACGCTGAAGAGCACCAAGGGCATGCTCGAGATGCAACAGCTGCAGCCCGAGATGCGTCGACTCCAGAACCAGTACCGGGGTGACCGCCAGAAGCTGAACGAAGAGATGATGAAGCTCTACCAGGAGCACAAGATCAACCCGTTGGCGTCCTGTCTGCCGCTCCTGGCGCAGATGCCCGTGTTCATCATCATGTTCCAGGTCATCCACGGCCTCACCCGCGAACCCGCGCCGGGCAAGGGTTTCGAGCCCAAGTACCTGTCCACCACGTCGGATCTGTACCTGTCGCTGAAGGGCAAGACCGAGATGCGCGCGTTCGGGCTCGACCTTGCGATCTCCCCGCTCGAGGCCATCCAGAACAGCTTCGTGAAGGGCCTTCCCTACGCATTCATCATCGTGGTGCTGTGCGGGCTTTTCTTCGTGCAGCAGAAGATGGTGGCGAACAGGGCCACCAACGCCAGCATGTCCCCCGGACAGGCCAAGGTGATGCAGTACCTGCCCGTGGCATTCGCGGTGTTCCAGGTGTTCCTGCTCACCGGCCTCGTGATCTATTACCTGGTGCAGGCAATCGTGCGCATCATCCAGCAGTGGTACATCACGCGCCGTTTCTATGGCGAGGGTGGCCTCGGGCAGAAGGCCCAGGAGGCTTCCCGCAAGGCCCGCGAGATGGGCGACGAGCCTGCTAAGCAGAGCAAGCAGAAGGACGAACAACCGCAAGCACACACTCCGATTCAGAGTCGGAGGGTCACGCAGTCCAAAGATCGCCCCACGCCAAGTGGGCGCCCCAACCGGCCGGTTCCGCCCAGCAAGCGCAAGAAGTAGGCCGCACAGCATCACCTGCGGCACCCGCCGCACCTGACACGAAAGAGACACAATCATGGAATGGGTAGAGACAACCGGGGAGACCCTGGAAGACGCCAAGAACGCAGCCCTCGACCAGCTCGGGGTGGCCGAGGACGACGCCGAGTTCGAGATTCTCGAGGAGCCCCGGCCCGGCCTGTTCGGCCGCACCAGGGGCGAGGCACGGGTGCGTGCCAGGGTGAAGCCGAACCAGCCGCGCGGCAAAGAGAACCGCGACCGCAACCCACGCCACCGCGACCGCACCGGACCCAACGGCAAGGGCGGCGAGCGTTCCGGCGGAGACCGCCAGAGCCGCGACCGTGACTCCCGAGACCGTGGCCCGCGCGAGCAGCGCCCCCGCGAGGAGCGCCCCCCGCGCGAGAAGGTGGATGTCGACCCCGCAGTGGTGGGCCAGGCGGCCTCCGACTTCCTCTCCGGTCTGGTGGAGGCATTCGGCACCACCGGACAGGGGAGCGTGAGCCGTGACGGCGAGGACATCGAGGTGCGCGTGGACGGCACCGAGCTCGGCCTGATGGTCGGCCCCGGTGGTTCCACCCTCCTCGCGATCCAGGATCTCACCCGGGTGGCCAGCCAGCGCCGCCTGGGCGACCAGGACACCCACCTGCGCGTGGACATCGCGGGCTACCGCGAGCGGCGCAAGGCAGCCCTGGGCCGTTTCGCGATGAAGGTGGCCGAGGAAGTGCTGTCGACGGGTGAGCCTCGCCGCCTTGAGCCGATGAACTCCGCCGACCGCAAGGTGGTCCACGACACCCTCGTCGAAGTGGCCGGTGTGTCAACTCGCAGCGAGGGAGAAGACCCCAAGCGTCGCGTGGTGGTGGAGCCCGCCTCCGCCGAATAAGTACCGTGGGGGCCGGTGACCGGCCCACGCAAGACCCTTCACGACGTCCTGGGGGACGCCCAGAAATGGGGAACCCTGGGACGTCGTCCAATTTCCGAGGTCATTGAGCACGCCCGCCAGTTCCTCCAGCCGCTTGAGGCGTGCACCGGTGACGTGATCGACCTCGGAACAGGGGCCGGAGTGCCCGGGCTGGTGATTGCCGACGCCCGCCCCGATCTGCGCTTGGTCCTCGTGGACCGTCGGGCGACCCGCATCGATGCGTTGCGGCGGGCAGTCGCCTCGATGGCTCTGGACGACCGGGTGGAGGCAATCACCTCGGAGGTGGAGAGCCTCACCCGCGATCCGGAGCATGCGGGTCGATATGCCGCGGTGGTGAGCCGGGGGTTCGGACCCCCGGAGGTCACCCTGCGGCTCGCCAGGGCACTCGCAAAAAACGGAGGGACAATCGTCATCTCTGAGCCGCCCGCCGGAACCCCCTCCCGGTGGCCGGCGGACCTCTTGGCAGAACTCTCTCTGGAGGCCGATTTGAGCCATCCCGGCGTGGCTGTGTTTCACGTGAAACAGGGCTGAGCCTTATTTCATCGGGGTTCCCGATGTTTCACGTGAAACAGGGGGAACTTTCTGAAGGGTCAGACGTTTCACGTGAAACATTCAGGCGGGCACTCGGGAAAGGTTTCACGTGCCATACTCGGGTTCCCCATCCACCCGTTATCCACACCCCAGAGATACCATTTCGGCACTCACACCCCCATTGCCGTCTCCGCGAAAGAGGTCAGTCACATGAGCGCTCAGGTCATCGCCATCTCGCTCCAGAAGGGCGGCGTCGGCAAGACCACCACGGCCATCAATCTGGGCGCCGCCCTGGCCGAGCTGGGCTTTCGCACGCTGATCATCGACCTTGACCCCCAGGGGAACGCATCCTCGGGCCTGGGTGTGCACCCCCCGGAGGACGCCCCGACCATCGCTGAGGTTCTGCGCCGCGAAGAGACCCTGGACGCGATTGTGGAACCCACCGCAGAGAAGAACCTCTTCGTGGCCCCGGCCCCGTCCGGCCAGATGTTGGCTGAAGTGGAGGCCCAGCTGGTGGCCGAGATGTTCCCCCAGCCACGTCTGAAGGAGGCCATCGATGCCTTCCGGGACGACTGGGACTATGTGCTGCTGGACTGTCCGCCCACACTCGGTCGGCTCACCGTGAACGCATTCATGGCCGCCGATACTGTGCTGGCCCCGGTGCAGTGCCAGTACTTCGCCCTCGAGGGTCTGCGTGATCTCACTGCCGTGGTCAGCCAGGTGCAGGCAGCCCTGAACCCGCAGCTCAACATCGGTCACTATCTGCTCACCATGTCGGAGGGCTCGAAGAAGCTCTCCACCGAGGTGGAGCAGGAGTTGCGGCAGGCATTCGGCGACAAGGTGTTTAAGAACGTTATTCCTTACAACGTGAAGCTTGCTGAGGCACCGAGCACCGAACGGTCGGTGCTGAAGCACGCATCGTCATCCCGCGGGGCACAGGCATACCGCGCAGTCGCAAAGGAGTTGAGCAATGGCAGAAAACCGCAGGCTGGGTAGGGGCCTCTCCACCCTCATCCCCACGCAGAAGCCGAAGTCCGACGCGGCTCCCGAGAAGAGCGAGCCCACGCCGGCGAAGAAGGAAGCGGAGCCGAAGAAGCAGGCCAGCGTTGAGGCCGAACTGCCGAACTCCGCGCTGCGCGACGTGCCCGTGGGGTCAATCGCAAAGAACCCGAACCAGCCCCGCGTGCACTTCGATGAGTCTGCGCTTGCCGACCTGGCGAAGTCGATCAAGGAGATCGGCGTGCTGCAGCCGTTGCTGGTGCGCGAGCTGTCGGTCGGCCGTTACGAACTGATCGCGGGCGAGCGTCGCTGGCGCGCCGCACAGATTGCCAAGCTGACAAGTGTTCCCGTGGTGGTGCGTGAGGTGAACGAGCTCGCCTCGGTGGAGCAGGCACTCGTGGAGAACCTGCACCGCGAGGACCTCACCGCACTCGAGGAAGCAAGCGCGTACCAACAGCTCGCCGAGGACTTCGGTCTCACGCACGAGCAGGTGGCAAAGCGCGTGGGCAAGAGCCGCGCCGCTGTCACGAACGCTCTGCGGCTCTTGAACCTGCCCGCAACGGTGCAGGGCTATCTCGCCGACGGACGCCTGCAGGCCGGCCATGCCCGTGCGTTGCTGGGTTGTCACGACACCGCGTTGATGGAATCCCTCGCGGCATCAGCGGTGCGTGAGGAGTGGTCGGTGCGCGCGGTGGAGGACGCCGTGAAGGCCGGCGGTCGCGCCTCGATCGGCGGCGGTGGCGGGGGAGTGAAGCCCATACAGCTGAAGCCGGCCGGGTTGCTGGAACTCGAGAAGATGCTCGCCGACTTCCTGGACACACGCGTGGGCGTGTCGATGGCGGGGAAGCGGGGGAAGATCTCCATCGACTTTGCCGACCTCATGGATCTGGAGCGCATCTACCGCCGCATGACCGAGCAACAGGACTGACGACAACGGTGTAGTTCGTTCACAGCACCCTCCACCTCAACTGGGTGTTGATGCTTTGAGTTGTGCACATCTGTGGATGTGCTGTGGAAAACGCGGGTCAGGCCTCGAGTGGGTCGGCCAGCCAGTCCCGCACGGAGGTAACCACCGCCCGGGACACCGCGTCGGTCTTCAGGTGCACGAGTGCGGTGGGGCCCATGGTGCACAGCACCGCGGGCATCCGCGTCTCGCGCAGCACCGGGTGGCGCACGCCTGCCGAATGCGCGCTGAGTTCGGGGATGGTCTCGTCGATCGCGGCCGCGATGCGCTCCGCGAGGGCTTTGCCGCCCACACTGTGGAACGACGGCACCTCGTAGTAGTGGATGGTGCAGGTGTCGTCGCCGGAACTCTCGTACCCCACGTACACATGCGCACCGAAGGTGTTTGCGGTCTGCGCCTGGATCAGGGAGTCGGACTGCACCGAGGTTGCGAGCGGGAATATCTCGTGCGCACGCAACTGCGTGGCACGCACGAGGTCGGCCACGCCGTCAAAGCCGCCGATGACGATGCGTGCCGTGGCCTCGGGTGTGGAGTCGCCCATTTCCTCGCGTTCGCGCACGAGTGCGACACCCGGCCCGCTGCCCGTCTGTGAGCTGACCTGCGAGAGAACCGCCACCACGTCGGGTGCCGCGATGCCGTTCTCGGTGAGGCCGATGTTGCGCTGGAACTCGGTGAGCGCGGCGCGCGTGGCGGGGCCGAAGATCCCGTCCACCCGGCCGCAATCGAAGCCGATCCTGTTCAGGGAGACCTGCAGTTCGGCCACGTCCTCGCCGCGCAGGTTGGGGGAGCGGAGGTAGAGGATGCGGTCACCGAGCGACCAGGACGCCTCGATGAGCACGGACCACATGGTGTCGTCCACGATGCCGTCGGCGCGGAGACCGAACTGTTCCTGGAATGCGATCACCGCTGCATGGGTGCGCGCACAGAAGTTGGAGTCCTCCGCGGAGCCGGGCGCGAGGAAACCCGCCGCGGCAAGGCGTCTCTGCAGTTCGCGCACCGTGTCACCGCGGTGACCCGGGGCGATCCTCAAGCCGTCGGAAATGTGGGGCCTTGCCTTGTGATGCTCAGCCGAGAACCGGCGCGAGGTCGGCGAGCAGCGCCGACTTCGGCTTGGCGCCGACGATCTTGTTCACGATCTCGCCGTCCTTGAAGAGGAGCAGCGTCGGGATGCTCATCACGTTGAAGCGACCGGCGATGTCACCGTGCTCGTCCACGTTCAGCTTGGCGATGGTGATCTTGCCTGCCTGTTCGTTCGCGATGTCGGCGAGGATCGGGGCGATCTGCTTGCAGGGTCCGCACCATTCGGCCCAGAAGTCCACGAGAACCGGGAGCGAGGAACCGCTCACCGTCTCGTCGAAGGTGTCGCTGGTGAGGGTGACGATGTTGTCGGCCACGGGGAAGTCCTTTCGTCCGCTGTTGATGCTAGTGCTGGTTCTCCAGCCAGCGTTCGCAGTCGATCGCCGCCATGCAGCCCGAACCGGCGGCCGTGATGGCCTGGCGGTAGGTGTGGTCCTGCACGTCGCCGCAGGCGAACACACCGTCGATGTTGGTGTAGGTGCTGCCCTCGCGGGTGAGCAGGTAGCCGGAGTCCTCCATGTCGAGTACCCCGGTGAAGATGCCTGTGTTCGGCTTGTGGCCGATGGCAATGAACAGGCCCGTGACCGGCAGCTCGCTGGTGGTGCCGTCCGTGGAGGTGAGCGTCACCCCCGTCAGCGCCGCCTCGCCGTGGAGCGCGGTGACCTGGCTGTTCCAGATGATCTCGATCTTCGGGTTGTCGATGGCCCGTTGCTGCATGATGCGCGAGGCCCGCAGGGCATCGCGGCGGACCACGAGGTACACCTTGCTGGCGAACTTGGTGAGGAACGAGGCCTCCTCCACGGCCGAGTCACCGCCTCCCACCACCGCGATCTCCTGGCCGCGGAAGAAGAAGCCGTCGCACGTGGCGCAGGTGGACACGCCGTGGCCGATTAGCTCGGACTCGCGCGGCAGGTTCAGCATCAGCGACTGCGCGCCGGTGGCCACGATGATGGACCTCGCAGTGAACTCCTGCTCGCGCACCCACACACGGAAGGGCCGGGACGTGAAGTCCACCTTCGTCACCTTCTCGGTGAGGAACTCGGCACCGAACCGCTCCGCCTGGGCACGGAAGTTGCCCATGAGCTCGGGGCCCATGATGCCCTCGGGGAAGCCGGGGAAGTTCTCGACCTCGGTGGTGAGCATCAGCTGGCCGCCCGGCTGGTCGCTGGTGGACGACGGCTCACCCTCGATCACGAGCGGGGCCAGGCTGGCCCGGGCCGTGTAGATCGCGGCGGTGAGCCCCGCGGGGCCCGAGCCGATGATGATGGTGTCGCGGGACTGGGTCATGAGGGGTCCTCCTCGGTGAAGCGTTTGCGCATGAGTGCTGCCCCGATGCCGAGGCACACCGCACTCATCACGAGATACGAGACCCAGACGGCGGCGTCGCGGCTGAAGGCGGCGTCAAGGGCTGCCTGCAGGCCACGGGTGAGCCCGACCGACAGCAGAACCACCGTGCCCACGAGGCCGAACAGGGCGATGGTCCCGAACACGATGCCGCGGGCCGTGGCCACCACGGGCTGGCTGGTGTAGCGGCGCACCCGGGCCACGTTGCGGTCGATGAAGTCGACGGTGCGCGTGGCCCACTCGGGGTCGGTGAGGGGGTTCGACGGCACGCAGTCAGCCTAACGGCGACGCGCTTCAGGGGGCCGTGGTGCCCGGCTGCGAGGCATCGGGGTGGGGAATGTCCTGCACCTTGGCGCAGGTGTCGAGGTCGAACCACATCACCGACAGGTTGTTCACCACCAGCCCGTACCGCCTGCCGTTCACCTCGTACTCGCCGAGCCACGTGGCGTCCTTCAGGACGGAGAGGTCACAGGAGGATGAAACCGAGCCCTTCACTGTTGTCGCTGTTGCGTTCCGCACGGTGTCAGCCGATCCCTCGGCAAGCGGTTCGGTGTCACCACCCCGCACCGACCAGCCGATGCCGACCCCCAGCACCGCCGCCACCGCGGCAGCAGCGGCGAACCGGAGTACCGTGCGCGAACGCAACGGCACGACGACGGCTGTCGGTGCCGCTGCGATCTCGTCGAGAGCGGCCGCGATGTGGGACCCACGCGCGGCATCATCAGCCGCCGGAACGTCGCGGAGCATCGCGGCGATGTCACCGGGCAGGTCGTGCTCGCTCATCGTGTTCCTCCTTCCGGTCGCGGGACGGAACCCGGCAGACCCGGGTCCTCTGTCGGGTTCTGACGACCGGCTGTCCCGTCGGGGTTCCCGAGAGCCTCCATCAGCTGGCTGCGGCCCCGCGCGAGCCTGCTGCGAACGGTTCCCACGGGCAGCCCGAGCACTTCGGCGATCTCGGCGTAGTCAAGTTCGGCCACGTGGCGCAGAACGAGGGCGGGCCGGTACTCCTCGGTGACCGAACCGAGGGCGCTCTCGAACGCGAGTCGCTCCGCCACCCATTCGGTCCGGTCACCCGGTTGTGCGACCGTCACGGCGGAATGGTCGACCGGAACGGGCCGGCGGCGGATGCGGCGCACCTCGTCGATCGCTGCGTTCGTGGCTATGCGGTACAGCCAGGTGGTGAACTTCGCCCGCCCGTCGAAACCGGGGAGCGCGCGGACGACGGCGATCATCGCTGCCTGGGTGGCGTCCTCCGCGGCATGGCGGTCGATCACGATGCGCCGGCACACCGCGTGAACGGTGTCGTAGTGAAGGCGCAACAGGCGGTCGGTGGCAGCCCTGTCACCCTTGCGGGCACGTGCGATCAGTTCCTTCTCGTCATGCATGACCGAAAGAACCGTATCCCGAGCCGACCCGCTACGGAGCGGACGTGAACGAGATGTCGGAGATGGAACCCTTGAACGGGTTCGCGTTGCTGCACCCTGAGCTGCGTCCTGCCTCGCGCAGCAGCAGGAGCATCCAGCGCCCGGGTGTGCGGACATCGAACTTCCCGATTCCGGGGTTCTCCCCGTACTGGTCGGTGACGCGCAGTCCCCAGTCCTCGAACCTGGCCGGCACGGTCCCGGTGTCCGCTGAATAGACCTCGGCGTGCCAGGGACCGTTGGCGAAGTTGGCGGCGATGGTGCCGATGCCGGTGCCGGAGAGCTCGAGCACGAGCCCCACGCCGCCCTTCGAGCCGAAGTAGCGGTCGCCATAGCACACCGTGGTCCACACCGTGGCGGGGTTGTTGTCGAGCAGTGCGGGCACCTGCGACTCGTTCTCGGTGCCGTCGTCACCGTTCGGGTCGTAGCTGCGCAGTCCCTTCAGTGACACCGCCGCGAGTTGCGGTGCGGCGGTCACGTCCCCTGCCGGCGTGACCGAGCGCGTGTTGCGCAGACCGTTCCACAGCATCACGCCCATCACGAGTGAGGCAACCACAACGAGTGCCACCGGCAGCAATGCGCGTCCGGTGCGGGTTCGCTGTCTGCGGGGCAGACCTGACTTCGACCGCACACTCGACTGCGGTGTCGTGTCGCGCGGAGCATCCGCAGGGGGGCTTCCCGTTGCGATGCTGCCACCTGCCGCAGCAGCCTTTGCCTCCTCCACGCGCTGACGCATGAGCGGGTCGAGCGGTTCGTTGGTGCGTGAGGGCGACGACGAAGAGCCGGCGCCGGGGAGACCGGTGGGCGGTGTGATCGCGTCGTGCACGTGCGCCATTGCGTCATCGAGTGCGGCAACCACCTCGTCCGCGGTCTGGTAGCGGTTCTCTGGCTTGCGGCGCAGCATCGTGTGGATCACGTTCAGTACCGTGCCGGGGACGTCGTTGCGGATCCCGGCAAGCGGCGTGGGGTCGCGCTGCAGGCGCGCGATCGCCACCTGCTGGTCGTTGTCACCCTTGAACGGCACGTGCCCGGCGAGGCACTCGTACAGCACGAGCCCCAGCGAATAGATGTCGGCGCGCCCGTCGAGTTCCCTGCCCTGTACCTGCTCCGGCGACAGGTATTTCGCCGTGCCCATCATCAGGTCGGCGCTGGTGAGGTCGGTGTTGTCGTTCTCGCTCGACTTCACGCCCTTCGCGATGCCGAAGTCGGTCAGCCAGATCTCGCCGCTGCGCACCATCATGATGTTCGCCGGCTTGATGTCGCGGTGCACCATGCCCTGTGCATGCACCACCGCCAGCGCCGACGCAATCGCGCGGCCCACGTGCACCGTGGTGTACACGCTGAGCGTGTGGGCCCTGCCGCCGTTGCCGCCGCGCCGGGAGTCCAGCAGTTCGCGCAGGCTCTGGCCGTTGATCAACTGCATCACCAGCGCGACGCGCCAGCCCTCGTCGACACAGTCGTACACCGGGATGATGTGCGGGTGACGCACACGGGCGAGCGCGATGGCCTCGCGGCGGAAGCGTTCGACGGTCGTCTTGTCGCCGGCGACGGAGTCCTTCAGCATCTTCACCGCAACCTCGCGGTGGAGCTGGAGGTCGGTTGCCCGCCACACGACGGCCATGCCGCCCGTGTTGATGACACTGTCGAGCCGGTAACGGCCGCCCAGTATGTCGTCGGAGTGTGAGTCAGCAACCATCGCCGACCGCAAACGGTAGTTGTGGACAACGCCGCGGGAGCGGAATGTCGTCGTTTGTCCCGACGACGGGGATCAGGTGCAGGTCAGCGGGCGGTGCGGAACGCGATACCGATGGTGCCCTTGCCGGCGTGCGTTCCGATCACGGCACCGATGTCGCCCACCATGATCTCGCCCGTGTAGACCTCGCGCACCTGGGCCACGAACTGGTCGACATCGTCGCACTGGGCGTGCAGCACGCCGAGACGCTCCACGGTGCCGGCACTGCGGAGGGTGTCGATGAGCGAGGCAAGTGCCTTGCTGCGGGTGCGCTGCTTGCCGGCCTCGGCAACCTCGCCGCCGCGCACCTCGATGAGGGGCTTGATCGACAGGGCGCTCGCCATCATGGCCTTCGCGCCGCCGATGCGGCCGCCTTTCTTCAGGTTCTCGAGTGTGTCTAGGGCCCCGAACACCTTGGTGCGGGGCACGAGATCGAGGGCCAGGGCCTCGATCTCGTCCAGCGAGGCACCGGCCCGGGCGCGTTCGGCGCACTCGACGGCGATGAGACCCACGCCGAGCGAGGCATTCCGGCTGTCCACCACGCGCACGCTGATGTCGCCGACCACCTGCTTGGCGGCGAGTTCGGCGCTCTGCATGGTGAAGGACAGAGAAGAGGAGAGGCACACGGCCACGATCCCGGTGGCACCCTCGGCCTGCAGGCGACGGTAGGTCTCCTCGAACTGGCCGGGGGAGGGAGCGGCGGTCTGGGGAAGCTCCGCCGACTCATGGCAGCGGCGCCAGAAGTCGGTGGTGGTGATGGTGGTGCGGTCGATGAACTCCTCGTCCCCGAACCGGATGGAGAGGGGGACGATGGCGATGCCGAGGGCGTCGGCAACGTCCTGGGGGAGGTCGCAGGAACTGTCGGTGACGATGCGGATGCTCATTGACCCGAAACGGTACCTGCTGGGTCCCCGCCGGTGCGTTTCCGACGCCAGGACGTCCACCACCATGCGAGCAGCACCAGCAACAGGGTGATGCTCACCACCTGGCCGAGGCCGGTGACCGCCCGGACGCGGGCGGTGATCACGGTCGGTGACACCACCTGGACCCGCCCTGCGGGCGTGGTGACGCGCACATTCACCGGGAACGCCCCGTTCGAGCGGACGCTGATCGGCACCTTGACGTCCGTCGTGCTCCCGGGGAGGAGCTCGACGACGTCTGCGCGGTTCCCGATCGTGATCTTCGGGCTGGTGACCGTCACTCGCACATAAAGAGGTGTCGTCTCGTCGTTGCGCAGCTGGAGCCTGATTGACCCGCTGCGGCTGGAGAGCGTGATGTCGGGGGCCGTGGCGAGGCTGACCGACGAGGTGAGCCGGCGAAGCTCGCTGCGCAGGCCGTCGACGTACCCGCTCGCCTCCGGCCCGCCCGCGGCGGCGACCGCAAGCAGCTCCGACCACAGGACCATGCGCGGGTCGTCCTCGGGCAGCATCGACAGCACGGCGTCGAGTTCGCGCCGGGCCTGCACCATCGCCGAGCGGAGGCCCCCCGTGGTGCGGCCCGTGGATGCGGGAAACACCGTGGCCGGTGTGTCCGGGCCGACCGTTTCGGGGCCGCCGATCTCGCGCAAGGCGATTCCCGGTGCGGCGTTCAGGGCGCGCACCGCGGTCTGCAGGCCGGGTCCGTCGACGAGGTCGCCGTTGGAGGACGACACCACGATCCGGACCGCGTCGGGTCCGGCACCCGAGGCGACGAGGTCGTCCCTGAGAGAGATCGTCTCGGCGGCAATGCGGTAGCCGATGCGCACCGGGTCGTCCCCCGCCGCATCGATGGTGGTGGACACCGCATCATCTGCCGCGAGAACCGCGATTGCGCCGTTCCCGGACCCGGCGGGTCGCGACAGAAGCGACGGTGAGGCCTCCCGCTCGGTGCCTGCAACGGCAGCGGGAAGAAGCACGAGGGTGCTGATGCCGAGGTTGCGCAGGAGGGTGAGTGTCTCGCGGTCGACGCTGTCGCGGGCAATCCACACCGAGGGCTGGGCGACCACCCCGGGAAGGTGGCGCGAGAAGGTGGCCGACGACAGGTTCAGCATCTCTGTCACCTGCGAGGCGAGGCCGTCAGCAACGAGAGCGGCGGCGTCGGCATGTACCCACGGGGAGAGGGCCACGCGGCGGCCGGTGAGAGCCGAGCTGAGCGCGGCGAACAACTCGATGTCGGGCTCCTCGGTTGACTGGGCAAGTGCCTCGACGAGTTCGGGCTGCACCTGCACCGACACCGGACCGGTCACCCCCCGCAGGAACTCCACGAACGACCTGACGCTGGCCCGCGCGGAGTCGAGGAGGGCGAACTGGCCGTCTGATGCGAGTGACACGGGCGCAGACAGGCCGGCCACCACGGTGACGGGAACCGCAACCGCCGTCTCCACCGCACGCCGGTGGAGGAACGTGAGTGTGGTGCCGAGCAGTGCCCCGTCGGCCGAGACCGCGTCGATCGACAGCGGGTAGATCCCCTCCTGGGGCATGAACAGGTCGTTGCGTGCGCCGTCCTTCGTGGTGAGCAGCACGTCGAACGAAGTCCCGGACGTTCCCGCAACACCTCGCCGGACGGGGACGGTGACGAGGTCGATCACACCGGGCTCGGCGAAGTGGTCGGCAATCGCGCGGAAGGAGTCGCGGTTGGCCACCCGCCGGTGCAGCGAGAACCGCACGTTGGCTGTGCGCGGCACGGCGGCGGGAAGCCGCAACGTGAAGCGGGCGTTCACCGGGGTGAGCACGTGGAACGGCTGGGCCACGATGCCGATAGGGGCAGCCTCGAAGGCGGCCGGCGCGGCGCTGGTCGATGACGGAACCGCGAGGGCGACAGGAACGAACGCGAGGAGAAGCGCACGGGGCCGGATCATGCCGCCACTGTCCCTGTGAGATCGCACTCGAGCACCTGCAAACGGTAGGGCAAGGCCACGTACCCGAACCGTCGGTACAGGCCGAGTGCAGGCCCGTTCGTCGGTTCCGTGTTCACCATTGCCACCGAACACCCCGACGCGCGCATCCAGGAGTGGGCCACAGCAAGCAGTGCGGATGCGCATCCGTTCCGCCGGTGCGATGCATCGACGGCGAGCCTCTGCACGTATCCCGTCGCGGCGGCGCGGCCCGCGAGCACGAAGCCGACCGTCTTGCGGCCCTCCTGTGAGACCCACAGGGCACTGTGCGCCGTGGCGTGCCGGGCATCCCGGAACATGGCCGGGTCCATGTTCCAGCCGCGGGGGAAGGAATGCCGGTCCACCGCCAACACCGCGTCCTGCCGTCGTCGTGTCACCATGCGGATGCGTCGCGGGCGGGCAGCACCCGACGAGGCGGGAGGAACGTGCCCCAGGTCGGCCGACAGAAGGTCGAGTTCCTGCACGCTCGCAAACCCGAACGCAGCCAGCCTCGCAGTGATCCCCGGGCCAACCGCACCCGTGCGCACCACTGCGTACCCCATGGCCCGGATGTCAGCCACCCAGCGCGCAACCACGGCATCCGCGGGCAGGGAGTCGGCCTCGTCATGGGCCCCGGCGAACGTGAGACTCGCGATCGACCCGTTGTCGGGGTGCTGCAGCGGGCGCACCGTCGCCGTGAACGGGCCGTGCCGCAGGGTCCGGATGCCGAGTGCCCGTCGCGGGCCCGGTGTGCGGGGTGAGTCGGGCACCCGAAAACCGTAGTTCCCGCTCCCCGGGGAGCCTCCCGAAACCCGTCCCGAGCAGAGCCTGCGCGCGCTCCTAGCCTTGGGATGCCCGCGCACAGGGCGCCGACCGCATGATTCCCGCCCGTTTCACCCCCGTTCTCCAGGAGATGGAGCCGCTCGCTGCCCGCTTCCGCGACGCCGGGCACCGGCTGTACCTGGTGGGCGGCACCGTGCGAGACCTCCTTCTCGCAACAGGCGAGGTGCCGCTCGATGCAATCGACTTCGATGCCACCACCACCGCCCGCCCCGAGGAGACCAAGCGCATCGTCGCCGGCCTCGCCGACGCGGTGTGGACACAGGGGGAGCGCTTCGGCACCATCGGCCTGAAGGTGGGGGATCGCACCTACGAGATCACCACGCACCGCGCCGAGGCGTACACGCCGGACTCACGAAAGCCGGACGTGCAGTACGCCGACGACATCAACGTCGACCTCTCGCGCCGCGACTTCACCATCAATGCGATGGCACTGGAACTGACGGCGGACGAGCCGACGCTCGTCGACCCGTTCGGGGGCGCGGCCGACCTGATGACACGCACGCTGCGCACGCCGCTGGCACCCGAGGAGTCCTTCAGTGACGACCCGCTGCGCATGATGCGCGCGGCCCGGTTCATCGCCAGGCTCGGTGCCCAGCCGGTGCCCGAGCTGGTCGCCGCCGTCCATGCAATGGCGGAGCGGCTGTCCATCGTGTCGGTGGAGCGTGTGCGCGACGAGCTCGACAAGTTGATGGTGACCGACAGGCCCTCTGCGGGTCTGTGGTTCCTCATCGACACCGGCCTGGTCGACCGGTTCCTCCCGGAGATCCGCACGATGCGGCTGGAACAGGACCCCATCCACCGTCACAAGGACGTGCTCACGCACACCATCGCCGTCGTGGAGAACGTGCGCCCCGACGCGCACCCCGGGTTCGACTTCCGCATCACGCGTCTCGCCGCGCTCTTCCACGACATCGGCAAGCCGCGCACGCGCGGCTACAAGGACGGAAAGGGCGTGACCTTCCACCACCACGAGGTGGTCGGTGCGCGCATGACGCGCGAGCGGATGAGGGCACTCAAGTACCCGAACGACGACGTGCAGGCAGTGACGGAGCTCGTCAACCTTCACCTGCGCTTCCACACGTACCAGATGGGATGGACAGACAGTGCGGTGCGTCGTTACGTGCGCGATGCGGGCGATCTTCTTGCCGAGCTGAACGTGCTGACGCGGTGTGACTGCACCACCCGCAACGAGAAGAAAGCCGCTGTTCTCGCGCGCCGCATGGACGAACTCGAGGAACGCATCGCCGTGCTCGGCGAGAAGGAGGAGCTCGCCGCGCTGCGACCGGAGATCGACGGCGTGCGGGTGATGGAACTGCTCGGCCTGCCCGCCGGGCCCGCTGTCGGCGCCGCGCTCGAGTTCCTCATGGACATCCGCCTCGAGGAGGGTCTCCTCGGTGAGGAGGAAGCCACGCGCAGGTTGATGGCCTGGTGGGAGACCAACAAGGAGTCCGCGTCGGCGTTGCGGCGCACGCGCCGCCGCAACGGCTGACTCAGCTGCCGAGCTTGCGCGCGCGCACCACGAGGGTGCTCGGGACCACAGCGTCCGGCCTGTTCCTGGGCATCAGTTCGTGCATCACATCGATGGCGAAGTTCGTCCGCTGGAGTGCCATCGCCAGTTCGCCGATGGTGGGGCTCGATTCCCCGTAGCGACGACGTGCCGTTGGGTCGTTGCGGTCGAAGATCGCCGCGGCCGGGTGCACGAGCGCGAACACGAAACCGGCCTCGGGCTTCAGCACACGGTGCACCTGGCGGAAGAGACGTGCGATGTCGGTGTCGTGCGTTATCTGGTGGATGGACACCGCGAGGTCGACCGACGCGCTCATCAGTGCGCCGAGGTCTGCGGGGTCGGATTCGTGGAACTCCACCGACACCTCGTGCTCCGCGGCGGCGTGCCGGGCACGTTGGATCGCGTCACGTCGCGGGTCGACCGTGACGACCCTGGCGCCCTTGCGTGCGAGGATGACCCCGTTCGGCACCGCACCGTGGATGCCGAGCTCGAGCGCGCGCTTGTTGCGCACGTCGCCGCACACACGCAGCTCGAGGTCGTCGACCACGTCGGTTCCGTAGGAGATCCCGAGACCGTCACGCACGAGGCCGTGTGCATCGGTCATGTGCTCATCATAGAAGTATCGTGTCGGCCCATGGGCTTCTCGGTGGACATGCTCCGTGGTGATTCGGGTGTCGTCGACCATCGGCTCGCGCGCCGCGCCCTGCTGAACGAGTTCCGCCGCGGGCGCGTGAGCCGTGAGTCGCTGTGCGACGCCCACCCCGAGCTGATCCGCGCGGCCCGCAACCTCGGCGAGGAGACGTCGAACCGCTGCGAGGTGTGCAGCGAGTCGAACGTGGTGCTGCTCACCTACGTGTTCGGTCACTCGCTCCCCAGGCACGGACGCCTCATCACCGAACGCGCGGAGATCGTGAAGCTGCAGCGCACCGGGCACGACTACGCCGCGTACGTGGTGGAGGTGTGCCCGTCGTGCCGGTGGCACCATCTCCTGCGGATGCTGCCGATCGTCGGCCAGCGTCGCACGCGCATGGCGCGCTAGTCAGTTGCTGCGGCCCCCGGCAGTGAGGGGGTCAGGCCGCCGGTGAATGCGGGTAGGTGGTGATGCACGAGGGGCACCAGGCCTCCACCTCGTCGTCAAGCCGGTCGGCGGTCGAGCCGTCCGATGCCTCGGTGAAATACACGCGCTGCACGTTCGACAGCATCTCGTCCGTTGCTCCGCAGCTGTCGCAGGTTCCCCGTGCCATCGGGCCAACCCTAAGCCCCACATGGGTTCGATGAACACGCCCGCCCGCTGCTCCCCGTGCCCACCCCCCGTTGCGGGGAGGCGACCCGCCGATACGCTCTCGGGGTCATATTCGCCCTGCCCCCACGGGGGCCCCGGTCAGAGAGGGCCGGGTCCGAAGGGAGGTTTCACGCGATGCGTGCCTACGAACTCATGGTCATCCTCAGCGGTCAGCTGGACGAGAACGCCGCCCACGGCTACCTCAAGACCATCTCGAACTCCGTCACCCAGGTGGGTGGCTCGATTCACGGCAACGCCGACTGGTGGGGCCGCCGCCGCCTGGCATACCCCATCAAGAAGCAGGACGACGGCTACTACGCGGTGTTCAACATCGTGGCCCCGGCCGGTGCCCTCGACGAGGTCGAGCGCGGGTTCCGCATCTCCGATGACGTGCTGCGTCACAAGCTCCTCCGTCTCCCCGAACATGAGGCTGCCCGCCGCGGCATGCCCTCGGCGGCCTGACCGCCCCCCGATTCACGGACACCCGTCCGCTAGAGACGTACCTGACACAGAAGGAGCCAAGACATGGCAGACAACACAGTGACCCTCGTGGGCAACCTCACCCGCGATCCCGAACTCCGCTTCACCACCGGTGGACGCGGCGTGGCCTCGTTCGGCCTGGCCGTGAGCCGTCGCTACCAGCAGAACGGTGAGTGGCAGGAGCAGACCTCGTACTTCAACATCGTGGCCTGGGGCCAGATGGGCGAGAACGCCGCAGCCACCCTCACGAAGGGCATGCGCATCGTCGTCACCGGCCGCCTCGAGCAGCGCGAGTACACCACCCGCGAGGGTGACAAGCGCACCGCCATCGAGATCAACGCCGACGAGATCGGCCCGAGCCTCCGCTACGCCACCGCCCAGGTGGAGCGCAACCCCCGCGAGGGTGGCGACTTCGGTGGTGGCGGCAACCGCGGCGGCAACCGCGGCGGCGGTGGCAACACCCGCCAGCCCGAGCCCGACTTCGGCGGCGACGAAGAGCCGTTCTGATCCATCCGACCACCACCACTCATCGTTCACACAAGGAACCAGGAACATGACCAGCAAGAGGAACAAGGCACGCAGCGCGCGTGACACCAACCGCAAGTTCAAGAAGAAGGCCAATCCGCTCAAGGCGGAGAAGCTCGACTACATCGACTACAAGGACGTGACGCTTCTCCAGAAGTTCATCACCGACCGGTCGAAGATCCGTGGCCAGCGCATGGCCGGCACCACCGTGCAGGACCAGCGCGAGATCGCCACGGCCATCAAGAACGCCCGCGAGATGGCACTGCTGCCGTACACCAAGCGCACCGTCAGCACCCGCGCCCCGCGCCCGGGTGCCGAGCGCCGTGACGAGGAGACAGTGTTCCAGCCCGACGAGGACACCCCCACCGCTCCCGTGAGCGTGGAGGTGCCCGGTGAGGTGGCCGAGGCCACCGAGGAAACGGAGGCCTGATCATGAAGGTTGTTCTGCGTCAGGACGTCCAGGGTCTCGGCAAGCGTGGCGACATCGTCGTCGTGTCCGACGGCCACGCCCGCAACCTGTTGCTCCCGAAGGGAATGGCCTTCCCGGCCACCGACGGGGCAGTGGCACAGGCCGAGGCAATGCGTCGCCGTCGCGACCTCCGCGAGGCCGCCGACCGCGATTCCGCTCGTACCGTGGCCGAGGCCCTCGGTGCGAAGGTGTTCACCATCAAGGCACGTGCCGGGAGCGAGGGTCGCCTCTTCGGTTCGGTCACCTCTGCCGACATCGCCGGTGCGCTGGCCGCACAGGCCGGCGTCACGCTCGACCGCAAGAAGATCGTGACCCAGCCGATTCGCACCACGGGTCAGCACACCGCCGTTGTGCGCCTGCACTCCGACGTGGAGTGCACGGTCACCGTCAACATCGTCGGCTGACACTCTCAACCCACGCCCCGATTGCAGTCGGGGTCTGTCCACAGGTTTCCGGGGTCATCCCCAGCCCTGTCCACACCCATTTGACAGGGTTGTCCACTAGCGATTCACAGCGAAACGCAGGCATGGTGGGGTACTCCATATGACGATCTCCGACGACCGCACAGACGCGCGCCCCGAGCGCGGTTTCCGCGAGCGTCGCGACGCGCGCCAGGACGCGCGGGTGCCGCCGCACAACATCGATGCCGAGGCATCGCTGCTCGGCGCGATGATGCTGAGCGAGGAGCCGATCGGTCACGCCATCGATCTTCAGCTGTTGCCCGCCGACTTCTACAAGCCCGCGCACCAGAACATCTTCGGGGCCGTGCGTGCCCTCGCCTCGAGCGGCCATGCAGTCGACCCCGTCACCGTTGCCGACGAACTGCGCCGCACGAACATGCTCGAGGAGACAGGTGGTCTCGACACACTGCTCGAGCTGCAGAACGCGACCCCGTCGGTGTCGAGCGCCCGCCGCTACGTGCAGATCGTGAAGGACACCGCACTGCTGCGACGCCTCATCCTCGGTGCCACGCAGATCGCCGACATCGGTTTCTCCGCGCCGGCCGACGTGACCGAGGCGGTCGACCGTGCCGAGCAGATCGTCTACGACCTAGGCCAGGAGAAGCTTGCCGACTCCCTGGTGAAGCTGCACCAGCTAACGGGCACCGTCACCACGCTCCTCGAGCAGCGCTACGAGAACAAGCAGGACATCACCGGCGTGCCCACCGGCTACTACGAGCTCGACCGCCTGCTGGCCGGTCTGCAGCCGGGCACGCTGAACATCGTCGGCGCACGTCCCGCGGTGGGCAAGTCGGCGTTCGCACTCGGCATGGCAGTGAACGTGGCCAAGAAGACGGGCCGGCCGGTGCTGTTCTTCTCGCTCGAGATGGGTGCCGCCGAGCTCACACAACGCATCATCTCCGCCGAGGCCCAGGTGGAGTCCGACCGGCTGCGCACCGGCAAGCTCTCCGACAACGACTGGTCGAAGATCGTCACCGCCACCGGCCGTCTCGACATCCCGCTCTACATCGATGACACCGCGCAGATCACCGTGGTGCAGATCCGCCAGAAGCTGCGCAGGGTGGCGGCCACAGAGGCACTGCAGCCCGCGCTCGTGGTGGTGGACTACCTGCAGCTGATGGGCACCGGCAAGGCGAACAACGAGAACCGCCAGGTGGAGATCAGCGAGATCAGCAGGAACCTGAAGCTGCTCGCGCGCGAGTTCAACGTGCCCGTCGTGGCTCTCTCGCAGCTCAGCCGAAACCTCGAGCAGCGCGCCGACAAGCGCCCGCAGCTGAGCGACCTGCGCGAGTCCGGTGCAATCGAACAGGACGCCGACACCGTGATGTTCCTGTACCGCGAGGAGGTCAGCAACCCCGATGCCGATCTCGACTCACGCGGATGGGCCGATGTCATCCTCTCCAAGCACAGGGCCGGACCGGTGGGTCAGCTGAAGCTCGTGTTCCTGAGTCAGTTCACCCAGTTCCAGAACCCAGCGAGATAGCGGATGTTCCTCGGTGACAACCTGCTCGCGTGGCTCACGCTCGCACTCGGCGGGGCACTGTTCGTGGGCAACGTGCTGGCCGTGGTGAAGCCCCCGAAGGCCCGCCAGAACGAGGCCGATCTCGCGAAGGCCCCCGTGGCACGCAGCCTGTTCATGGCTGCTGTGGGCCTGGTGGCCGCCGTGTGGGCGTTGGCCAGCCTCACCAGCTAGCCCTGCCGCCCACGGCGTCAGGGCTTCTTCTTGGGCGGCGTGGTGGGCGGAGCCTTCGGCGGCACAGTGACCTTCGGCGGCGCAGTCACCCGTGATGCTCCGGCAACGGTGGTGGTGGGCCCTGCCGGGTTCTCCACGGTTGTTGTGGGGGCAACCGTGGTGGGCACCGGCACGGTCGTGGTGACGGGCACCGTGGTCGTCGGCGGCACGGTGGTTGTGGAGGTGTCGTCGCCGCGCTTCCTGCGCGGGGCGGGCGGTATGACCACCTGGTTGCTGCGCGGGCTCACGTTGGTGCCGATCACCGACACCATCCAGCACCGCATGCCCGACTCGGGTGTGACCGCGAGTTGGGCGGTGTTGCGCCGCTCGCGAACCTTGACGCTCGAGCGCTCCACCAGAATCGTGGTCTCGGCCGGTGCGTTGGCACCACCGGAGAGACGGGCGCACTCCACTCTCCAGGACTCCGGTGTCCCGTCGTCGGTCCACGACGCGGTGAGCGCCGTCCGGTCGTCGCCCTCGCCGAAGCGCAGCTGGAACTCCTTCGGCTGCGGTGCCTCGCGATTGCGCTTCTTGTCGTCGTTGCCGCGCTTCCTCGGCGCGGTGGTGGTGGGTGCCGGCGCAGGCGTCGTGGTGGTCACCGCGGGAACCGTGGTGGTAACCACCGGCGCGGTGCTGGTGGGTGCCGGCACGCTGTCGACGGTGGTGCTCGACTCCGGCACCGTCGTTGTCTCGAGTGCCGTGGTGGTGGTGGGGTCGGCAAAGTCGGGTGTCTCGGAGAACTCGACGACCGAAGTGCCACCAGGGTTCCTCACCGAGCTCGGCTCGGAGAGGGTGGAGGCGATGGATGCCGCAGTGATGCCCGGGCGGGCCTGCAGCATGCGTGCGGCGAGACCCGCCACGTGCGGCGATGCCATCGATGTTCCCGAGAGTGTGGAGGACGAGTTCGATCCGTTGATGCCCGCGGACGTGATGCCCGAGCCGGGGGCCCAGAGATCCACGCAGCTGCCAGTGTTCGAGTAGCCCGCACGGACATCGTTCTGGTCGATCGCACCGATCGTGAGCGCGCTCGGCGCACGCGCGGGTGAGTACGAGCACGCATCATCAGATGAGTTGCCCGCGGCCACGGCAACAACCAGCCCGGCAGCAGCGGCGCTCTCCACTGCGGCATCGAGTGCGGAGTTCGCACCGCCGCCGAGGCTGAGGTTGATCACCCCGGGCCCGCCCGGGTGGCTGGCGACCACCCAGTTGATACCGGCGATGACGGAGGAGACGTAGCCGGACCCGCTGCAGTCGAGAACGCGCACGGCAACGACGGTGGCCGACTTCGCCACGCCGTACTTGCTGCCGGCGATGGTGCCCGCCACGTGTGTGCCGTGGCCGTTGCAGTCACCGGTGCCGTTGCCGTCGGAGATTGCGGTGTACCCGGGGCGCACGCGCCCGCCGAAGTCGGAGTGGCCTGCGTACACACCGGTGTCGATCACGTACGCATACACACCTGCGCCGGCACTGATCCAGGAATAGGAACCATCAAGTGATGCGCTGTCGGTGCGGTCGAGACCCCACGACGGCACGGGGTTCTGTTGCACGGGGTCGCCCACCGTCTTCACGGGGGTGTCGGGCGTTGCGGTGATGCCGGTGGTGTCCACGATCGACCTGGCGGCGGACTGCGGCACGACGTAGGTGGTGGTGCCGCTGTTCCTGCCCACCACGACGGGGTCGGCACCGGTGAGCGAGCGCAGCTCGTCGCCCACATCACCTGCGCGTGCGGCCGACACCTCGAGGATCACCCAGTCTTCGTTGCGCTCCAGCGGAACGGGGGACAGCTCGGGAGCCTCGCGAAGTGCGCGGCTGTCGAGAGCTGCGTTGCGCGGCGATTCGGTGCCGGGCCCGCCACCGTTCACCGCGACCGCGGTGACGACGATGAGGGCAGCGGCCACGCCGATGGCGGGCAGCATGCGCCGACGGGGGGCGGCGGCGCGCTCCATCGCCTTCAGGTGGCGGCGGCGCGTGAATCCGTCGGGTGCGGATGACTCGCGCCGGGCGAGGTTGCGCAGCGACGCGGCAATGCGGGTCTCGGAGGGGTCCGGGGCGGGGGTCTGGTTGTCTGCCACGACCTTTACAGCGTCGGGGGAGCCGTGTTCATGACGGGTGTACCCGGAATGTCAGACCCAGTCGTCCGTGAGCAGCCGGCGCAGGCGGTTCATGGCTCTCATGGTGAGGGCCGCCACAGCCACGGGCTCCCGGTCCATGATCCGGGCGGTCTCCGCAACGGACAGGTCGAGGCCGTAGCGGAGCCACACCACCTCCCGCTGGTCATCGGTGAGTCCGTCGAGGAGGCCCGAGAGTTCGTCCAGGTCGGGTTCCCTGTCCACCTGATGGGGCATGTAGGCGGCACTGTCATCGAGGTTCACCTCGTCGGGTCGCCTCGCCCGGCGGCGGCTGGCGTCGATCACCCGGTTGCGCGCGATCCGGTACACCCACGGCCGCAGTTCTGCCGACGTTCCCCCGAAACGGGGAAGGTCGCGCACCACCTGCACCATCACCTCACCGACCACGTCGTCGGGGTCGCGCGCCCCCATGCGTCGTGTGTAGCCCCGCAGCTCGCCGGCAACGGAGTCATAGAACGTCTCCCAGGCGTCGCGGTCGTTGTTCCGCAGCCGAGCGAGCACGTCGTCGTCGACCACGGTTCACCTCCACGCGCGTTCTGTGTCCGCCGGGCCGTGACGGACCTTCGTCACCGTATCGGGACTTGTGTCCGCGTCGCGCGCGGGAACGAGTGTCCCCTTTGTCATGCCGACCGGGGTGTTCGCACCCGCGCATCCGTACGTTGCGCGCATGGCTGGTCAGCGGTTCAGCAACAGGTCGGATGCGGGCAGGGCACTCGCGGAGCGGTTGCGCCACCTTCCACCGGGTGCGTTGGTGCTCGGTCTGCCGCGCGGCGGCGTGCCGGTTGCTGCGGAGGTGGCACGCAACCTCCACGTGGCGATGGATGTCGTGGTGGCGCGGAAACTCGGCGTGCCGTGGCAACGCGAGCTCGCGATGGGTGCGGTGTGCGAGGGCGGCGTGCGCGTGACCAACGACGAGATCATCCGCCAGTTGAGCGTGACAGATGAGCAGCTGTGGGAGGCCGAGCGTCGCGAGCGACAGGTGGTGGCCGACCGCGCCCGCACGTACCGCGGCGGACGCGACGTGCCGGATGTCCGCGGTCGTCTCGTGGTGATCGTGGACGACGGCGTTGCCACCGGGGCCACGGCGCGCGCGGCGTGCCTGTTCGCACGCATGAACGGGGCGCGTCGGGTGGTGGTGGCAACGCCCGTCGCTCCCCAGGGATGGCAGGAGGAGTTCCGTCGCTACGCCGACGAATGCATCGCGGTGGTGACCCCCGCGTTCTTCGGTGCGGTGGGCAACTGGTACCACGACTTCGACGAGGTGACCGATGCAGACGTGGTGCGGACCATGGCCGAGTTCGGCCCGAGGGAGATCCGGTCGTCGTTCATCGTGCGTGTCGACGACGCCACCGCGCTCGATGCCGACGTGGTGGTGCCGGCCGCACCGGTTGGCTGCGTGGTGTTCGTGCACGGCAGCGGCAGCAGCAGGCTGAGCCCGCGCAACAGGCGCGTCGCCGATGTGCTGAACGAGGGCGGTCTCGCGACCGTTCTGTTCGATCTGCTCACCACCGACGAGGCGGAGAACCGCTCCAACGTGTTCGACATCGGCCTGCTGACCGGCCGGCTGCTGTCGGTGGTGGACTGGGTCGCCCGTCAGGAGTGGTCACGCGGGCTGCCGATCGGCCTGTTCGGCGCCAGCACCGGTGCCGCGGCGGCGATACGAGCTGCTGCCCGGGAGCCCCGGCGGATTGCCGCGGTGGTGTCTCGCGGGGGTCGCATCGACATGGCGGATTCCGACCTGCCGTCGGTGCGGTGCCCGGTGCTGTTGATTGTCGGGGCGGACGATCATGCGGTGCTGCGCCTCAATCACGAAGCGGGGCGCCGTCTCGGCGGCGTGCACACGTTGGTGGAGATTCACGGGGCGGGTCACCTGTTCGAGGAAGAAGGAACGCTCGACCTCGTCGCACACAGGGCGAAGGAGTGGTTCGTCAGCCGCCTGCACCAGCCAGTGGCACTGGCCGGGGGTTGAACCCGATCACATGGCGATTGGAGCGGGTGACGGGAATCGAACCCGCATTCTCAGCTTGGGAAGCTGATGTTCTGCCATTGAACTACACCCGCAGAACGCACCGAAGGCTACCAACGGACCGCTGAGCGGCCATCCCGCGCCGGATGAACGATGGATATCGACCGATGCCCCGAATCGGCCCGGGAGTAGGGTTTCCACCGTGATTCTCTCGGACAGGGACCTGCGGGTCGAGATCGACGCGGGCCGCATCATCATCGAGCCCTTCGATGCTGCGTGTGTCCAGCCGTCATCCATCGACGTGAAGCTGTCCAACCTGTTCAGGGTGTTCCGCAACCACACGGCCGCGGTGCTGGACGTGAAGCAGGACCTCACCGGGCTCACCGAGCTCGTCGAGGTGCCGCTCGACGGTTGTTTCCTGCTCCATCCCGGCGAGTTCGTGCTGGGCAGCACGCTGGAGCGTGTGGCGGTGCCGAACAACCTGGTGGCGCGAGTGGAGGGCAAGAGCTCGCTCGGCCGCCTGGGTCTCGTGATCCATTCCACCGCGGGTTTCATCGACGCCGGCTTCGACGGTCATGTCACGCTCGAGCTGGCGAACCTCGCGAACCTGCCCATCACCCTGTACCCGGGGATGAAGATCGGCCAGATCAGCTTCATCACCATGACCTCGCCCGCCGAGAACCCCTACGGCAGCGGCGCGAAGGGCAGCAAGTACCAGGGCCAGCGAGGGCCCACGCCCAGTCGCTACTTCGAGAACTTCCGCTGAGCACCGGGGCACCGTCGTGAGCATCGAGGAGATCAAGCAGTCGGCGAAACTCGAGAACGTCCTCTACGACATCCGCGGCCCCGTGCTGGAGGAGGCGAAGCGCCTCGAGGAACAGGGTCACCGCATCATGAAGCTGAACATCGGGAACCCGCACCCGTTCGGTTTCGAGGCACCGCCCGAGATCCTCGTCGACGTCATCCGTCACCTGCCCCAGGCGCAGGGCTACAGCGACTCCCAGGGCATCCGCTCCGCGCGCACCGCGGTGGTGCAGCACTACCAGGAGCGCGGCATCGACATCACCGACCCCGACGACATCTGGCTGGGCAACGGCGTGAGCGAACTGATCCAGCTGGCCCTGAACGCGCTGCTCGACCAGGGCGACGAGGTTCTGATCCCCGCACCCGATTACCCGTTGTGGACCGCTTCCACCAGCCTCGCCGGCGGTCGGCCGGTGCACTACCTGTGCGATGAGTCGAGGGACTGGAACCCCGATCTCGACGACATCCGCTCGAAGATCTCGAAGAACACCAAGGCCATCGTGGTGATCAACCCCAACAACCCCACGGGTGCGGTGTATGACCGCGCGACACTGCGGGCAATCGCCGACCTCGCCGTGGAGCACAACATCGTGGTGTTCGCCGACGAGATCTACGACAAGATCCTCTACGACGATGCGGTGCACCACACGTTCGCCGAGGTCGCGCCCGACGTTCTCACGTTCACGTTCAACGGCCTGTCGAAGGCGTACCGCCTCGCGGGTTTCCGCAGCGGTTGGATGATGGTCACCGGTCCGCGCAAGCACGCCGCCAGCTACATCGAGGGCATCAACATGCTCACGAACATGCGTCTGTGCGCGAATCACCCCGCGCAGTACGCGATCCAGACGGCACTCGGCGGCCGGCAGAGCATCAAGGAGCTCATCCTCCCCGGCGGTCGTTTGCTGGCGCAGCGCGATGCCGCTGTGGAGGCTCTCGCGAGGATCCCCGGGGTGACGTGCGTGAAGCCGAAGGGCGCGCTGTACGTGTTCCCGAGGCTGGACCCGGGGATGTACCCGATCAAGGACGACCGGCGTTTCGTGCTCGACTTCCTGCGCGCCGAGCATGTGCTTGTGGTGCAGGGCACCGGTTTCAATTGGCCGGACCCCGACCACCTGCGCATCGTCACGTTGCCGTGGGCGAAGGATCTCACCGAGGCCATCGGGCGGCTCGGCAACTTCCTGTCCGGCTGGAAGCCACCGAAGGACTGACGGTGCCCGCGGCCGACCGCGGGGAGGTGCGCGAACTGCTGCGCATCGCGGACTTCCGCACGCTTCTCCTCTCCCGACTCGTGTCCAACCTGGGCAACGGCATCACGCCGATCGCGCTCTCCTTCGCGGTGCTCGATCTTCCCGGTGGCGACGGCACGGCACTGAGTGCGGTGAACGCCGCGCACATGGTGTCACTGGTGCTGTTCATGCTCGCCGGCGGAGTGGTGGCCGACAGGCTCGGTCGTTGCCGCACGGTCGGTGGCACGGACATCATCGGTTCGTTCGTGGTCGGAACGGGCGCGGTGTTGATCATCACAGGCAACGCCAACGTGCCGCTGCTGGCGGCGAACGGCTTCGTGCTGGGTGTGCTGCATGCCATGTGGCAGCCCGCGTTCCGCGGCATCATGCCTCAGATCGTGCCGCGCGAGCACCTGCAGGCGGCGAATGCGGTGAACGGGGTGGTGGCGAACCTCACCTATGTCATGGGTTCGGCACTTGCCGGTGTGCTCGTGGCCACCGTCGGCTCGGGCTGGGCGATCATGATCGACGCGCTGTCGTTCCTTGTTGCCGGCTTGCTCGTGTGGCCGCTGCGCCGGCTCGACACACCGAACACCGCGGGGAACAGGCCGTCCCCGCTGGCCGACCTGCGTGCCGGCTGGTCGGAGTTCGTGTCGCGACGGTGGATGGTCGTGACAGTCGCCTGTCTCTCGGTGTTCTTCCTGTCGTTCGAGGCGTTCCTCGGCGTGATTGCACCCGTGCAGATGAAGGAGTCACTCGGTGGCGCACCCGACATGGCCGTGATGATGGCCGGATGGGGCGTGGGCGGCCTCCTCGGGATGCTGCTGGCGGTGCGGCTGCGACCGTCGCGACCGATGCTCGCGGCGTGGGCGGTGATGCCGGTCCAGGCACTGTGGATGCTGGCGGTCGCGGTGCCGCTTGATCCGGCATTCCTGTTCTGTGCGGCTCTCTTGTCCGGGGCAGCGATCGATCTCACGTTCACGTTCTGGGGAACGGTGCTGCAGACCCACGTGCCCGACGACATGGTGTCGCGCGTGGGCAGCTTCGACGCCCTCGGCGTGGCGTTGTTCGGCCCGCTCGGCCTCGTGCTCGCGGGCCCGCTCGTCGATGCGCACGGCGCTTCGACCACCGCGGTGCTGGCGGCGTGCGTTGCCCTCACCGCGGCCACGGTGCCGCTCGCGAACCGTGGCGTGCGCAATGTCGAGCGACTCGCCTGATCGGGGGGCTAGGTTCGCCTGCCGTGACGACCACGGTGACACTGACCGGCACGGGAGTGCCCCACGCGGTGCCCGGGCGCGCGGGGGCGGGGGTGCTCGTGCGCCACGGCAGCACAGCGCTGCAGTTCGATGCGGGCAGGGCAACGGTGCTGCGCATGATCGAGGCGGGTCTGTCGCCGACGGATCTCACAGCACTGTTCGTGACCCACTACCACAGTGACCACGTGGTGGATCTTCCCGACGTGGTGCTCACCCGATGGGTGCAGGAGAACCTGCACAAGGCAGGGCCGCTGCCGATCGTCACCCCGAACGGTTCTGCACGTCGTTTCGCGGAGCGGATGATGGATGCCTTCGACGACGACATTCACGTTCGTCGTGAGCACACCGACAGCGTGGAACTGCGCCTCGACATCAGGGGCTTCGACGCCCCGGCCGTTCCCACACAGGTGTGGGTGTCGGGCGACGGTGCCGTGCGGGTGGACGCGGTGGCGGTGCACCACGAGCCCGTGGCCGACGCGGTTGCCTACCGGGTGACGACACCCGACGGCGTGGTCGTGATCTCGGGCGACACCCGGGTGTGCGACGAGGTGTTCTCGATGGCGGCGGGCGCGGACGTGCTGGTGCACGAGATATGCCGCAAGCGGGCCATGTCCAGGTCGATCGCCGGCACGCCGTTGGAGAGCATCTTCGACTACCACGCCGACTCGATCGAGGTCGGTGCGTTCGCGGAGCGGCACTCGGTGAGGCACCTCGTGCTGACCCACTTGATTCCCTCGCCCCGCACCGACGAGGAGGCCACGAAGTTCGAGCGCGACGTGCGCGAGGGCGGCTACACCGGCAGGGTCACGGTGGGCAGCGACCTCACCACGGTGACGCTCGGTTGATCAGGCCTCCCGGCGACGCCGACGCGTGACTGCCGGCAGCAACAGCGCACCGAGCACCGCGAGACACACGGCACCGACGATCAACAGGATTGACATGTTGTCCTCGGCCCTCCAGTCACCGACAATCACGCCGATGCCGATCGATGCGTCCTTGTTGTCATTGGTGCGGGCCTTGAGCGCGATGCGGTGGGCTCCTTCGGGTGTGCCTGCCGGGATTGTGAACGTCTTGTCCACCCGCCCTGCGTCGTTCACCACCGCTGTTCCGAGCAGAACCGGTGTCGAGAAGAGCCACGCTTCCACCGTCGTGCCTGGTTCGAAGCCCGACATCCGCACCCGGATGAGGTCACCCGTGGAGATCCTGATGTTGCCCTCGGGGTCGAGCGGGGTCGGGGTGCCGCCAGGGTCGGCCGACGAGAACATCGCCGAGATGTCACCCGCAATCACCGAGATCGCATTGTCCCTGCGTTCCGTCTGGGCTGTGCGCTGCGTGCCCCCCACGGACACCGCGGCCTGACCCGCAGCAAGGGCCGGCACGTCAGGCGGCGCGGCTGCGGTGGTGGTGGGCGACGGCACTGCTGTTGTGGTGGTGCTCGTGGACACCGCCGGTTGTGTCGCTGCTCCGGCGGAGCGCAACACGGTGGTGGAGGGGGTCGGGGCAGAGGTTGTGCCGGTGGCAGCAACCGTGGTGGTGGGTGCCTGCACATCAATCACCAGGGCCACCGAGGACGCCGGAGCGACGGCGACAGTTGTCTGCGCCGCCGCAACTGATGTGGAGGTCGTCGGAAGAGTCGTTGTAGTGGTTGTCGTCGTCGTTGTGGTTGTCGTCGTCGTGGTGGTGACCACGGGGGTGCCGTAGCGCACGATCACCACGCCCGACCCTCCGTTGCCGCCCCGGCCGGTTGCGGCGCCGTTCGAACCTGCACCACCACCACCACCACCGCGGCCGTCCGTGCCGTTGAATCCGTCGACATCGTTGACGCTTCCCGCGCCACCGCCGCCGTTGCCACCGGCACCGGGGGTGTTGACGTATCCACCGCCGCCACCGCCGCCGCCGTAGAACACCGACGAACCCGTGATGGTGCTCGCAACACCCACGCCACCTGCGGCCGCCCCGGTGGAAGCCGCAGCTCCAGGCCCGCCGGCGCCACCGCCGCCTCCGCCACCGGAACCGTTGCCGTCGGCGCCCTTGAACCCGGCGCCTCCCGTTCCGGTTGAACCCGTCTTTGTCGCGTTGCTGTCGGCGTAGGCGCCACCGCCGCCCGTGTAGCCGGTGTTGTTGGCCGTGCCGTCAGCGTTCAGGTTGTTCGCTCCAACGCGCCCGATTCCGCCGCTGCCGCCCTTCACGCTCACCGTCACGGCGCCGGCCGCCAGCGAGGATGTACCCCCGGTCCGGCCCCCGCCTGTGGGGTTGGTCATTCGGTTGTACCCCGCTGCACCACCTGCACCGACTGTGATCGTGGCGACACCCGAGACGCTCACGACGGACTCAGCCACCTGGCCGCCTCCGCCACCGCCACCGACGTCTGCCGAACCGCCACCCCCGCCACCGACCGCGAGCACGGTGACCGATGTGACTCCCGCCGGAACTGTCCAGTCACAGGCACCGACGGACGAGAACGTGAGCACCGTGTCGGTGCCGACAGTCGACGATGCTGGCGTGCACGCAGCGGCAATCGCGATGCCGGCGTTCATCTGGACGGCGGGCACGAAGAGGGCACCCAGCCCGAGGCATATCCCCAGGCGCGACATCCAGCGGCTGTTCACCTGGCGAATGCTAACGGCGACAGTTCCCGTGCCCGTCGAGGACCCAGCACCCACCGGTGCTCAGTCGAGGGCCAGGCTCGCCTTCAGCGCGTCGTTCACCAGTGACATCGTCTCCTCGGAGAGCGTGCTGGTCACGCCCAGCCGCTTGTTCATTCGGGTGGCAACGTCGATGGTCCGGATCTGCCCGCACTCCACGACGGAGTCCTTGCCGCCCGGGCCGAGCTCGCTCGCGGGCACCAACACCTGCTGTGCGTACCCCTTGAAGGCGCGCGAATCGGTGATGGTGCACACGATTGTGCTGACACCCGAACGGTTCCCGCCGTTGTTCTGCACCACGACGCACGGACGGAACCCCTGCTTCTCGGTGCCCACGGCATCGACCGTGAAATCGACCCAGATCACGTCTCCCCGGTGGATCTGGGTCATTGAGCTGCCGTGTTGCGTCAGTCGCCGACGGAACCGGCGAGCGGCGCATCGGCCACTGCCGCACGGTCGCCGTTCTCGAGGGCCTCGAGCACGTGGATCGCGATGTCGGCGACCTTCACCTGGTCCTCCTCGACGCCCTGTCCCTTCACGCCGTCGTCCAGCATGATGTAACAGAACGGGCATGCGGTGGCCACACGGCCTGCGCCGGTGCTGATTGCCTCGGCGGCACGCTCGTCGTTCACCTTGGTGCCGATGGACTCCTCCATCCACATGCGCGCACCGCCGGCGCCGCAGCACATTCCCTTGGTGCCGTTGCGCGGCATCTCCACGATCTGCAGGCCCTTGATGGAGCCCACAACGCGGCGCGGCGCCATGTACACGTCGTTGTGGCGGCCGAGGTAGCAGCTGTCGTGGTACGTGATGCGGTCCTCAAGGGTGGCGTTGCGCATGTCGAGCTTGCCGGTGTCGATCAGCCACTCTAGGAACTCACTGTGGTGCACGACCTCGTAGTGGCCGCCCAGCTGCGGGTACTCGTTCTTGAGTGTGTTGAAGCAGTGCGGGCACTGGGTGATGATCTTCTTCACGCCCATTCCGTTCATCATCTCGATGTTCGGGAGTGCCAGCATCTGGAAAAGGTATTCGTTGCCTGAACGGCGGGCGGAGTCTCCCGTGCACATCTCGGACGGGCCGAGGATGCCCACGTCGACACCCGCGCGCGACAGCAGCTTCGACATCGCCTGGGTGACCTTCTTGTTCTTGTCGTCGAAGGAGCCGGCACAGCCGACCCAGTAGAGGTACTCGTGCGAGAAGGGCGAGCCCGGGTCGACGATGTCGACGTCGAGGTCCTTCGCCCACTCGGCGCGGTCGCCTTGGTTCATGCCCCAGGGGTTGCCCTGGTTCTCCATGGAGCGGTACGCGTTGCCGAGCTCAGCGGGGAAGTTCGACTCCATCAGCGACAGGTAGCGGCGCATGTCGAGGATCTTGTCGAGGATCTCGATGTTCACCGGGCAGATCTCGTCACACGCCTTGCAGGTGGTGCAGCTCCACACTTCCTCGGAGGTGATGCGCTCGAACAGACTGTTCGCGCCGATGGTGATCTCGGGGTCGGTGGACAGCGGCGGGCTCACCCTGCCGCCGGGTGCGTGTGCGGCGGTGGCCGCCATGACCTCGCCGGTCTTCAGCACGATCTCGCGCGGGTCGAGCGGCTTGCCGGTGGCATGCGCGGGGCACACGCTGGTGCAGCGGCCGCACATTGTGCAGGCATCGGTGTCGAGGAGCTGCTTCCAGGTGAAGTCCTCGACCACGGCCGCACCGAACGACTCGAGGGATGTCTCGGTGAGGTTCGGCATGGCGCGCATCGCACCCTTCGGGCGGTCACGGTCGCGCAGGTACATGTTCAGCGGCGAGGTGAACACGTGGCGCAGCATGGTGACGGGGAGAATCGCGAGGAAGGCGATGAACGCCACCACGTGGCCCACCCACCACACCTGGTGCCATGTCTCGAGAGTGCCGGCCGAGACGTTCTTCACGGTCTGGGCCAGCGGCCAGCCGATGAACGACCACTTCTCGTACGAGAGGTCCTTGCCGGCCGCGATGCCCGAGGCGATGCGGAACATCTCGGCACCGAAGCCTGACAGGCCGATGGCCAGCAGGACGCCGAGGATGACGCCGTGCTCGCGCTTGGTCTTGATGCGGATGCGGTACGGACGCTGCACGTAGCGGCGCACGATGGCCCACATCACGCCCACGGTGAACACGAGCCCGGCCGCGTCACCCACGAATGCGTACGCGCGGTACACATCACCGTGCAGGAACTTGAGCGCCTCCGGCAGCTGGTGGTCGACCTCGAGCACCGTGGTGACGCCGAGCAGCACCAGGAAACCGAAGTAGATCATGGAGTGCATGAGCCCGGCGGCGCTGTCGCGCAGCAGGGTACGCATGTAGACACCGGCGCGGTAGTCGGCGAGGCGCCTCTTTGCGTTCTTCGTCGTGGTGCGGCGACGGTCGGGGGCGCCGCGCTCCCAGTTGCGGATGCGGTCGGCGAAGCGGAACGAGCCCCACACGATCATCATCGGGATGACGGTGTAGAAGGCCACCTTCAGGGCACCCGGGATGCCGCCGAACACCTCGCGGTGAATGGGGGACTCGTTGTGCCAGCCGGTGAGGTTGGGGACGATGCCCGACACGAGGGTGAACGTGCCGACGCCGAGTCCGATGGCGATCGAGAGCTGGTACGGACGGAGGCGCTTGGGCCCCTTCTCCGTGGCGGGCGCGTCTGTGTGGGTGCTCATAGCGCACCCGACGCTAGTGGGCAGGCTGAGCCCCACCCCACCCCTGGCCCGTCAGGGCAGGGTTTCAGCCGTAATGGGCGCGGTCGAGGTCGCGCACGCGGCCTGCGAGGGCCTTCAGCAGCTTGCGCCCGATGGCGGGGATGAACTCGATGGTGTTCTTCATGCCGCGGTCGGAGATCACGAGCAGCCGGGCGTCGGAATCGGTGGTGACAGTGGCGGTGCGGGGCCCGCCGTCGAGGAGCGACAGCTCACCGACGATCGACCCGGCCTTGGCCGTGCCGATCTTCTTGCCGTTGCGCTTCACGGTGGCGGAGCCCTCGAGGATCACGAATGCCTCGCGCCCGACCCGGCCCTGCTCGATCAGCACGGTGCCGGCCTTGACGGACTTCTCCGCGGAGTTCTTCACCACGATCTCGAGTTCCTTCGGGGTGCACTCCGAGAAAAGGGGAACGGACCTCAGTTGCGACGACGACTTCTTTGCTGCCATGTGAACAAGTGTAAGCAAGCCGCAGTTCGCGACTGTCGGATGCAACCGACGTCACAGGTGACGCCCGTCCGGCCGGGTGCCCCTGTCGCGCCCCTACTTCTTCGTGGCCTGGTTCGCCACCGAAGAGATCGCGGCAGCAATGGCATCCGCATCGCCGAGGTACCCGGCGCTGCGCACGGCCATCGCATCATCGAGTTCGTACAGGCGGGGGACACCCGTGGGGATGTTCAGTTCCGCGATGTCGGACTCGCTGATCGACTCGAGGTGCATCACCAGCGCGCGCAGGGAGTTGCCGTGCGCGGTGACGAGCACGTTCATGCCGTCTCGCAACTGGGGCACGATCGCGTCGCGGAAGTAGGGAACGACGCGTGCCACCACGTCTTTCAGGCACTCGGTGGCGGGCAGGTCGGCAGGGTCCACGAACCGGTAGCGGGCATCGTTTGCGGGGTGCTCGGGGCTCGATGCCTCCACGGCCGGCGGGGGAACGTCGAAGCTGCGGCGCCACAGTTTCGTCTGTTCCTCGCCGTGGCGGTCGGTGGTGGCCTTCTTGTCGAGACCCTGCAGCGCCCCGTAGTGCCGCTCGTTCAGGCGCCAGTGACGTTGCACCGGCAGCCACACCTGCCCCATCTCCGAGAGGGCCAGGTGGCAGGTCATCACCGCGCGGGTGAGCAAGGAGGTGTGCGCGACATCGAAGGTGAGCCCGGCGGCAGCCATGGTGACGCCCGCCGCGCTGGCCTCAGCCTCCCCCTGGTCGGACAGGGGCACGTCGTGCCAGCCCGTGAAGAGGTTCAGCTGGTTCCAGGTGGACTGGCCATGGCGGAGAAGGACGAGTGAACCGGGCACGGCGCCATCGTAGGAGGGGCCCAGCCGGGACAGCCCCGTTAGGAACCTGAGTCATGCCATGTCAAGTTTTATGCCTATGGGGTTGTCATTTGGTTTGGCACTCCCCTAGCATGACTGCCAACCCAACCGTCCCCGGTTCCGGCCCCCGGACCTGACACAAGGAGACTCCCCATGGCAAAAGCAGTCGGCATCGACCTCGGCACCACGAACTCCGTCATCGCCTTCCTCGAGGCGGGCGCACCTGTCGTGATCCCGAACTCAGAGGGCGCACGCACCACCCCGTCGGTGGTGGCCTTCTCGAAGACCGGCGAGGTGCTGGTGGGCGAGGTGGCCAAACGCCAGGCGATCACCAACCCTGACCGCACGTTCCGCTCGATCAAGCGCCAGATGGGTCGTGCCTGGAAGAGCGACGACATCGACGGCAAGCAGTACACGCCGCAGGAGATCAGCGCGCGCACGCTCATGAAGCTGAAGCGCGACGCCGAGGCGTACCTCGGTGACACGGTGACCGACGCGGTCATCACCGTGCCCGCGTACTTCAACGATGCCGAGCGCACCGCCACGAAGGAGGCCGGGCAGATTGCGGGCCTCAACGTGCTGCGCATCATCAACGAGCCCACCGCTGCCGCCCTGGCGTACGGCCTCGACAAGGGCGCCCAGGACGAGACCGTGCTGGTGTTCGACCTCGGCGGCGGCACGTTCGACGTGTCGGTGCTGGAGATCGGTGACGGCGTGTTCGAGGTGAAGGCCACCCACGGCGACACCGAGCTCGGCGGCGACGACTGGGACCAGCGCATCATCGACTGGCTCGTGCAGCAGTTCAAGGCCGCGCACAACGTCGACCTCAGCCAGGACCGCATGGCCATGCAGCGCCTCAAGGAGGCGGCCGAGAAGGCGAAGATCGAGCTGTCACAGGTGCAGCAGACGCAGATCAACCTGCCGTTCATCACCGCCACGGCCGACGGTCCCCTGCACCTCGACGAGTCGCTCAGCCGCTCCCGCTTGCAGGAGATGACGGCCGACCTCATCGAGCGCTGCCGCATCGCCTTCGAGCAGACGCTCAAGGACGCCGGCATCAGCCACACGCAGCTGCACCACGTCATCCTCGTGGGTGGCTCCACCCGCATGCCGGCGGTGCACGACCTCGTGATGAAGCTCACCGGCAAGGAGCCGAACAAGACCGTGAACCCCGACGAGGTCGTGGCGGTCGGCGCGGCGGTGCAGGCCGGCGTGCTGAAGGGCGACGTGAAGGACGTGCTGCTGCTCGACGTGACCCCGCTCTCGCTCGGCATCGAGACCAAGGGCGGCGTGATGACACGACTCATCGAGCGCAACACCACCATCCCCACGCGCAAGACCGAGACGTTCACCACGGCCGATGACAACCAGCCGTCGGTGGAGATCCACGTGCTCCAGGGTGAGCGCGAGATGGCCGGGTACAACAAGACGCTCGGCAAGTTCACGCTCGGCGACCTGCCGCCCGCCCCCCGCGGAGTGCCGCAGATCGAGGTCACCTTCGACATCGACGCGAACGGCATCGTCAACGTGTCGGCGAAGGACCGCGGCACCAACAAGGAGGCCAAGATCTCCATCACCGGTCAGTCCACGCTCAGCAAGGACGACATCGAGCAGATGGTGAAGGACGCCGAGGCACACGCCGAGGAGGACAAGCGCCGCCGCGACGAGGCCGAGGTGCGCAACAACGCCGACTCGCTCGTGTACCAGACCGAGAAGGTGCTGCGTGACCAGGGTGACTCCGTGTCGGCCGACGACAAGGCAGCCGTCGAGGGGCCGCTCGCCGACCTGAAGGCCGCGATCAACGGCAACGACACCGGCGCGATCAAGGAGGCAACCGAGAAGCTGATGTCGGCCAGCCAGGCGTTCAGCCAGAAGCTGTACGAGGCGGCCGCCCGCGACGCCAACGCTGCGGGCACGTCGGCCTCGGGTGCGGCCTCGGGCGACGACGACATCGTCGACGCCGAGATCGTCGACGAGAAGTGACCCGTCATGTCTGACGACGTTCTTGCGGAGGAGCCGGGGCAGGTCGCCGGAGAGGCGGCCGGCCACGACGAATCCGCGCCAATCGAGGGTTCCGCCCCGGCGGAACCGGAGTCGGAGCTGCAGACCGCACTGCGCGAGCGTGACGAGCTGCGCGACATCGCCATGCGGCTGCAGGCCGACTTCGAGAACTACCGCAAGCGGGTCACCCAGCAGGCCGCCGACGACATCGACCGTGCCACCGGCCGTCTCGCCGAGGCTCTGCTGCCGGTGCTCGATGCGTGCGAGGCCGCCTTCGCGCACGGAGCCGACGGAGTGGAGCCCGTGTGGTCGGCGCTGATCGGCGCCCTGCAGAAGCAGGGCCTCGTGGCACTCGACCTGGTGGACAAGCCGTTCGACCCCGCCGTTGCCGAGGCCGTGGTGCACGAGCCAGGCGAGGGCGGCGAGCCGGTTGTCGCCGAGGTGCTGCGCACCGGGTACGAGTGGAAGGGCCGTGTGCTGCGCGCAGCCATGGTGAAGGTGCGGGGGTAGTTCCGTGACCGTGCAGCGCGAGTGGTTCGAGAAGGACTACTACGCAATCCTCGGCGTGCCGAAGGATGCCTCCTCGCGGGACATCACGAAGGCGTACCGCGGCCTCGCGCGCAAGTTCCATCCCGACGCGAACCCGGGTGACACCGCCGCGGAGGAGCGCTTCAAGGAGATCTCCGTCGCCTACGACGTTCTCGGTGATGACGCAAAGCGCGCCGAGTACGACGAGGCACGCCGCATGGGACCCATGGGTGGCTTCGGCCCCGGCGCGGGCGGATTCAACTTCGACGTCGGCGGCGCCGACCTGAACGACATCCTCAGCCAGATGTTCGGCGGTGCCGCGCGCAACGCCGGCTTCGGAAACGGTCCGCGCCGCGGGCAGGACATGGTCACCTCGATCACTCTGTCGTTCAACGATGCGGTGTTCGGCACCACCACCGCGGTGCCCGGCACCGACGCGAAGGTTCGCATCCCCGCGGGCGTGGCCGACGGACAGCGCATCAGGCTCAAGGGCAAGGGCCGGCCCGGCGCGAACGGCGGGCCGTCGGGCGACCTCTTCGTGGAGTGCAGGGTGGTGCCGCACGCGTTGTTCGGCCGCGAGGGCAACAACCTTCTCGTGCGCGTGCCGGTGTCGTTTGCCGAGGCGGCGCTCGGCGCCACGGTGATCGTGCCCACACTCGAAGGAGCCGACGTCACGCTGCGCATCAAGCCGGGAACACAACCCGGCTCGCGTCACCGGGTGCGCGGGCAGGGCATCGGCGCCGAGGGACGCCGCGGTGACCTGATCGTCACCGTCGACGTGGTGGTGCCGGAGAAGCTGTCGAAGGACGAGGAGCGTGCCGTGCAGGAGCTCGCGAAGGTGCTGCGCGTGCCGCGCGAGGAGAAGGCGGGCAACCAGTGAGCAACAACGACCGCGCCGTCTACGTGATCTCCGTGGCCGCCGAACTCGCCGGCATGCACCCCCAGACGCTGCGCATCTACGAGCGCCGCGGCCTCGTGTCGCCCGCCCGCACCACCGGCGGCAACCGTCGCTACAGCGAGGCCGACATCGCGCGGCTGCGTCGCATCTCGGACCTTGCGTCCACCGGCATGAACCTCGAGGGAATCCGTCACGTGATGGGTCTGGAGGAGGAAGTCGCTCGTCTGCGCGCGGAGGTCGACCGGTTGCGTGACCTCGCGGCCGCTGCCATCGGCGAGATCGAGCGACGCCAGCGCGCGAGCGGAACCGATCTCGTGCCCCTGCGCCAGGCCATCCAGTTCTTCACCGACCGTTCCGGCCCGTTCGCAACGGGCACGAAGTAGCACCGCCCGCAGCACGGAAGGAGACACACCATGGCAATCGACCCGAAGAAGTGGACCACGAGAACCCAGGAGGCCGTCGCGGCCGCCGGTGAGTCCGCGCGCACGAACGGCAACCCCGAGGTCACACCCGACCACGTGATGGTGGCACTGCTTGACCAGTCCGACACCGTCATCCCCCCGACGCTGAAGATCCTCGGCATCGCGGCCGGCATGCTGCGCGACCGCGCGTTCGAGGCGGTGGAGAAGCTGCCGAAGGTGCAGGGAGGCGGCGAGCCGCGCATGAGCCGCGAGCTCTCCAACGTGTTCGAGAATGCGGACTCCGCGCGCAAGGACATGCGCGACGACTACGTGTCGGTGGAGCACCTGCTGCTTGCCATGAACCAGCGCGTGGGCGTCCCCACCGAGGAGATGCTGAACGCGCTGCAGCAGGTGCGCGGCTCGCACCGCGTCACCTCGCCCGACCCGGAGTCACAGTTCGCCGCCCTCGAGAAGTACGGGCAGGACCTCACCGCCCGCGCTCGCGAGGGGAAGATCGACCCCGTCATCGGCCGCGACGAGGAGATCCGTCGCGTCATCCAGGTGCTGTCGCGGCGCACGAAGAACAACCCCGTGCTGATCGGCGAGCCGGGCGTGGGCAAGACCGCGATCGTGGAGGGGCTCGCCCGCCGCATCGCCGACGGTGACGTGCCGGAGGGGCTGAAGGGCAAGAGGCTCGTGGCGCTCGACCTCGCGTCGATGCTGGCCGGTGCGAAGTACCGCGGCGACTTCGAGGAGCGCATGCAGGCGGTGCTGAAGGAGATCAAGGACTCCGACGGTGAGGTGATCACCTTCGTCGACGAGATGCACACGCTCGTTGGTGCCGGCGCCGGTGGCGACGGTGCGATGGACGCGGGCAACATGATCAAGCCGATGCTCGCCCGCGGCGAGCTGCGGATGGTGGGTGCCACCACGCTGGATGAGTTCCGCAAGTACGTGGAGAAGGACCCCGCGCTCGAGCGCCGGTTCCAGCAGGTGTGGGTGGGCGAGCCCTCCGTCACCGACACCATCGGCATCCTGCGCGGCCTGAAGGAGCGCTACGAGCTGCACCACGGTGTAAGCATCCAGGACTCCGCACTCGTCAGTGCAGCGGTTCTCTCGAACCGTTACCTCACGAACAGGTTCCTCCCCGACAAGGCGATCGACCTGGTCGACGAGGCCGCCAGCAAGCTTCGCATCGAGATCGACTCCCTGCCCACCGAGATCGACATCGTCCAGCGGCGCATGCTGCAGCTCGAGATCGAGAAGGTCGCGCTCGAGAAGGAGACCGACACCGTGTCGCTCGAGCGGCTGGAGTCGCTGAACGAGGAACTCGACACACTGCGCGCCCAGGTGGACGAGATGAAGTCCCACTGGGACGCCGAGCGCGAGGCGATCGCAGCGATCCGCACGCTGAAGGAGGAGCTCGAGGCGCTGCGCAGCAGCGTGGAGCGCGAGACCGACCTCGAGAAGGCCGCCGAGATCAAGTACGGCCGCATTCCCGAGCTCGAGCGCCGCATCGCGGAGGCCACCGAGCACCTCGACAAGCTGCAGGCCGGGAACCGCATGCTGAAGGAGGAGGTCGACGCCGAGGACATCGCAGAGGTCGTGAGCAAGTGGACCGGCGTTCCGGTGAGCAAGCTGCTCGAGGGCGAGATGCAGAAGCTTGTTCACCTCGAGGAGCTCCTGCACCGTCGCGTGGTGGGCCAGGACGAGGCCGTCAGTGCGGTGTCGAACGCCATCCGCCGCAGTCGCGCCGGTCTCGCCGACCCGCACCGCCCGATCGGCTCGTTCATGTTCCTCGGGCCGACCGGTGTGGGCAAGACGGAGCTCGCCCGCGCACTCGCGGAGTTCCTCTTCGACGACGAGCGCGCGATGGTGCGCATCGACATGGCCGAGTACATGGAGCGTTACTCCGTGTCGCGCCTCATCGGCGCACCTCCCGGTTACGTGGGTTACGACGAGGGCGGCCAGCTCACCGAGGCGGTGCGCCGCCGTCCCTACAGCGTGGTGCTGCTGGATGAGGTGGAGAAGGCACACCCCGACGTGTTCAACGTGCTGCTGCAGGTGCTCGACGACGGCCGGCTCACCGACGGCCAGGGCCGCACGGTCGACTTCACGAACGTGGTGCTGATCATGACCAGCAACCTGCCGGGCGAGCCCATCGAGTACTTCCGCCCGGAGTTCGTGAACCGCATCGACGAGATCGTGCGCTTCAGGGAGCTGACGCGCGACGACATCGGGATGATCGTGGACATCCAGCTGGAGCACCTGGTTCAGCGCATGGCGGAGCGCCGCATCACCCTGCAGGTGACGCCGGCCGCGCGGGTGATGCTCGGTGAGAAGGGGTACGACCCCACGTTCGGCGCGCGTCCGCTGAAGCGGCTGATCCAGCGCGAGATCGCCGACAGGGCGGCCGTGCTGATTCTTGACGGTGCGGTGGGCGAGGACGGTGCCGTCCGCGTGGACGTGGCCGACGGCGAGCTCGCAGTCACAGCGGCCTGAACCGCGCCGCAATCCGCCTGCCATAATCGCGGGAGCCCTGCGGAAGGTCCGCGGGCGCGGTGCGTCCGTCAGGGGAGTGTGAATGTACGACGCAGTCTTCTCCGCCCTGATGACCCTCACCGGTCTCACCTTCGCTGCTCTGGGTCTGTTGCTCGAACGACGTGAACGGCACTGGATCCGTCACTCAAAGATGTGGGAGGCCCTGAGGTTCCGCAGCCTTCTGGCAGTGGCCGTGTTCGTGGTTGCGACGTCGACCGTCATTCTGTTGCGAATCGACAGCAATGACGAGGCCTTCACACGATGGTGGCTGTTGACCATTCTCCTCTTCGTGTGTTCGCTCGGTTCCCTTGCACACACTCTTGTTCGTACGCGCAGGCTGGTGGAGCCGACGGCAATCCTCGAGCGTTTGAGGAGGCGCCACTTCAATCAACACACAATCGTGAAGTCACCCGAGGTATCTGTGGGCGCCTACATGGAGCACATCAAGGAATTACTGGTGGGAACCTTGGATGAAGGTGACACGAACGTCTACCGGTCCACTCACCAGAACGGACTTGTGAATCCTTCCAGTCCTCCCGAGGGCCTCGAGGACTGCGTGCCGCACTCGTTCCGCGATGATGCCCGCATCCGGGCAGCGGGCCTGTTGGCCGTGGACGCACTGGGAGAGGCAAAGGCCCAGTTCGACGCCGGCTCGGGCCGCCGAACAGTGAACATCATCTGTGCGGACACGATATTCGCCATCCTCGAGGCCTGGGTGGCCCTCGATGTGCTGGCCATCAATGATGCGTCTCACCGTCAGGCGGCAGAGGCTGCCCGAGAAGATGTGGTGCACAAGGGTTGCGAGGTTGTGGTGAAGTCACTCGAGGCTGCTCTCGGCACATCGAATCCATCAAAGTCACTGGTGGAAAAGCTCGAGAAATCACTTCGTGTCGCGCTTCCCCTGGTTGCGAGAGACGCGGAACTTGATGCAGTGAAACGTGTGGCGCAAGCTGCAGAGCGGGCAATCTCGTCGGGATTCGCTGATGAGGCGAGTGGTCCATTGGAAATCGTGCTAGCGAGAGTGATTGCTGCACAAGGCAAGAGACGCTCTGAACTCTTGGGGCCGACCGTCAAGTGCATTCCTGCTCTTCTCGCGGCTCGCAACTCACTGTCCATCAATTTCGACGACTTGTTCAGGCTGATTGTTGCTGACCACAGCTCAATGGTCACGTTGCTCGGCGGGATACAGAAAATGGATGCCCGTTCATGCCTGTCCGTTCTCGAGCAGCTGTACTCGCAGGACGGAGTCACCAGGAGAGACCAGGTGCTCCAGGCATTCTTCATTGAGTTGATACCGAACTCGTTCGACCAGTCCAGTGACGCGGCTGACCACATTGCTACATGGCTCCAGCCGGTGGCTGATCACCTTGCACTCACACGACCCGTCAACCTGAGACCACTTCGGGAGCACGTCATTGCCGCCTTGAGACAGCGGTTTGCGCCTGACGCCCAGGTGAACCCGGTCTTCCTGATGGGCATCAGCGCCATGGTGAAGGCCGAGCGTCGGGCAATGAGCGACAAGCAGGCATTGGCCAACCAGGCCGGCCTATTCGCCAATGCAGGGTCACCGGCCGAAACGGGGTCAACGCTTCCCAACGGGACCCTGTCGACCGCCGATCATGCGCGAAGGCACCAGGCCACTACGGGTAGCCGCGTGCCAGCCTCGCCCATGCTGTGGGATTGCCTCAACGTAATGCGCGACGGTGCGCGGTTCGCACGTCATTCAAGTTCCCCTCTTGAGTTCTCTGCCGAAGTTCGCCGAAGCGTGATGGGTTCGCTTTCATTTGTTGTGCATGAAGTTGATGACGGATCTGTGGAGGACCTGGCCGGGTTCATGTTCGACAGGAGACTCGTGGGTGCAATCGAGACGGTGTTTGATCTCGGTGTCCTTGACCTCGGCGACGTGTCCCTGTATCTCGATAGGTTCAGGTCGGCGGCGCAGACAGCGGTGGAGCTTGATGTGGGCGACAACCCAGAAGCACGTAACCTGCGCGACCGCTGGAATGCAGTGAGGCTTCTTTGCGAGGCG
>JBMUAQ010000004.1:0-46398 GCA_049454855.1 Ilumatobacteraceae bacterium
GCTTCCCTCGGGACTGACGTTCAGCACCGTGACAGGCCTGATCTCGGGCACACCGACGGTCCAGTCGCCTGCCACCGACTACACAATCACGGCGCGTCGAGTCGACAGCGGCAACGGTGCGGTCTCCACGTCAACGGCGGTCTACAACTTCGGCGTCTACACCGTCGCCCCGACAACCACGACCACTTCGTCCACAACGACCACGCTGCCCCCGGCCACCACCACGGTGCCGACCACTGTCGCTGCTCCGTCCCTCGAGGCAGCACCCGTGGTCCAGCCGGCCGACGGTGCACCCGTCGTGTCTCCGCCGCTTGTCCCGACTACATCGGTGCTGAGGTCGTCGACGGCAACAGTTGCTGCACCGGTCACCACCTCGACCGCACCGACTCCGACAACCACCACCACGGTGCCTCCTCCTGTCGCACCCGAGGCGGCGCCGGGGGAATCCGGCGCAACAGTGGACGGTGAGCCGGTCGAGACCCGGTTGAGTCGTGCGGACAATGCACTCGTGGTCGAGGCAGGGGATGTGTCGGCCACCATCCACGGTGTGGGGACGGACGGGCTGAAGGTGCCGCTGGACCAGGACGGGATCCTGCAGCTAGAGAACACCGACCGACTGTTCGTGTCCGCATCGGGATACGAACCCGGAGGCGATGTCGAGATCTGGCTCCGGTCGTCCCCGGTGAGGCTTGCAACGGTCACGACGGACTCACGTGGCCGGTTGACGGGCACGTTCGCGATTCCCGCTGCAGTCGAACCGGGAGACCACCGTGTCGTACTGGCGGGGAGAACTGCATCAGGCGGGGAGTCCGTCATCGGTGTCGGGCTGCGAATAGGCGAGTACGGCACCGAATCGGGGGTGAACCGTTGGTTCATCATCGTTCCGATCGTCCTGGCGACTATTCTCGGTCTCGTGATCCCCACGACGACCCGCCGACGCCGTCGTGCCCATGGCTAGGCGCTTCGGGTTCGGTCGTCGCGCACACCAGGAGGACGGTGCGGGCTGGATCTATGCCGACATGTTCCTTGCCCTCATGGTGGTCGGTCTCGGCTCTGCCGTGATCACTGCGTCGGCCCCCACGGGCGGGGCCACTGCCACCACGGCACCCCCCACGTTCCAGTTGAGCTGTGTCGAGTTCCCCGTGAAGGTGCCCGGGAACATCGCGGGCGGCGGCCCGCGCATCGAGACGGCAATCACCGAGGAACTCCAGAAGCGCGGGTGGACCGCCGACCAGGCCAAGCCCGGTCTCGTGATCGTCATGGGCGGGTTCGGGTCGGGTGAGTCACCCGGCGACGGCGACGGTCGCGCGAAGGCTCGTCTCGGCGCATTGAGAAAGTCCACGCCGTTGCTGGAGCGGGTGGAAATGCGCACCGGTGGTGCACAGGTCGTGTCGGTCAACGGTCAGCGCGTGTCGGTCGGTGGTGCCGGCTCGTACCTGATGATCGTCTACCTGCTCTTCAGCGGGCCGGTCCTCGACGAGGACTGCACGAAATGACGGACCGGAACGGAACAACGACACCGATCGAGAGTGGTGAACTGGGTGGAGAACATGGACACGCGTGACCGACAGGCAGACGCAGTGCGGGCGGTGGACGCCTGGCTGAAGGCATCCAAGCAGAGGGACCGGCTCGGGGCGGCGGCCCAGTCGTTCGTCAACGACCTCCGCGACGGCAACAACCAGCAGAAGTGGGCCCGTGCCCATGTCGACCAGGTGATGCCGTTCCGCACGCAGTCACCGCGCCTGCTCCAGATCGTGCGCGCCGGCGCGCTGTTCCTGCCGATCCTCCTCACCTGGTTGGCACTGTCGCAGGTGATCGAGCCGTTCGCGCTGTTTCTCCAGAACCAGCAGCCGAGTGCGAACTTCCTGTGGTTCTGGCAGACGAACCCCGGCGGCAGTTTCGCCGGCGTGTACAAACTGAGCCACGTGGCCCTCACAGATGCCGCGGTCCTCGCGTTCCTCACGGTGCTCGCCATGCGAATCACCTGGTGGGAGTCCGCCAAGGCCGAGCACAACGAGCACGTGTACGCCGAGATGCTCTCGGCGGTCGAGACGTACCTCTGCGAGCACCGCTAGCCGCGCCGCGCCGTGAGGCGCGCGAGGACGGTCACGCCCACAAGCACGAGCACGGCGCCAACGGCGCGCACTGCGCCGAGTGACTCGTCCAGCAGCCACACACCGACCGCGATCGACACCACGGGCTCGACCGTGCTGAGCACGGCTGCCTGACCCGGTCCGACCACGGTGACGCCGGCGAAGAAGAGGCCCATCGCGAGCACGGTGGACACCGTCGCTGCACCGGCCGCCGCCCACCAGCCGGTGGCGTCAGTGGGCAGATGCGCATCCGCGACGAACAGCACCACAACGTGCGCGGCTGCCGCACCGACCATCGCGAGAGTGATCGAGGTGACGGGATCGATCCCGCGCAGGATGCGCGATGACACGAGGATGTAGCACGTGTACCAGGCCGCGGCCGCGAGCATGAAGATGATGCCGACAGTGCTGCCGGAGCCCACCTGTCCTGCGGTGAGGGCCGCACCGGTCACGGTGACGCCCAGGCACACGGTCATCGCGCGTGTCGGACGTGCACGGAACACGACCCAGTCGGCGACCACCACGAACACGGGGAAGACGAAGAAGATCACCGTCGCCAGGCTCACGTCGATGCGCTGCACCCCGTTGAAGTAGAAGGTCGACTGCGGTCCGTACCCGAGACCACCGAGCAGCAGTACGGGAACGGCCCTGCGCAGGGGTGGCCACGGCACGCCGCGCCGCACCACCGTGCGCAGCAACAGCGCCATCAACATCGCGAGCGTGAACCGTGCGGCAAGCATGCCGAACGGGTCGGCACCGTGCTCGTAGGCCACCCGCGCGAAGAGCGGGAGGAACCCGAACGAGGCGCCGGCCACGAGAACGGCCGACACACCGAGCGGCCGCGGGAGCGTCGTGGCCTCGCTCATCCAGTTCGGTCGTCGGCCCGGGCCATGCCCGCAGCGATGGCCCTGTCGCGCCTCACGACGTTGCGCACCACCACCGAACCGATCACACCGACGGCGCCGATCATCACGAAGAACAGCGTGACCTGGAGTGCCCCGCCGCGTTCGCCGGCATCCTGCGGGGCGTACCCACAGTCGGGCTTGGGCAGGAAGCCGATGCACTCGGAGGGGTCGCGTTCGATCCTCCACGCGATGGTGGTGGTGGGGCCGGTGTCGTCGGCCGTCGCGGCCGGTGCGCGCGGGGCCGTGCCGAGGGCAACAGAGAGCACAACGGCAGACAAAAAGCAAAGCAACCGGGCCACGGAACCATCGTCACATGCCCACTAGGGTCGGACAAATCATGGCGGCGAAACAGGGGCACGATGTCGTACTGGTCGTCGACTTCGGTGCCCAGTACGCGCAGTTGATCGCCCGCCGGGTGCGCGAGGCGAACGTGTACTCCGAGATCGTCCCCCAGACGATCACGGCCGCCGAGGTGGCCGCGCTCTCGCCGCGCGCAGTGATCCTCTCGGGCGGGCCGAAGAGCGTGCACGTCGACGGAGCACCGCTCCTCGACCCCGGTGTGTACTCGCTCGGAATCCCGGTGCTCGGCATCTGCTACGGCTGTCAGTTGATCGCCCAGCAGCTGGGCGGCACCGTGGCCCGCGGCGGCCGCGGCGAGTACGGGCGGGCGCCCCTCACGCCCACCGGTGTCGCCTCCCGGCTGCTCGGGACGGACGGTGCGGCGGACGTGTGGATGAGCCACTTCGACCATGTGAGCGAGGTTCCCGGGGGGTTCGTGGTCACCGCCTCCACACCGGACGCGCCGAACGCGGTCATCGAGAACCATCGTGCCGGCATCTACGGGGTGCAGCACCACCCCGAGGTCGTGCACACGTCGGGTGGCCAGGAGTTGTTGCGACGTTTCCTCCACGAGGTGGCGGGCTGCCGGGGCGACTGGACCCCCGCATCGGTGGTGGACGACCAGGTTGCCGCGGTGCGGGCACAGGTCGGCGACGAACGTGTCATCTGCGGGCTCAGCGGCGGGGTGGACTCCGCAGTGGCCGCCGCGCTCGTGCACCGTGCGGTGGGCGCGCAGCTCACGTGCGTGTACGTCGACACCGGCCTCATGCGGCGTGGCGAGAGCGAGCAGGTGGTGGAGACCTTCCGGCGCAACATGGGCATCGAGCTCATCCATGTGGACGCGGGGGAGAGGTTCCTCGGGCGTCTCCGCGGGGTCACCGATCCCGAGGCCAAACGGAAGGCGATCGGCGAGCTGTTCGTGCGCATCTTCGAGGAGAACACCGGCGGCATCACCGACGCACGCTTCCTCGTGCAGGGCACCCTGTACCCCGACGTGGTGGAGAGCGGCGGGGCCGACGGCACGGCGTCCGTGATCAAGAGCCACCACAACGTCGGCGGCCTGCCGGATGACATGACCCTTGAGCTGTGCGAACCGCTGCGTGCTCTGTTCAAGGACGAGGTCCGGAAAGTGGGCAGGGAACTCGGTCTTCCCGACGAGATTGTCTGGCGCCAGCCGTTCCCCGGCCCCGGTCTGGGGGTTCGCATCATCGGCGAGGTCACCGCGGACAAGGTGGCCACTCTGCAGCACGCCGACGAGATCGTCCGCCACGAGATCGGCGCCGCCGGGCTCGAGCGAGACATCTGGCAGGCGTTCGCTGTGCTTGCCGACATCAGGTCGGTGGGGGTGATGGGGGACGAGCGCACCTACGGGTGGCCGATCATCATCCGGGCGGTGGAGAGCGACGACGCCATGACTGCCGACTGGGTGCGGCTGCCGTATGACCTTCTCGAGACCATGTCGAGCCGCATCATCAACGAGGTGCCGGGGATCAACCGCGTGGTCTACGACATCACCTCGAAACCACCCGGAACCATCGAATGGGAATAGCCACTCACGAGTTGAGTGGGAACAGGTGAGAACGCACGCCAGTCAGGCGTGACCGGTGGCCCGCCGACGGCAGCAACGTCGCAGACACAACTACCCTCGGGCGGGTCATGGAAGCGACCCGTCGGGCCCCCCGGCCCCCCGTTCGCCCCGCTCTTGCGCTGGTGCTCACCCTTGTGGCCGTGCTCGGCCCTGCCGCCCGGCCCGTGTCTGCGGAACCGATCGACGAGAAACGCCGCCAGGCAGCCGCCATCGCCGACCAGCTGGATGCGCTGTCGGAGCAGATGAACGGCCTCGGCGAGGACTACTCGGAGGCACTCGCCACCCAGGGCGACCTCGGCCGGGAGATCGACGCAGCATCAGCCGACGTGGCTGCCGCCGAGGCGAGCCTGGCCCAGATGCGCGGAACCCTCTACCTGTCGGCCGTCACACGGTTCATGAACGGCGGCCACGGGAGCACCCTCGGGACTCTTCTCGCATCGTCGGGTGGTCTGCAGGACTCCCTGCAGCGCGAGCAGTTCACGTCCATCGCTCTGAACCAGGGCGCGCTCACCACTGACTCCCTGGACGCGTCCGCCACCGAACTGTCGAAGAAGAAGCAGGTGCTCGAGAAGAAGCGCAAGCAGGCCGAGGCGGTCGCCAAGAGCGTGCTGCAGCGCCAGGGAGCCACCGAGGAGCTCATCGCGCGGTACGAGCAATTGCAGTCCACGGTCCAGGGTGACCTCGTCGACCTCCTGCGCGAGGAGCGCCAGCGTCGTGAGGCGGCCGATCTCGAGCGTGCGCAGCGCGAGGCCAGCGGTTACCAGAGCAGGTACTCGAGTGTCCAGGCGCGGTACCGCAACCTTCCCAAGGTGTCGGCGCGGAGCCAGGTGGCAATCAATGCGGCACTGAAGCAGCTCGGCACCCCGTACCGCTACGCGATGAGCAGGCCTGGCGTGGCGTTCGACTGTTCCGGACTCACCACGTACGCATGGGCCAAGGCTGGCGTGGGTCTGCCGCGCAACTCGCGGGCTCAGTACAACGCGCTCCCGAAGATCCCGAAGTCGCTCGCGATGCCGGGTGACCTCGTGTTCACCGGCTCGCCCATCCATCACGTGGGCATCTATCTCGGTGGCGGCACCATGGTGCATGCCCCGCAGTACGGCGACGTCGTGAAGATCTCGCCGGTGCGGTGGTGGAAGGTCGTCGGCGTCGTCCGGCCCGGCTGACCGGGAGTACCGTCACACCCGTGCAGGGGATCGACGAGCAGAAGGTCGGGGCTTGGCTCGACGGCAACGTCGAGGGGGTCAGCGGTCCTTACACGTACCGGCTGATCGCCGGTGGCCGCAGCAACCTCACGTACGCGGTCACGGATTCCGTGGGCGTGCGCATGGTGCTTCGCCGGCCCCCGCTCGGGCACGTTCTCGCCACCGCGCACGACATGGCCCGTGAGCACCGCATCATCAGCGCGGTGGGGCGCACGTCGGTGCCCGTGCCTCGGTGCCTCGGCCTGTGCACCGACGAGTCGGTGAACGGCGCCCCGTTCTACGTGATGTCGTTCGTCGACGGTGAGGTGCTGGACAGCCCCGACAAGGGCGAGCTGCTGCCGGTGGGTCTGCGTGCACAGGCGGCCGACCACCTCGTCGACGTGCTCGCCGACCTCCACGCCGTGGACGTGGACGAGGTCGGTCTCGGTGACCTCGCCCGCAGGGACGGCTACGTGGAGCGCCAGGTGAAGCGCTGGTCCACCCAGTGGGAGAACTCGAAGACGCGCGAGCTGCCCGCGATCGAGGAGGTGGGGCGCCTGCTCGCCGAGCGGATACCTCCGCAGCAGGGAGTGTCCGTCGCGCACGGCGACTACCGTTTCGGAAACGTGCTCACCGACACCGCGAGCGGCCGTGTGACGGCCGTGCTCGACTGGGAGCTCTGCACGCTCGGCGACCCGCTCGCCGACCTCGGCTACATCGGCATCTACTGGACCGACCCCGGTCGGCCGATCGTGCGAACCAACGACCCCTCGGGCATCGAAGGGTTCCCCCCGTACGCGCATCTCGTGGAGCGTTACGCGACGCGCACCGGCCGCGACGTGTCGGGCATCGGCTACTACAGGGCCTTTGCCAGCTTCCGTCTCGCGGTGATCAGCGAGGGTGTGTACGCGCGCTACATGAAGGGTGCCATGGGCGACCAGGACTTCGACGCCTCGGCGATGAAGGCCGGCACCGATGCGCTTGCCGAGGCCGCGCTCGCGGCACTGAAGGGGGAATGACATGACGGTCGCACTGGATGGATGGTCGGTGTCGCAGTTCACCGCCGCCGGTCTCACGAGGGACGTGTACCGCAAGGGCTCCGGACCGCTCGTGGTCGTCGTGCACGAGGTTCCCGGCATCACCCCGAAGGTCATCGAGTTCGCCGAGGAAGTCGTGGCACAGGGTTTCTCCGTGTCCATGCCGAGTCTCGTGGGCACCCCGGGTCGTGGGTTCTCGAACGGTTACGCGGTGAAGTCACTGCTGAAGGTGTGCGTTGCGAAGGAGTTCACCTCGCTCGCCACGGGGCGCACCTCGCCGGTGATCGCGTTCCTGCGCGCACTCGCGAAGAACGACCACGCGCAGGCCGGCGGCCGCGGGGTCGGTGCCGTCGGCATGTGCTTCAGCGGCGGTTTCGCGCTCGGGATGATGCTCGACGACATCATGGTTGCGCCCGTGCTGTCCCAGCCGTCGCTGCCGTTCCCCCTCGGTGCACGGAGGGCGAGGGACCTCAACCTGTCACCCGATGACGCCGAGGTCATCGCGCGCCGCGCGGCCGCGGGTTGCCAGGTGCTCGGTCTCCGCTACGACGCGGACAGGCTCGTGGGCGACAGGTTCTCCGCGCTCCGCGACCTGCTCGGTGATGCGTTCGTGGCCGTGGAACTGCCGTCGGCCAGCAAGTCCGACCACAGCGTGCTCACCGAGCAGCGCCACGAGGGGAGCGTGCAGCAGGTTCTCGCGTTCTTCCGCGAGAAACTTCTCTAGACGGGGGTTTCCCTACCGCGGCCCGCCGTCCACGTCGAGCAACGCCCCGGTGGTGTAGCTGCTCGCGTCGCTGGCGAAATACAGGGCCGCTCCCACGATCTCGTGGGGCTCACCGCCGCGCTCCAGGGAGTACGCGGTCTTTGCCCGCTTCGCGAACTGCTCCATGTCCCATGCCTTCGAGATGTCGGTGAGGAACGGCCCGGGCACGATGCAGTTCACCCGCACGTGCGGTCCGTACGCCTTCGCGAGCCCCACGGTCATCGTGTTCACCGCGGACTTCGCCGCCGCGTAGATCAGTTCGTTGGGCGAGGGGCGACGGCTCGCCACCGACGAGACGTTGATGATGGAGCCCTTTCCTCCCCGGCCGATGATGTGGGTGGCAACGAGCGTGGAGAGCCGGAACGGTCCCTTGAGGTTCACACCGAGCACCTTGTCGTAGAGGTCCTCGGTGACATCCACCAACGACGGGTACAGCGGGGACATGCCCGCGTTGTTCACGAGGATGTCGATTGCCCCGAACTCGGTGATGGATTCCTCCGCCAGCCGACCGGCGTCGTCCCACGACGCCGCGTGGTAGGCGATGGCCTTCGCGCGCACGCCGTGTGCGCGCACCTCCTCGGCCACCGACTCGCAGTTCTGCAGTTTCCGGCTCGCCACCACGATGTTCGCGCCGCGTGCCGCGAAGGCGAGCGCCATCTCCCGTCCGAGCCCGCGGCTGCCGCCGGTGATGATCGCGGTGCGCCCGCTGAGGTCGAAGATGTCGCCGGCCATGTGCCCCCCTTGACGGGCTCAACCTAGGTCAGCAACGGTTCCTTTGCATCAGCGGATGCGCGCGGCGTACTGAGGGTGACGGAACCCTGCGAGAGTTCGCGTAACCGTCGCGCCCGGTGCGGCATCGATCAGCCGGCGGGCGAGTGCCCCCTTGGCTGCCTTCGCGTCGTGGCCACCCACGCGTCCGCCCTTCGTCCTCGACACGAGGTCGACGTGCACGACGCGCCCCTCGCCGAGGGCCTCCCAGTCGACCGCGTCGGAGTGTTCCTGCGGCAGGAGGTTGACGATCAACGCACCGCGTGTGAGGCGCACGATCTCCTCGGTGAGCGCTGCGCGCCACCACCGCGACAGCCGGCCGGTGCCCGCGAGCACCGCACCCATCTTCAGCTTGTAGTCGGGCGTCGGTTCGTCGCCGCGCACCACCCCCAGCAGTGCGCTCGGCACGAGGATGCGCTTCACCGCGGCGGTTCGTGCCGCACCCGGCAGAGAGGCGAGGTCGAGGTGGTCCCACACCACCCCCGTGTAGCGCTGCCATGCCGGGAGGGTCGGTGCCCCCAGCACGGCCGTGTTCGCGGCGCGGGCACTCTCGAGGGCCGCGCCCTTCACTCCCAGCAGCTTCTGGTCACCCCCCCGGGCCCGGGCGAGGGCCGGGGCGACCTGCTCCCGCATCGGCCCCAGGGCCCGGCCGGTGGGGCCCGCCGAGGGTTCCCATGCGGTGCCGGGGCGTCCGCCGTCGGCCTTTCCCTCGCTCGGTGGCAGGAGGATGAACACCGGAAACCCCCGTGAGACGCTCGTGAGACAGTTTGACCGTGACTTTCTCACGGCCCACCCCTAATCTTGCCCCATGCGAGTTCACGTGGATTCATCCAAGTGCCAGGGGCACAACCGTTGCTATGCGCTGGCTCCCGAGTTGTTCGATGTCGATGACTACGGCAACGCATTCGAGCTGAACGATGGAGAGGTGCCCGCGGCACTCGAGGACAAGGCCCGCCTCGCCCTGGCGAACTGCCCCGAGTTCGCGATCATCATCGAAGACTGACCCGCCCCACGCGACAGCAGGAGAGCTCCCCATGACAACTGTGTACGGACCCGTCACCGACTGGGCCACCGATTTCGACCACGGTGACCCCGAGTACAACAAGAACATCCACCAGATCTGGGAGGACCTCAAGTCCGCCGGATGCCCGATCGCCCACTCCGACCGCTACGGCGGCGTGTGGCTGCCGCTCACGCACGAGATGGTGCACGAGATCGCCTATGACACCGAGCACTTCACCAGCCGCAACGTGGTGGTCGGTCAGTTGAAGCCGAGCGAGGTCCCCGACGCGATCCCCGCGCCGATCGGCGGTGCGCCGCCCATCACCAGCGACCCGCCGTTCCACGCCGACGCCCGTCGTCTTCTTCTCCCGGCGTTCGCCCCGAAGAAGATCGACCCGCTGCGCGACAAGATGAAGAAGATGTGCAACGACCTCATCGACCGCATGGGCGACCGCGAGTTCGTCGATGCCGCGGTGGAGTACAGCCAGCACATCCCGGTGCTGATCATCGCCGAGATGCTCGGTCTTCCCCTCGAGGACGCCGACCGCTTTCGTGACTGGGTGAACCTCGTCCTCGGCGACATCGGTGGCGACCGCGAGTCGCGCATCGTCCGTTTCCAGGAGTTCGGCGAGTACCTCGAGCGGCACATCGCCGACCACATCGAGAACCCGCGCGACGACCTCATCTCGTTCCTGCTGGATGCGGAGCTCCACGGCCAGAAGCTGTCGCCGCAGCACGTGCAGGGCACCGTCATCCTCATCCTCATCGCCGGCATCGACACCACGTGGTCGGGCATCGGGTCGTCGCTGTGGCACCTCGCCTCGAACGCGGTCGACCGCCGTCGCCTCGTGGAGAACAAGGACCTCATCCCGCAGGCCGTCGAGGAGTTCCTCCGTGCGTACGCGCCCGTCACCATGGCCCGCCTGGTGAAGCAGGACCACGAGTTCCACGGTGTGCAGATGAAGGAGGAGGACTGGGTCCTCCTGCCGTTCCCTGCCGCCAACCGCGACGAGAACCAGTTCGAGAACGCCGGCGAGGTCGACATCGACCGCACGGAGAACCGTCACGCCGCCTTCGGCCTCGGTATCCACCGCTGCATCGGCTCGAACCTCGCACGTCTCGAACTGAACGTCGCGGTGGAGACCTTCCTTGAGCGGTTCCCCGACTTCGAGCTGAACGCGGCGGAGGAGGTCACGTGGAGCACCGGCCAGGTGCGCGGTCCGCGCAACCTGCCGTTCCGCGTTCTCGCGCGTTCCTGAACCGCGGCGTCCCCGTCGCACACCACGGACACGACACAGCCCGAACCTAGGATGACCGGGTCATGACCCGGCCTGTCCCGCCTCCGTCCGACGGGACGTCCGATCTCAACCCCGACCAGGAGGAAGCGGTCTTCCACCCCGGCGGGCCGCTGCTCGTCGTGGCCGGTGCGGGGTCGGGCAAGACGCGCGTTCTCACCCGTCGCATCGCGTGGCTCATCAGCCGTGGCGTGCACCCCTCCCGCATCCTCGCCATCACGTTCACCAACAAGGCCGCCGACGAGATGCGCGAGCGTGTCCGCGAACTCGTGGGTCCACCGGCCGAGCGCATGTGGGTCACCACGTTCCACAAGGCGTGCGTGCGCATCCTCAGGTCGCATGCCGAGGCCATCGGCTACCCGCGCACCTTCACCATCTACGACGCCCAGGATTCCAAGCGACTGGTCGGGTACGTCATCCGTGACCTCGGCCTCGACCCGCGCCGCTACCCGGCAGGGTCGGTGCAGGGCCGCATCAGCCTCTGGAAGAACGAACTCATCGACCCGGCCAGGGCCCACGGCTCCGAACTCGCCGTGGACAGGCGGCTCGTCGACATCTACTCCGAGTACCAGTCGCGCCTCGTCGCGGCGGGCGCAATGGACTTCGACGACATCCTCGTCAACACGGTGCACCTGTTCGAGGGCAGCCCCGACGTTCTGCGCCACTGGCAGGAACGCTTCGAGCACGTGCTGATCGACGAGTACCAGGACACCAACCTGGCGCAGAACCGCATCGTGCTGATGCTCGGGGCGCTGCACCACAACGTGTGCGTGGTGGGGGACAGCGACCAGAGCATCTACCGCTTCCGCGGGGCCGACATGCGCAACATCGACCAGTTCGAGACCGCGTTCCCCGATGTCACCAGCGTGGTCCTCGCCCAGAACTACCGGAGCACCCAGACAATCCTCGCGGCCGCGAACGCGGTGATCGCCCGCAACTCCGAGCGGCGTCCGAAGAACCTGTGGACGAGCTCAGGGGACGGCGACCCCATCGTGCGGTTCTGGGCCGACGACGAGTACGACGAGGCCTCCTTCGTCGCCGCCGAGGCCATGCAGCTGCAGAAGTCGGGCCGCCGGTGGGGCGAGATCGCGGTGATGTACCGCACCAACGCCCAGAGCCGCGTCATCGAGGAGTCATTCATGCGCGCCGGTGTCCCGTACAAGGTCGTCGGCGGCACCCGTTTCTATGACCGCCGCGAGATCAAGGACGCCATGGCCTACCTGCGTGTCGCGGTGAACACCGTCGACGAGGTCAACATCAAGCGGGTCATCAACGTGCCCAAGCGCGGCGTGGGCGACGCGAGTCTCGGCAAGATCGAGACCTTCGCCCGGGCGAACGGGATCCCGTTCGCGCTCGCCATGCGTCGCTGCCGCGAGGCGGGCGTGTCGGGCGCCGCGGCCAAGGGCATCGACCGCTTCTTCGACCTCATCGACTCCATGAACTCGTCGGTCTCCGACGGACCCTCGGCGCTCCTCCAGCTGGCTGTCGAGTCGAGCGGATACATGGACGAACTGCGCGCGGAGGGCACCGTCGAGGCCGACGGCCGCCTCGAGAACCTTGCCGAGCTCATCGGCAGGGCCGCGGAGTTCGCCGACGTCGACGAGTTCATCGAGCAGGTCTCACTGGTGGCCGACACCGACGAGCTCGGCGCCGACAACCAGGTGGTGCTGATGACTCTCCACTCGGCGAAGGGCCTCGAGTACCCGTTCGTCTTCCTGGTGGGCTGCGAGGAGGGGATCTTCCCGCACAACAGGGCGTTGCTCGACCCGAACGAGCTCGAGGAGGAGCGCCGCCTGGCGTACGTGGGCATCACGCGTGCGCGCGAGCGGCTGCACGTCTCGCACGCGTGGCAGCGCACGCTGTACGGCCAGAGCCAGTACAACCCGCCATCGCGCTTCCTCGCCGAGGTGCCGGCACAGTTGTTCGACCGCCGCGGCAACGTGCCCGCAGACCATGACGGGCACGAGAGCCCGGTCCCGTGGCATGACCGTGAGGTGCCCGGGTACCGCCGCCGCGACGAGGAGCCCTCCGGTCGCGTGTTCGGAGCCGGACGCGAGCGCAAGACGGCGCCGTCGCCGAAGCCGGCGCGTCCGGAGTCCGACTACTCGCACTTCCGTGTCGGAGACGATGTGGTGCACGCGGTGTTCGGCGACGGCGTGATCCTCTCGATCAGCGGCGAGGGCGAGAAGACCGAGGCCACCGTGAGGTTCGCCGAACGCGGCACGAAGCATCTCCTCCTCGCCTGGGCACCGTTGCGCAGGCAGGGCTGACGGGCAACGGCACGTGCTGCCCCGCACCCGGGTGCCCGCGTCGTAGATTTGGTGACATGAAGGCAGCCATCCTCATCGAGAGTCTCACGGGCAACACCTGGAAGGCGGGCGAGATGATCGCATCCGGGCTCCAACAGGAGGGATGGCAGGTCAGCGGCTTCTCCGCCCTCCGGACGCCCGACCACGCCGCGATCCAGGAAGCCGACGTCGTCGTGGTCGGCACGTGGGTGCACGGACTCTTCGTGGTGGGCCAGGCCCCGTGGGGGATCGACCGTCTCCGCGCGCTGCCGTCCATGGCGGGCAAGAAGGTCGCCGGTTTCTGCACCTATGCGCTGAACCCCGGACGTGCACTCGATGCGGTCACCCGCGAACTGGAGCGCACCGGCGGCGAGGTTGTCGGCGGGCTCACCCTTCAGCGGGGGAGACTGGCGGCGCACACCGAGGAGTTCGTGGCGCGCCTGTCCGACGCGCTGTCGGTGTCCTGACGCCGTGCCTAGGGGTTCGTGACCCCGGACGTCACGCCGCGCAGGTCGATCGACAGGGTCTTCCTGTTCTCCACCACCGGCCGGACGTCGGTCGGCAGTGAGAGGTCGCTGACGTCGAGAGTGCGTCCCTCGCAGTCGGTGTAGTTGCGCGACTTCGGCACGTGGGTGACTAGGCAGTCGGTGCTGCGGTCGGCCGGGTACGCGTAGTACACCTGCCAGCCGACGGCGGGGTCGGGTCCCGTGTGGTCGAGCACGACGGAGCGCACACCGTCGGCGCTCTTCAGGTCGGGGAACAGAAGCGGACCGCCGTCGGCGACCGCCTCGGCGATGTCATCGACCTTCCCCACCTCGAACACGCTGTTGGCGATGCGGGACCCCGGGTCGGCCCTGTCGTTGATGGTGGATGCCACCACCCACAGCCCGAGGAAGAACACGGCGAAGAAGGCAACGCCGCCCAGCACGGGCACGATGGCCCTGGCCAGGGGGCTGCGCAGTCGGGGGCTTTGCACCGCTCCATTCTGCTCGGTTGGTGCGGGGTTGCCGCCACGGCCTAGGGTTTTCCATTTGTGAAGCGCACCTACCGCGTCGTCGTGGCCAAGCCCGGTCTCGACGGCCATGACCGAGGGGCCAAGACCATCACGCGGGCCCTCCGCGACCACGGGTTCGAGGTCATCTACACGGGCCTGCACCAGACCCCCGAGCAGATTGCCGAGACCGCACTGCAGGAGGACGCCGATGCCGTCGGGCTCTCGCTCCTGTCCGGTGCGCACAACACTCTCTTCCCCCGCGTCATGGAGGAGCTCACGAAGCGTGACCTCACCGACGTGATGGTGTTCGGCGGCGGTGTCATCCCCGATGCCGACGCGCGCGCACTGCGCGAGAGCGGGGTCGCCAACATCTTCGGGCCGGGATCGTCGCTCAAGTCGATCTGTCAATGGCTCGAGCAGGAACTCGACGCGAAGGAGTAATCGCACAATGGACCTCTTCGAGTACCAGGGCAAGCAGTACTTCGCCCGCTTCGGCATCCCGGTGTCGGCGGGCGGTGTGGCACACACGGTCGACGAGGCAATGGCCGAGGCCGGGAAGGCCGGCTACCCGGTGGTGGTGAAGGCACAGGTGCAGGTGGGCGGCCGCGGCAAGGCCGGCGGCATCAAGCTCGCGAACAACGTCGACGAGGTGCGCACGCATGCGGGGAACATCCTCGGCATGGACATCAAGGGTCACCTCGTGAAGCGGGTGTGGGTGGAGCACGCCTCCGACATCGCCGAGGAGTACTACGCGTCGTTCACGCTCGACCGCGCGGCGAAGAAGCACCTGCTGATGCTGAGTGCCCAGGGCGGCGTCGAGATCGAGGAGGTTGCGGCGAAGGACCCCGGTGCCATCCTGCTGCAGCACATCGACCCCACCGTGGGCCTCGATGCGGCAGCGGCACTCGATGCGGCCAGGAAGGCCAGCATCCCGGCAAAGGCGGAGCAGGGCGTCGCCTCGATCCTCGTGCAGCTGTACCGCTGCTTCGTCGAGGGTGACTGCGATCTGGCCGAGATCAACCCGCTCATCCTCAAGCCCACCGGCGAGGTGCACGCGCTCGACGCGAAGGTGTCGCTCGACAGCAACGCAGAGTTCCGCCACCCGGAGTGGGAGGAGTTCGCGAAGACCGTCGAGCTCGACGCGCGCGAGCAGCTCGCCCGCGAGAAGGGGCTGCAGTACATCGGCCTCGACGGCACGGTGGGCATCATCGCCAACGGCGCGGGTCTCGCCATGAGCACTCTCGACGTGGTGAACCAGGTGGGCGGCTCTGCCGCGAACTTCCTCGACATCGGCGGCGGCGCGAATGCCGACCTCATGGCCGGTGCCCTCGAGGTCATCAACAGCGACCAGAAGGTGAAGGCCATCTTCATCAACATCTTCGGCGGCATCACCCGCGGCGAGGAGGTCGCGAAGGGCATCGTCGAGGCGCTCTCCAGGGTGAACCTGCGCGCACCGATCGTCATCCGTCTCGACGGCACCAACGCCGAGGAGGGCCGTGCCATCCTCGCGGGTGCCGGCATCCCCGAGTCGAAACTGGTCAGCAAGCCCACGATGCTCGAGGCCGCCGAGGCGGCCGTGGCACTCGCGAAGTAAGGAAACCCCATGGCAATCTTCGTCAACGAGAACACAAAGGTCATCGTGCAGGGCCTCACCGGCGGACAGGGCAAGTACCACGGCCTGCGCAACAGGGCGTACGGCACGCAGGTGGTCGGCGGTGTCACGCCCGGCAAGGGCGGCACCGACGTGGAGGGCATCCCGGTGTTCGACACGGTGGCCGACGCCGTGAAGGCCACGGGTGCCACGGCGTCGTTCGTGGCCGTTCCCCCGAAGGCGGCCCCCGCCGCCATCCTCGAGGCAGCCGCCGCGGGCATCGCGTTCATCGTGTGCATCACCGAGGGCATCCCTGCCCAGGACGAGGCGCGCACCTACAACACGCTCGTGCGCGACTTCCCCGGAACACGCCTGCTCGGCCCGAACTGCCCGGGCATCATCAGCCCCGGGAAGTGCAACATCGGCATCACTGCCGGAGAGATCGCGCAGCCCCCGTCAGCGAAGGGCCCGAACGTGGGAATCGTGTCGCGCTCCGGCACCCTCACTTACCAGGCGCTGTACGAACTGAAGCAGCGCGGTATCGGTGTGTCGACGTGCGTCGGCATCGGCGGTGACCCCGTGCCCGGCACGTCGTTCATCGACTGCCTGCGCCAGTTCCAGGACGACCCCGAGACTCACGCCATCATCATGATCGGCGAGATCGGCGGCTCCGCCGAGGAAGAGGCGGCCGAGTTCATCAAGACCTCGGTGACCAAGCCCATGTCGGCGTACATCGCGGGTGTCACCGCTCCGGCGGGCAAGAAGATGGGCCATGCCGGCGCCATCGTGTCCGGCGGCAAGGGAACCGCACAGGGGAAGATGGCGGCGCTGCGCGACGCCGGTGTGAAGGTGGGCCAGAACCCCACCGAGGCCGGAGCACTCATGGCCGAGATCGTCGCCGGGCTGCGCTGAATGCCCCGCGCGCTCCTCTCTGTCCATGACAAGACGGGGATAGCGGACCTCGCCGCGGCGCTCCACGGACTCGGTTGGGAGATCCTCTCGAGCGGGGGAACCGCGCGTGCAGTGGCCGGCTCCGGCACGCCCGTCACCGACGTGGCCGACATCACGGGTGTACCCGCGATTCTCGACCACCGCGTGGTCACCCTCCACCCGAAGGTGCACGGCGGCATCCTCGCCGACAGGTCGAAACAGTCGCACCTCGACGACATGTCGGCGCACGGCATCGGGGCGATCGATCTGGTGGTGGTGAACCTCTACCCGTTCGCCTCTGCCCCCGGCATCGAACTGATCGACGTGGGCGGACCGGCGATGGTGCGCGCGGCCGCGAAGAACCACGCCCACGTGGCGGTGGTGGTGGACACCGCCGACTACGACGCCGTGGTGGAGATGATCCGCGAGGGATCCCTCGACGAACGGGCGCGCAGGATGCTCGCGCAGAAGGCGTTCCGCATCACGAGCGCGTACGACGCGTCCTTCGCCTCATGGCTGGCCGAGGACGCACCGCTGCGCGGGGACGCGTCGCTCCCGCCGATCATGACGATCGTGGCCGAGCGCGCCGAGGTGCTGCGCTACGGCGAGAACCCCCACCAGCGGGGGGCGCGGTACCGGCTGCCCGGCGCCGAGTCGTGGTGGGACTCCGCCACGCAGCTGAACGGCCGGGAGATGTCCTATCTCAACGTCCTCGACACCGAGGCCGCATGGCAGCTGGTCAGCCGCTTCGACCGCCCGGCTGCCGTGATCGTGAAGCACGCGAACCCCTGCGGCGTCGCTGTCGCGCCGACGGTGCACGAGGCGTACGTGCAGGCGAACGCCGCCGATCCCGTCAGTGCGTTCGGCGGGATCATCGCCGTGCACGGGGAGGTCGACGAGGAAACCGCACGCGCAATCGCAGACGTGTTCACGGAGGTGGTCGTGGCGCCGTCGTTCTCCGCGGGCGCCCTCGACGTCCTGTGCGAGAAGCAGAACCTGCGCCTGATCGAGGCGGTGGCCCCGTACCACAGCATGGGGATCAACGTGCGCAGCGTGGACGGCGGGCTCCTGGTGCAGACAAATGACGAGGTCGACGAACCGCTCGACGACTTCACCGTGGCCTCGGACCGCGTGCCCACCGCCGAGGAGTGGACCAGCCTGCTGCTCGCATGGCAGACGGTCGCGGCGACGTGGAGCAACGCGATCGCGCTGGCGAACGGCGACGTGGTGGTCGGCATCGGTGGAGGACAGCCGAACAGGGTCGACGCAGCGCGGATCGCGGTCGGAAGGGCGGGAGAAAGGGCGAGGGGGAGTGTTGCGGCGAGCGATGCCTTCTTCCCGTTCCGCGACACCATCGACGAACTTGCCCGTGCGGGAGTCACCGCGGTCATCCAGCCGGGCGGCAGCGTGCGGGACGAGGAGTCCGTGACGGCTGCCAACGAGCACGGAATCGCCATGGTGCTCACGGGCACGCGTCATTTCCGCCACTAGTGCTCCGGTGCCGGGGCCGGGACAACCGTAGAATCGTCGTCCATGGCGCGCATCGGTGATCTTCTCGCCGCGGGACGCACGTTCTCCTTCGAGTTCTCCCCGCCGCGGTCGGCCCAGGCGTCCATGTCGCTCGGGCGCACCATCGCCGAACTGGCCCCGCTCGCACCGTCGTTCGTGTCGGTCACGTACGGCGCCGGGGGCAGCACACGCGAGCACACCCGGGACACCGTGCTGTGGGTGCGCAAGGAGACCGACATCCCCCCGATGGCGCATCTGACGTGCGTCGGCCACACCCGCGACGAGATCTCCTCCATCATCGAGACATATGCCGCGGCGGGGGTGGAGAACGTGCTCGCCCTCGCCGGCGACCCGCCCACCGACCCCGCAGAGGCCCGGCCGAGCGACTACCGCTTCGCCACCGACCTCATCGAGCACGTGAAGTCAATCTCCACCATGAGCATCGGAGTCGCCGCGCATCCCGAGGTTCACCCGCGTTCGGAGTCCCGGGAGTCCGACCGCCGGCACCTCGCCGCGAAACTGCGCATGGCCGACTTCGCGGTGACGCAGTTCTTCTTCGAGGCCGGGCACTGGGTGCGCATGGTGTCCGAGCTCGCCGACCTCGGTGTCGACAGGCCGGTCATCCCGGGCATCATGCCGGTCACCAACCTGTCGCAGGTGGAGCGGATGGCCCAGCTGTCCGGGGCCGAGGTGCCGGGATGGCTGCGCGAGCGCCTCGGGGCGTTCGACAACCCGGACGATGTCCGCAGGGCCGGTGTGCAGGCCGCCACGGAACTGTGCGCCGAGCTCCTCGCTGCGGGTGCGCCGGGCCTGCACTTCTACACACTGAACAAGTCCACCGCCACTCGGGAGATCTACGGTCAGCTCGGCCTGCCCGTGGCCTGAGGCCGACCCGCCATGACCGACACCGACCGTCGCGACGGCACCCCCGCGTGGGGCTCGCGTCGCGGGCCCGCGGTGCCCTACATCCCCGGTCTCGACGGGCTCCGCGCCCTCGCGGTGGTTGCCGTGATCGTGTACCACGCCGACCCGCGGTGGCTGCACGGCGGTTTCCTCGGCGTCGAGGTGTTCTTCGTGATCTCGGGATACCTGATCACGCTGTTGCTGGTCGCCGAACGGGAGCGCACGGGCACGGTGTCGCTCGGCAGTTTCTGGCTGCGGCGCGCGAGGCGCCTCCTGCCCGCTCTCTTCCTGATGCTCGTGCTGCTCGTGTCGTGGTGTGCCGTGTTCGAGCGGGACCGTCTCGGGATGCTGCGCGGCGATGTGGTGGCAGGCGTGCTGTACGGCGCGAACTGGTTCCAGGCGTGGACCGGCTCCAGCTACACCAGCACGTTCGCGTTCGCGCCGCTGCGCCACCTGTGGTCGTTGGCGGTGGAGGAGCAGTTCTACCTCGTGTGGCCGGTGGTGATGGCACTGCTCCTGCGCCGGATGCGCCGCAGCACGCTCCCGGCCCTCGCGCTCTGGTTCACGGCATGCGCCGGAGCCGTCGCGGTGGTAACCGCACTCCTGTACCGACCCGGACCGATCGGCTCGTTTGCGGAGACGCCCGGCCAGTACCTCGGGTTGTTCGGCCGGCAGGTCCTGCGCACGGACTTCCTGTACCTCGGCACGTTCAGCCGTTCGAGCGGGCTGCTGCTCGGCGCGGCCCTCGCGATGGTGTGGAGGCCGTGGTCCCTCGTGCGCAGGGGGATGCAGCGCTCCACCGGTGTGTACGACACGCTCGGGGTGATCGGCCTCGTTGCGCTCGCGTGGATGGCGATCACGTTCCGCACCGTGGTGCGCGGGGACACCGAGCACGCCTACGACCTCCTGTACAGGGGCGGCTTCCTCATGGTCGGCGCGGCGTCGGTGCTGGTGATCATGGCGGTCACGAAGCCGCGGTCGTGGCTCGGCCGGTACGTGATCGGCAATCCCCTGTTCGTGTGGGTCGGCACGCGCAGTTACGGCCTGTACCTGTACCACTGGGTCGTGTTCCAGCTGTGGCGCAAGAGCGCCGGCACCCCTCTCGAGCTGCGTGAGTTCGCCGGACTCATGTGCATCACGCTCGTGGTCACGGAACTGTCCTGGCGGTTCGTGGAGACACCTGTGCGCTCGGGCGCGGTGACCGGGCTGTGGAGGCGTCTCCGCGACCCGGGGAACCTCGCCGACCGCGAGGCACGCCGGAAATGGGCCGCTGCGGCCGTGGTGGCATCGGTGATTCCCGTGTTCGCCACCGTCAGCATGGTGACCGCGCGGGTCGTGCCCGACGACATCACTGCGAACCTCGAGGACAACGAGGAGGCCGTGGTGACCATCCCCACCATCGCCCCGCCCCCGACGCTCGCGCCCGGGCAGACCACGATGCCGATGCCCACGACCACGCCTCCGCGCATCATCGATGTGCTCGCGGTGGGTGACTCGGTGATGCTCGGCTCGGCGAAGAAGCTCGCGAAGAAGGGCCTCACCGTGGATGCCGCCAAGAACCGCCAGCCCCTCGACGCGCTGCCGATCCTGAACTACTACCGCTCGACGAAGGAGCTGGGGGAGACCGTGGTGCTGCACCTCGGCACCAACGGCACCACCAAGGAGGCGGTGTTCGACCGGCTGATGAAGCCCCTCGCGGACGTGGACAAGGTGATCGTGCTCACGGTGCGGGTGCCGACCCGCGAGTACGAGACCATCAACAACCGGATCATCTACGCGTTGCCCACCCGGTACCCGAACGTGCGGGTGCTCGACTGGTTCACCATCTCGAAGAGCCACCCCGAGTGGTTCGCGAGCGACAAGGTGCACCCGAACGCCGCGGGCCAGGACCGGTACGTAGAGTCCATCGTGTCGGCTGTCACGGCCCCGTAGCCACCGTCGGCACCGTCGGTTTTGGGAGCCGGCGCGGGGTCCTGCGTACGCTTGTGAACATGACGAGTCCAGTACGAGTTGCCGTGACCGGTGCTGCCGGCCAGATCGGCTACAGCCTCCTTTTCCGCATCGCCTCCGGGGCGGTGTTCGGCCCCGACCAGCCCGTGATCCTCCAGATGCTCGAGATCACGCCCGCACTCGGGGCCCTCGAGGGTGTCGCGATGGAGCTCGATGACTGTGCGTTCCCGCTGCTCGCCGGCACCGTGCGCACCGATGACGCCGAGAAGGCCTTCGGTGACGCCGATGCGGCCTTCCTGGTGGGCGCCATGCCCCGCAAGGACGGCATGGAGCGCGGTGACCTGCTCAGCGCGAACGGCGGCATCTTCAAGCCCCAGGGCCGCGCACTCGCTGCAGCCGCGAGCAAGGACGTGAAGGTGCTCGTGGTCGGCAACCCGGCGAACACCAACGCCCTCATCGCCATGAACAACGCACAGGGGCTCGACCCCCGCCGCTTCACGGCCATGACCCGCCTCGACCACAACCGTGCGGTGTCCCAGCTGGCTGCCCGTACCGGCCGGCCGGTGTCGGCAATCAAGAAGATGACGATCTGGGGCAACCACTCGAGCACCCAGTACCCCGACCTTTTCCACTGCGAGGTCGACGGCAAGAATGCCGCCGCACTGGTGAACGACCAGGGCTGGCTCGAGAACGACTTCATCCCCACCGTGGCCAAGCGCGGTGCGGCCATCATCAAGGCCCGCGGTCTGTCGTCGGCGGCATCGGCCGCGAACGCCGCGATCGACCACATGCGCTCGTGGGCTCTCGGCACCGACAAGGGCGACTGGGTGTCGATGGCCGTCCCGAGCGACGGCAGCTACGGCGTCCCCGAGGGCCTCATCTCGTCGTTCCCCTGCACCTGTGCGGGAGGCGAGTGGTCCATCGTCCAGGGTCTCGACATCGACGACTTCAGCCGGTCGCGCATCGATGCGTCCGTGGCGGAACTCGCCGAGGAGCGCGATGAGGTGCGCAAGCTCGGTCTGATCTGACCGTCGGCCTCGGGCACTGTGTGATGCCCGCGGACAGCCGTCACTCGTAGACGGTCGTCGCGCGCACCGAGTCGAACACGGTGTTCAGCGCCGTGAACACGGGGTCCGCGCCGATCAGCTTCCGGGCATCGCCGCCGATCGTCACGAGCCCCTTCACGAATACCTCCTGAGCCGGCACGACGCGCGTGGCCACATCGACCGCGGTCCGCCACGACTGCTCGAGCCGCACGTCCTCCGGAACGGCAGGTCCGGGCCCGAACACGGCCGCGCCGTCGACGAGGCTGAGGTGGTAGGTCACCGTTCCCTCCGGACCGTCCGTGACGACCTGTGTGATGCCGAGTGTCACCGAGGTGGCCACCGACTGCAGCTCGGCGTTCCCCGCGACGGCGGCCGACATCGCATCCATCCAGTCGAGGCTGAGGTACCGCATGACCACAGTGTGCGCGGACCCGTGGTCCATCACCAACCCCCGGGCGGTGTGTTGCGCTGTCCGGTCCGGTCCGGGATGTGAAAAGACCCCCGGGCCCGGGGCCCGGGGGTCTTTTCCGTCGGAGTGCCGGACCGTGGTGGTCAGCCGATGGTTGCGCTCTGGCGCGACGACCTCACCACCGAGGCGGCCAGGATGATGGTTGCCGCCGCGGCGATGGCGAGGCGCAGACCGTCCTTGTCCTGGTTCGAGATGATCGCGGGGAGCACCAGCAGCGACACAAGGTTCATCACCTTGATGAGCGGGTTCAGCGCGGGGCCGGCGGTGTCCTTGAACGGGTCACCGACGGTGTCCGCGATGACGGCCGCCTTGTACGGGTCGGAGCCCTTGCCGCCGTGGTTGCCGTCCTCGATGTACTTCTTGGCGTTGTCCCACGAGCCACCGGCGTTGCTGAGGTAGTTCGCCATCAGCTGGCCGGTGAGGATCACCGCGGCGAGGAACCCGCCGAGGGCCTGCCAACCGATGCCGAAGCCCACGATCACCGGGGTGAGCACCGCGAGCAGGGCCGGCGTGGCGAGCTCGCGCAGCGACGCAGCCGTGCAGATGTCGATGACCGGGCCGTAGTCGGGCTTCTTCGTGCCGGCCATGATGCCGCCGTCCTTGAACTGGCTGCGCACCTCCTGCACCACGACGCCGGCCGTGCGGCCGACGGCGCGGATGGAGAGTGCGGAGAACAGGAACGGCACCGCGCCGCCGATGAGGAGACCGATGAAGATCTTCGGGTCGGCAACGTTGATGGCGAGCTCGGGAGCCTTGAAGACGCCGTCTGCGAGGTTCTCGATCTTGATGCCCAGCTCGGCACCGGCGATCTCGATGAACGAGGCGAACAGTGCCACGGCCGCGATCACCGCGGAACCGATGGCGAAGCCCTTGGTCACGGCCTTGGTGGTGTTGCCCACCGCGTCCAGGCTGACCATGATCTTCTGCGGCTCGCCGTGGAACTCGCCCGACATCTCGGCGATGCCGGCGGCGTTGTCCGACACTGGCCCGAAGGTGTCCTCGGACACGATCACGCCGGTGGTGGCGAGCATGCCCATGCCGCAGAGGGCCACGAGGTACAGCGAGAAGGTGAGGTTGCCGCCGCCGAGGCCGAGGGCCACGCCGATTGCGACCGCGATCGCCACGACCGCGTACACGGAGCTCTCGAGGCCGTATGCGGTGCCCGAGAGGATCGCCGTTGCGGGGCCGGTCTCGGCCGACTCGGCGATCTCCTTCACGGGCTTGTGGTGCGTGGCCGTGTAGTACTCGGTGAGACGGCTCACCAGCTGTGCGAGCACGAGACCGATGGCCACCGCGCCGAAGACGCGCCACCCGGCGCCGCCCATGAGCTCGACATTGTCGGCGCCGGTGCCCTTGTCGTTGCCCACGTAGCCGAGGGAGAGAAGGAGCGTGCCGATCAGGGTGAGCGAGCCTGCCACCAGGAAGCCGCGGTTGATCGGCTTCAGTGCGTCGGTCTCGCCCTCCTTCGCCTTCACGGCGAACACGCCGGCGATGGACGCCACCACACCGATGGCACGCGCGGCCAGCGGGAACACGAGGCCCATCGCCGGGTTGAGGCCGATCGAGTTGAACGCGGCCACACCCAGGATGATCGAGGCAACCAGTGTGACCTCGTAGCTCTCGAAGAGGTCAGCGGCCATGCCTGCGCAGTCGCCCACGTTGTCGCCCACGTTGTCGGCGATGGTGGCGGGGTTGCGCGGGTCGTCCTCGGGGATGCCCGCCTCGACCTTGCCCACCAGGTCGGCGCCGACGTCGGCTGCCTTGGTGAAGATGCCGCCGCCCACGCGGAGGAAGAGGGCCAGCAGCGAACCGCCGAAGCCGAAGCCCACGAGGATCACGCTCGAGGTGTTCTGGAACACCATGATGATGAGCGTCGCGCCGATGAGGCCGAGGCCCACCGTGAACATGCCGGCCACGCCGCCGGTGCGGAAGGCGACCGTGAGGGCCTTCGGCATCGAGTTCGTGAGCGCGGCGGCTGCCGTGCGCACGTTGCCGCGGGTGGCGAGGGTCATGCCGATGTAGCCGGTGAGGCCGGAGGCCAGACAGCCCAGAACGAAGGCAAGGGTGCGCCAGAGGCCCGCCTGGCCGAAGGAAAGGGCCTCACTGCCGTCGCCCCTCTTGATGGCGGTGGACGTGACGAACACGATGACCACGAGCGGGACCAGGATGTACCCGATCGTCTTGAACTGGCGCTTCAGGTAGGCCCAGGCGCCCTCCTGGATCGCCGCGGCGATCTCCCGCATCTTCGGCGAACCCTCGTCCGCTGCCATAACCGCCCGGACCAGGTAGAAGCCCACCGCGATGGCGAGGATGGCTGCCGCCGCGGAAAGCCACAGAACCAGCCATTCACCGCCCTTCAGTGTGAATTCCTGGTAGCCGCCCTCGGCCGCAATCAACTCTGTCACGTGACCATCTCCAGTGTTTTTTCGGGGCGGACCGGGGTGATCTCGCCCTCCGAACTGAACGTGGAAACACTAGTGAAAAAGGACACGAAACCACGACTTTGCGGAGTTGTGGCCCGCGGGGGAGCGGGGGCTACCGTCTTTTCCGCACGTTCCCGAGGGCCCAGCGGGGCCGCAGGAGTCCCACATGGCACAAGCGATATCGAGCCACAGAGGTCCGGTCACCGGCACCGCGACGAGGGCCCGCAGGCGCCGGCCGTTCATCATCGACCTCTACTCCACCGCGGTGGGCAAGAAGTACGCCATGGGCATCACTGGCATCGGGCTCATGGGATTCGTGCTGTTCCACATGATCGGCAACCTGAAGATGTACATGGGTGCGGCCGACCTCGACCACTACGCGCACTTCCTCCAGACGCTGCTGTACCCGCTCGCACCGAAGGGCTGGGTGCTGTGGATCCTCCGCGGCGGGCTCATCGCGATGCTTCTGCTGCACCTGCACGCGGCCTGGTCGCTCACCGTCCTGAACCGCCGGGCGAGACCGGTGAGGTACCAGAGCGCCCGCGACTACCAGGTGGCGAACTTCGCGAGCCGCACCATGCGGTGGTCGGGCATCATCATCCTCGCGTTCCTCGTGTGGCACCTGCTCGACCTCACGTTCGGCGTGGTCAACGACCATGTCGGCACCATGATCACCCACCCGGGTGACACCGAGCCCGTGAAGGACGTGTACGGCAGTGTCGTGGCGTCCTTCGAGCGCACCCCGGTGGCGTTCTTCTACGTGGTGGCGAACGTCCTCCTCGGGATCCACCTGTTCCACGGGGCCTGGAGCATCTTCCAGTCACTCGGCTGGAACAACCCCCGTTTCAACAGGTGGCGGCGAGCGTTCGCCACCGGTTTCGCCGCCGTCATCGTGGTCGGCAACGTCTCGTTCCCCGTGGCCGTGATGGCCGGCATCGTCGGCTGACGCAAAGCAAAGGAAACCCCATGAGCCTCACACAGCAACTCCTCGCGAAGAACACCGTCACCCTCGACTCCAAGATCCCCGCCGGCCCGGTGGAGGAGAAGTGGGACACCTACAAGTCCGACATGAAGTTGGTGAACCCCAACAACAAGCGCAAGTTCAAGGTCATCGTGGTGGGCACCGGTCTCGCCGGGGCGGCGGCGGCCGCCACCCTCGCCGAGCGCGGCTACCAGGTGGAGGCGTTCACGTTCCACGACTCCCCGCGCCGCGCACACTCCATCGCGGCACAGGGCGGCATCAACGCCGCCAAGAACTACAAGGGGGACGGCGACTCCGTCCACCGTCTGTTCTACGACACCGTGAAGGGCGGCGACTTCCGCGCCCGCGAGGCGAACGTGCACCGTCTCGCCCAGGTGAGCGTCAGCATCATCGACCAGATGGTCGCCCAGGGCGTGCCGTTCGCGCGCGAGTACGGGGGGCTCCTCGACAACCGCTCGTTCGGCGGCGCCCAGGTGAGCCGCACGTTCTACGCCCGCGGCCAGACCGGCCAGCAGTTGCTGCTCGGCGCGTACCAGCAGTTCGCCCGTCAGGTCGGCCTCGGCGGCATCCGGCTGTTCAACCGCACCGAACTGGTCGACGTCGTGGTCATCGACGGCCGCGCGTCGGGCATCGTGGTGCGCGACCTCGTCACCGGCGAGATCTCCTCGCACGCGGCGCATGCCGTGGTGCTCGCCACCGGCGGCTACGGCAACGTGTTCTTCCTGTCCACGAACGCGATGGCGTGCAACGTCACGGCGGCGTGGAGGGCACACCGTCGCGGTGCACTCTTCGCGAACCCGTGCTACACGCAGATCCACCCGACCTGCATCCCCCAGAGCGACGAGTCGCAGTCGAAGCTGACCCTCATGTCGGAGTCGCTGCGCAACGACGGCCGCGTGTGGGTGCCCACCAACCCCGATGAGACGCGCCCGGCGCATCTCATCCCGGAGAGCGAGCGGGACTACTACCTCGAGCGTCTCTACCCGTCGTTCGGCAACCTCGCCCCGCGTGACATCTCGTCGCGCGCGGCGAAGCGCGCGGTCGACAAGGGCCTCGGTGTGGGGCCGAAGAAGAACGGCGTGTACCTCGACTTCTCCGATGCCATCAACCGTCTCGGCCAGGACGTCGTCGCGGAGCGCTACGGGAACCTGTTCGAGATGTACGAGCGCATCTCGGGCGAGAACCCCTACGAGCAGCCGATGCGCATCTACCCGGCCACCCACTACACGATGGGCGGCCTGTGGGTGGACTACGAACTGCAGACCAACATCCCGGGCCTGTATGCCGCGGGCGAGGCGAACTTCTCCGACCACGGTGCGAACCGCCTCGGCGCCTCGGCGCTGATGCAGGGTCTCGCCGACGGGTACTTCGTGCTTCCGTACACCATCGGCAACCAGCTGGCGCCGATGCTGAACAAGCCGATCCCCGGCACCGACCATCCTGAGTTCAGGAAGGCCGAGGAGGAGGCGCGCCAGCGCTTCAACGGGTACCTCGCGGTGAACGGCACGAAATCGCCCGACTTCTTCCACCGTGAGCTCGGCAAGATCATCTGGGAGTACTGCGGCATGGAGCGCACGGAGCAGGGCCTCGAGAAGGCCCTCTCGGAGATCCCCGCGCTGTACGAGGAGTTCAGGAAGGACCTCCGCGTCACCGGTGACGGCGCCAGCCTCAACCAGACGCTGGAGAAGGCCGGCCGCGTGGACGACTTCTTCCAGCTCGGGATGTTGATGTGCCGCGACGCTCTCGACCGCAACGAGAGCTGCGGCGGCCACTTCCGTGCCGAGTACCAGACCGACGACGGCGAGGCCCAGCGTGACGACGAGAACTACTGCCACGTGTCCGCATGGCAGTGGGGCGGCGACCCGATGAAGCCGAACCTCAACGTGGAGCCCCTCGAGTTCGAGGCCGTCCACCTGGCGACGAGGAGCTACAAGTGAGCAACCACCTGCAGAACATCACCCTGCGCGTCTGGCGCCAGGGCGGCCCCAACGAGAAGGGCCGCTTCGAGGAGTACAAGGTCGACTCCATCACCGACGAGGCCTCGTTCCTCGAGATGCTCGACATCCTGAACGACGACCTCGTGCACCAGGGCAAGGAGGCGATCGTGTTCGACCACGACTGCCGCGAGGGCATCTGCGGCACGTGCTCGCTCATGATCAACGGCCAGGCCCACGGTCCCCAGAAGGGAACCGCCACCTGCCAGCTGCACATGCGCAAGTTCGAGAGCGGCGACGTCATCACCATCGAGCCCTGGCGTGCCTCGGCGTTCCCGGTGGTGAAGGACCTCATGGTCGACCGTTCGGCGTTCGACCGCATCATCGAGTCGGGCGGGTACATCACGGCCGAGACCGGCGGTGCTCCCGACGCGAACCTCATCCCGATCCCGAAGACGGTCGCGGATGCCGCCATGGACTCCGCCGAGTGCATCGGGTGCGGTGCGTGCGTCGCGGCCTGTCCGAACGGCGCCGCGAACCTGTTCACCGCCGCGAAGATCGCCCACCTCAACCGCCTCCCACAGGGCCAGGCCGAGCGCTACAGCCGTGTCGAGGCGATGGTGGAGACCATGGACGAGTACTTCGGTTCCTGCACCAACCACGGTGAGTGCGAGGCAGCGTGCCCGAAGAACATCTCCATCGACGTGATCGCGCTGATGAACAAGGACTACCGCAAGGCCAAGCTGGCCAACCGCAAGGACCTCGCGCGCAGTTAGCGCCAGGACCATGCCCGAAAAGCAACTGAACTGCGTCATCTGCAACGCACCGTTCGTGCGCACCACGCGCGGTCCGGTGATCACCTGTGACGACGAGGAGTGCAAGTACCTGAACGGTCGCGTCACCCGCATGAACGCGAGCCGCAAGCAGCAGGGAAAGCCCCGGGCCTGCGGGCGTTGCGGGAACGAACTGGCCCCGTCCGTGAGGGGTCACTACTGCACCGAATGGTGCGGCCCGTTCCGGCGCACCGTCACACGGCGCGGCCGCCCTCCCGCAGGTGCGCCGAAGCCCGAGCAGGCGAAGGCGCCGGCCAAACGGGGCCGGCCGGTCACGAAGGTTCTGGGCATGGATGTGTCCCCGCTGCCCGAGCCGCACCGCTCCATCGTGCGGATGCGTTTCGGCACGCCCGGGCAGATCCCCATGACGCTCGAGTCGGTGGCCGATGCGCTCGGCCTGCAGCCGAAGGACGTCGCGTCGATGGAGACCGAGGCACTCGAGGCCATGGGGAACGCCGTCCGTGGCGTGCGCGCGAAGCGCTGGCGTTACGCCTGACGCGCCTTCCCCGGGCGGCTCACAGTCGCTCGAAGCAGTAGCCCGTGGTGGGGTCGAACCCGCACGAACGCAGGAAAGCCACCAGACGGTCCCGTTCCATCGCGTTGTCGGGCCGCAGTGGCGGCACCAGCTCCAGTTCCTCGTGTGTCACGAAGCGTGCGAGGTTCGGCACCAGGCGAACCGAGGCCTCGGGAGCGGTGCGGGTGACCGCATCGATCGTGCCGAGCCATGCCCCGACCTTCGCGCGTGTCGTCGACGGAAGCAGGGTGGACAGATGCCCCACGGCATCGCGGGTGGGGTCCGCCTTCGCGAGCGCACGGTGCGTGAAACGGTCGAGCGCCCTGTGGTGCCACGCCATCACGCTCGGGTGATGGCCGACCGCGTCCACCACGCCGGCGGTCCATCGCGCGGCAACCTTGCGTCCGCGCCGTCCGGTGCCGCGCACCGGGAGGTCCTGCAGGAGCAGCACACCGAGTTCGTCGGCGGCTGCATAGAAGCCGGGGTGCGCCACGTGTGCGTGCACACGCACGAGGTCGAGACCCCGCTCCCGCGCCAGGAGCACCGGCCCGGCAATCTCGTCGTCCGATGCGCGGGCGAGGTTCAGCATCGGACGGTCGACCCAGGCGCCGTCCAGGAACAGGCGCTCACCGTTCACCGTGCACACCCAGTTCTGGAACGACACCTGGCGCAGGCCGGTGCGCAGTGCCCGTGAGTCACTCGGCGCGCCGTCGACCCGCACCTCCACCGTCACGTGGATGAGTTCCTGCGCACCGAGGAACCACGGCCACCACAGCCGCGGGTTCGGGATGTCGAGGCTCCACGACACCGAGTTCGTCCCGCGCGACACCGACCGTCGCCGGGTGTCCACGGTCGTACCGTCGACGGTGGTCACGATCTCGCAGGTGGCGGGCCGCGAGCTGTCGATCACGGTCGACAGCAGCACGTGCGCGTTCTCGGTGCTCGCATCACGGGTGAGCACGCGGAGGCTGTCGAGGCGCACCGGTCCGGTCCTTCGGACGGTGACCGGCCGCTGGATGCCCGCGTGGTCCGCACCGGTCGTCTCGATCAGCAGTTCGTGGGAGTCGGCAAGTCGGGCGAGGGCTGTGATGTCGTGGCCGTGGCGCACGAAGTAGCCGTCCCGGTCCCCGAGGTAGGCGCCGTCGAGCCACAGGTCCGCCTGGTCGGCGATCCCGTCGGTCTCGACCCAGATCCTCTCGTCGTCACCGAGAGGGGGAGTGTCGATGCGCGAACGCACGAGCACCCCGCGGCTGTGGTCGAGACCCTCGACATGTGCCCATTCCTGCGGCAGTTCGACGTCGATCCAGTCGAGGCTCCCGGGCCTGTCGAGTGCGGCGATCCGGGCATCGTCTCCGCTCGCCCGCACCTGCCACTGCACACGGCAACGCTAACGGCGTGTCAGTGGCAGTGAGACCCCTCCCGCTGTCGTGTTCCCGCTGGGACAGTGCGCTCGGCCTCGGGATACTGTCGGCCCATGACGACAGCACCTGCCGCACCCGCATCGCTTCCTGCCACCCTCGGCGCACTGAGGGCGTCGGGCTGGCAGAGCGTCCCCGTGAAGGAGGAACTGCGTCGCAACGCGGTGAAGCGCATCTCCGCCGGTGAGCAGTTGTTCGAGGGTGTCATGGGTTACGAGCACACGGTCATGCCGCAACTCGAGAACGCGATCCTCGCCGGCCACGACGTGGTGTTCCTGGGCGAGCGCGGCCAGGCGAAGACACGCATGATCCGCTCGCTCACGGGCCTGCTCGACGAGTGGATGCCGGTGGTGGCCGGCAGCGAGATCAACGACGATCCTTACGCGCCCGTGTCACGCCACGCCCGAGACCTCGTGGCCTCGAAGGGTGACGACACGCCGATCGAGTGGGTGCACCGCAGTCTCCGGTATGGCGAGAAGCTCGCCACCCCCGACACGTCGATTGCCGACCTCATCGGCGAGGTCGACCCCATCAAGGTGGCCGAGGGCCGCTACCTCAGTGACGAGCTCACCCTCCACTACGGCCTCGTGCCGCGCACGAACCGGGGCATCTTCGCCATCAACGAACTGCCCGACCTCGCCGAGCGCATCCAGGTCGGACTGCTGAACGTGCTCGAGGAGCGCGACGTGCAGATCCGCGGCTACAAGATCCGTCTCCCGCTGGATGTCATTCTCGTCGCGTCGGCGAACCCGGAGGACTACACGAACCGCGGACGCATCATCACCCCTCTCAAGGACCGTTTCGGCAGCCAGATCCGCACCCACTACCCGCTCGAGGTGGAGACCGAGATCGAGATCATGCGCCAGGAGGCGCGGCCGCCCAGCATCGGCGACGTCACCGTCACCATGCCCGGCTTCGTGGAGGAGGTCATCGCCGAGTTCTCCCAGCAGGCACGCGCGTCCAGCAACGTGAACCAGCGCAGCGGCGTGTCGGTGCGCCTCTCGGTGAGCAACTACGAGTCGGTGTGTGCGAACGCAGTGCGGCGCGCACTGCGACTCGGGGAGCGCGAGGTCGCCCCGCGCATCAGCGACGTTCTCGAGGCAATCCCCGCATCATCCGGCGGCAAGATCGAGATCGAGTCGCTCGAGGAGGGTCGCGAGGGGCTGATCCTGCAGCAGCTGGTGCAGAAGTCGGTGCTCGACGTCTACCGGCGCAGGAACCTGGGAGACAAGGTGCGCGACCTCATCGCCGCCTTCGACGAGGGGGCCATAGCGCACACGGGCTCCGACATCGCGAGCGCCGATCTGGCGCGCATGATGGCCGACATCCCCACTCTGCGCGCACCGGTGCTGGAGCTCACGGGCGGCAACGAGTCACCGGCCGTGGTGGCGAGTGCCATCGAGTTCATCCTCGATTCGTTGCACCTGAACAAGCGGATCAACCGTGACCAGTCAGCGGGGCGCTCCACCTACAGGTCGCGGGCCCAGTGACCTCACCGACGGCAGTGCCCGGGTCACACCACGAACTGTTCGCGGGTCCACAGCTCGCCGGTGTCGGCACGGCGTGCCGACGGCGTGCCCGACAGGCTCACCACCTCCACCGGGGCATCGAGCCCGCGCAGGGTCTTCGGCACCTTGGGCGATGCAGTGATTCCCTCGGGGAGATGGTCCACCTGGTCGGCAGGGGTCAGCACCTCGCCCGGGTCGGCCGCGTCGCAGAGGCGGGCGGCCAGGTTCACCGCCTCGCCGATGTAGTCGTCGCCCTCGAACAGCAGCGCCTCACCCGACACGATGCCGATGCGCATCGACAGCGGGGCACAGGCAGGCTCGGCCCGTTCCTGCAGCAGCAACGCGAACTCGATGGCCGAATCGTGACCGACGGCCACGATCATGCAGCCGTCACCCAGCCACTTGGCGATCCGCACCCCGCACTCGCTGGCGAGGTCACGCGTCGTGGAGCGCCAGCGCTTCAGGAGCGCGTTCAGCACCTCGTCGGAGTTGCTGGCGGTGAACTTGGTGAAGCCGGAGATGTCGACGAACACGAACGTGCGGGGTACTCGCATGGCGCCCCCCACGATAGAGCACTAGGTTGCGGCTGATGGCGGCGAGATTCACCTACAGCCGCTGGGACGGAACCCAGAAGGGGTTCGACCTCGACGCGGAGTCGGTCCTCGGCCAGTTGACCGACGAACTGCTGTACCACGGCGACCTCAACGCTGCCCTGCGCCAGCTGATGCGCGACGGCCTGCGCGACAAGGACGGCAACCGCATCGAGGGCATCCGCGACATGCTGGAGCGCATCCGCCGGCGTCGCGAGGAGATCCAGGACAGCGGTGACCTCGGCGGGGTGTACAGCGAGGTGGCCGACGAGCTGCGCGACATCCTCGACGAGGAGCGCCACACCATCCAGAAGGACCTCCAGCAGGCGGAGTCCTCGGGGGACGAGCGCCGGGCGGAGAATGCCCGCAACTCGGCGATGGAGCGCAACTTCCGCCTCGACATGATGCCCGACGACCTCGCCGGCCTCGTGCGCGAGATGCAGAACTACGACTTCCAGTCGAAGGAGGCCCAGCAGCGCTTCGAGGACCTCATGGAGAAGCTGCGAAACCAGTTGATGCAGCAGATGGTCGACCAGATGTCCGATGCCATGCAGAACATGACGCCGCAGGACATGCAGCGAATGAAGGACATGATGTCGGCGCTGAACGACATGATCGAGCGCCGCGAGCGGGGCGAGGACCCGCAGTTCGAGAGGTTCATGGAGGAGTTCGGCGACTTCTTCCCGGAGAACCCGCAGACCCTCGACGAGCTGCTCGAGCAGATGGCCCGCCGGATGCAGCAGATGCAGGCCCTCATGAACTCGATGACCCCCGAGCAGCGCCGCCAGATGCAGGAGCTCTCCGAGCAGCTGCTCGGCGACATGGACCTCGACTTCGAGATGCAGCGCCTCGGCCAGAACCTCCAGGGTCTCTTCCCGCAGATGGGGTGGGAGCAGTCGTACGAGTTCTCCGGCGAGCAGGAGATGGGCATGCAGCAGGCGATGCAGGCCATGGCCGACATGTCCGACCTCGAGCAGATGGAGGGCATGCTGCGCCAGGCCATGAACCCGGCCCAGCTGGACGAGGTCGACCCCGAGAAGGTGCGCCGGATGCTCGGTGACGAGGCCGCCGACTCACTCGAGCGGCTGGCCGAGCTCACGAAGATGCTGGAGGACGCCGGCCTCGTGAACCGCAGGGAGGGCAGGCTCGAGCTCACCCCGCGCGGCCTGCGGGCCATCGGCAACAACTCGCTGCGCGAGCTGTTCAGCAATCTCTCGAAGGACAGGTTCGGACAGCACCGCATGAACAGCGACGGCAGCGGCCACGAGCGTGCGTACTCGTCGCGGCCGTACGAGTTCGGTGACCCGTTCCGGCTGGATCTCAACCAGACCATCCGGAATGCGCTGCGCCGCCAGGGAGGCGGAACACCCGTGCGCCTGTCGTCCGAGGACTTCGAGATCGAGCAGACCGAGCACAGCACCCGTGCGGCCACCGTGCTGATGATCGACCTGTCGATGTCGATGCCGATGCGCGGCAACTTCGTGCCGGCGAAGAAGGTCGCGATGGCGCTGCACTCGCTGATGAGCTCGCAGTTCCCGCGTGACTTCCTCGGGCTCGTGGGCTTCAGCGAGACCGCACACGTGCTGAAGCACGAGGACCTCCCTGAGGTCAGCTGGGACCTCGCGTACGGCACGAACATGCAGCACGGCCTGAAGCTCGCCCGTCAGATGCTCGGGCGCCAGACGGGCACGAAACAGATCATCATGATCACCGACGGTGAGCCCACCGCCCACATCACCCCGCGCGGTGAGGTGTACTTCAACTACCCGCCGGTGCGCGAGACGCTCGAGGCCACCCTGAAGGAGGTCATGCGGTGCACCCGCGACGACATCCGCATCAACACGTTCGTCCTTGATGCCACCCAGTCGCTCCGCCGGTTCATCGAGCAGATGACCCAGATCAACTCGGGCCGCGCCTTCTTCACCGACCCCGACAATCTCGGGAGCTACGTACTCGTGGATTTCCTTGAAAACAGAAGGAAAACAGCCCGCTCGGGCCGATAAACGCAACAAAATCAGGCCTGTTCGAGCCTGTGGATTGTGAAACCCTTGATTCTCTTGGGTTTCCGCTTGCCTTTTGCCCCGGAAGTTGGCACAATCACACCGTTGTAATTACACGGCTGCCCGCCGGCACCGAGACGTCCTCCCGTGGACTCGGTGTCGGGTGGCCACACGCTGGAGGCACACGTGAACGGAGACGGCGAGACGCTGAGTCAGGAACGAGGTTGGCAGGACCAGGCCAACTGTCTCGGGGTCGATCCCGATCTGTTCTTCCCCGAGCGCGGCGCAAGCACCAGGGAAGCCAAGGAAGTGTGCAGGGGCTGCATCGTGCGAGACGACTGCCTCGAGTACGCACTCGCAAACGGCGAGAAGTTCGGCATCTGGGGCGGACTCTCCGAGCGTGAGCGTCGCCGTCTGCGTCGTCAGCGTGCACAGGCCGTGCGCGGCATCAGCATCGTCAACGGCTGATTCCCGCGGCGTCCAGCCGAGCCTCGATCGTTCGGTCCTCCGACAGGTCGAGCCGTTCCCACCGACCGCTCGGGATCTTCATGAGCACCTCGTGCGGCAGCAGGCCCACCAGTTCGCACCGGAGGATGGTCACTCCCTCCGCTGCTGCCAGCGGGATGATGCGGTCGAGCGCGTCCGCCGGTCCGGTCTCCGACGGTGCGATGAGGTTCATGCTCACCTGCGTGTGGTCACCGGTGACGAGACCGAGCGTCCTCACCGTCCCGTCACGGACGGCTGCCGCGATTCGTCCCGCCGGCCCGGGGTCTGCCGTGTCCAGCCACACGTTGTAGGCGACGAGGAGGTTCCGCGCGCCGGCGCACACCGCCCCCGCCGTCGGATGCGGCGAGGACGGCCCGGTGTCGGGGCGACGACCCTTCCAGGCCTCGCGGCGCAGCTGGGGAAGCGTGGCCCCCGTGCCGTAGAGGAACGTGGGGACCCCGTGGGTGCGTGCCAACCAGGCCGCGTAGTCGTCGCGGGCCCGCACGGCGTCCGCCATCGTCGACCCGGCCAGCGGCACGAACGGCACCACGTCCACCACGCCGAGGCGCGGGTGCACACCCTCGTGGGTGTCGATGCGGAGAGTCTCCACGCACCGCGAGGTGAGGGCGCGGGGTGCCTCCTCGCCCACGAGGGTGAAGACGCTCCGGTTGTGGTGCGGGTCGGAATGCACGTCGAGCACCGCCCCCGCAACGGCGGCCGTCAGCCCGGCAATCGCACGGGCGTCGCAGCCCTCGCTCACGTTCACCACACACTCGAGCAACCGCCGCGCTCCTCTCTCGCCGGGGGCACCGCGCCCCGGTCCGATGGTAGGGTCGGCCCCATGGGAACTCCCGAGCTCATCATGGTCGCCGTCGTCATACTCGTTCTCTTCGGCGGCGCCCAGTTGCCGAAGATGGCGCGCAACCTCGGCCAGGCACAGCGCGAGCTGAAGAAGGCGATGGAAGAGGGCAAGTCGGACGACAAGCCCGCCGACCCGAAGGCCTGACCGGGTCTAGACGCCCGACCGGCGTCGCTTCAGGATGCGGCGCCTCTCGCGCTCGCTGCAACCACCCCACACACCGTGCTCGATGCGCTCCTCGAGCGCGTACTCGAGGCACTGCACCGCAACGGGGCATCCCTTGCAGATGGCCCTCGCGCGTTCCACGCCCACCCCGTCGGAGGGGAAGAACGTGGCGGGTGGATAGTTGCGGCAGTTGCCGTCCGCCATCCACGCAGTGGGTGAATCATCGAACGGAGCGGTCGGCTCTGCCGGCCGTGCCGTGATCCGCAGGGTTGTCCTCATGGCTTCCTCCTCGCCGGTCATCCGACCGGCTGTCGGTCCGGTGCCGTTTCTGACGCCGGTGTCATGGCGGGAAGTTCCCGCAACCCCGAGTCAAACACGGCCCGCCGCGGTACGGCAGTCACCTTCATCAAAGATTCGTCAAGAAGTCCTGTTTTCCACAGCGGCCCGTCGGGAACAGGTGGGAAGCCGCGAGAAACAGTGCGAAAAATCGGTGTGCCGCCGCGCACCGATAGCATCATTCGTGCACACGTTCGCATCCCACGGAGGCACGCACATGTCGGACACCCAGATGACAGAGGCCCCCAGGGCACACGCCCGCATCACCTATCTCGGCCCCGTTGCGCCCCACTGGGAGGTCTACGGGGACTGGGGTCCGCAGGCGGTCATAGAGGAGTTCCGGGCCCGCGTGCTCGCCCGCCTCGTGCTTCTTCCCCCGCGCCGCGACGACCCCCAGTTCCGCCGCAACGCCCTTCGCATCGTGCGGGACGCAATGCGCGAGCGCATCTCCATCGAGTGGGAGACCGGCGACCCCGACTTCGTCGTGGAGATCCCCGAGGACAACCGCTGACCCGGCGGGTCGTTCACCTTCAGTTCACCCTCAGGGTGCTCCCGGTTCACCCTGTCTGCCTATTTTCCGGGGGTCACCCGAAGTGTTAACCCTGGAGTCATTATGACCACACGTCGCGCCGTAGCAATCGGTTCTGTAATAGCCCTTCTTTCCGCTTGTGGAGGCGGATCCGGTGGTGGCGGGTCGTCCGATCTCTCCGGCTCGATTCTCATCGACGGCTCGAGCACCGTCGCGCCGCTCATGACCCTCGTCGCCGAGGACTTCCAGGCCGAGAACTCGGGAGTGAAGGTAACGGTCGGCACGTCGGGTACCGGCGGCGGTTTCGAGAAGTTCTGCGCCGGGGAGACCGACCTCTCGAACGCGTCGCGCCCGATCAAGGACTCCGAGATCGAGGAGTGCAAGAAGAACGGCGTGGAGTTCGTCGAGGTCGTGGTGGCGAATGACGCGCTCTCCGTGGTGGTGAGCACCGCGAACGACTGGGCGGAGTGCCTCACCACAGCCCAGCTGAAGACCATGTGGGAGCCGGCCGCAGAGGGCAAGGTCACGAACTGGAACCAGATCGACCCGTCCTTCCCCGACAAGAAGATCGGTCTGTTCGGTGCGGGCACCGACTCCGGCACGTTCGATTACTTCACCGAGGCCATCAACGGCGAGGGCGGCGCAAGCCGCACCGACTACAACCCGAGCGAGGACGACAACGTCACCGTGAAGGGCGTCCAGGGCGATGACGGTGCGCTCGGGTACTTCGGGTTCTCGTACCTGGAGGAGAATGTCGACAGGGTGAAGGGTGTGAAGATCGACGGGGGCAAGGGCTGTGTGGAGCCGTCTGCCGCAAACGTGCAGAACGGCACCTATGTGCCCCTCGCCCGGCCGCTCTTCACCTACGTCAGCCTGAAGGCTGCCGCGCGTCCCGAGGTGAAGGAGCTCATGGCTTTCTTCGAGGAGGTCCGTGACGAGCTCACCACCGAGGCGCTCTTCGTCCCGCTGAACGACGCACAGAAGGCCGAGGAGGCCGCGAAGATCGCAGAGATCGACGCAGCCTGACCCATGGACCACGCAGTCGTCTCCCTGAAGCCCTCGGGCGCTGCACGGAGACGGATGCAGGTCGAGCGGGTCATCCGCGGCGCACTCGGGCTCGCCTCGGGTGTGACCGTGCTCGCGTCGGTCCTGATCGTCATCGCACTCGTCCGGCCGGCCCTCGACTTCTTCGCCGATGTGCCGGTCGGGGAGTTCCTCGGCGGGGTCGACTGGAAACCGCTCTTCAGCCCGGCGGAGTTCGGCGTCTGGTCGATCGTGGTGGGGTCGCTGTGGGTGGCACTCATCGCGATGGTCGTGTCCATCCCGCTGGGACTCGGAGCGGCGTTCTACCTCAGCGAGTACGCCTCGCACCGGGTCCGCCGCATCGTGAAGCCCGTGCTCGAGGTTCTCGCGGGCATCCCCACTGTCGTGTTCGGGTTCTTCGCGCTGAACTTCGTGAACCCGAACATCGTCGCCAAGCTGTGGCCCGTCGGTGATGTCGGCACCTACAGCATCCTGGCTGCCGGGATTGTCACGGGCATCATGATCCTCCCCACGGTGGCGTCGCTGTCGGAGGATGCCATGGTGTCCGTGCCGAACGCGTTGCGTGAGGGTGCGTACGCACTGGGGTCGAACCGCAGGCAGGTGTCCACCGGCGTCGTCTTCCCCGCGGCGCTCTCGGGCATCGTCGCGGCAATCGTGCTCGGCGCGTCGCGCGCCATCGGTGAGACCACCATCGCGGTGCTCGCGGCGGGGAGCAAGGCACAACTCACGGCGAACCCCGGCGAGGAGGGCCAGACGATGGCCGGCTTCATCGGCTTCGCCGGCATCGGCGACCAGCCCACGGGCAGCACCGGGTACAAGGCGATCTTCGCGGTGGGCACGTTGCTCTTCATCTTCACCTTCCTGTTGAACATGCTGAGCATCAGGATCGTTCGTCGGTTCCGTGAGGTGTACGAATGAGCCGGGTTGTGCCGCCGCATGCCGACGCAGAGGTCGTGAACCTCCGCGCACAGTCCGACCCCGGACGGACGGCGAAGGACCTCGTGTTCCGGCTCTTCCTCTTCGCGGGCATCGGGATCGCTCTCGGTGCCCTCGCCACGCTGCTGGTGAACGTGTTCATCGAGGCGCGGCCGCGGCTCAACACCGACCTTCTCACCAACATGCCCTCCGCCAGACCGCGGCGGGCGGGCATCCAGTCGGCGATCTTCGGGTCGCTGTGGGTCGTGGGGTTCAGCTCGCTGGTGAGCCTGCCGCTCGGGGTGTCGGCCGCCGTGTATCTCGAGGAGTTCGCACGCAAGGAGCGTTGGTACAACCGCCTGATCGAACTGAACGTGCAGAACCTCGCCGCCGTTCCGTCGGTGGTGTTCGGCATCCTCGGACTCGCGTTCATCAAGCGCGGCCCCCTCGGTCTCGGCTCCACCGTCATCACCGCGTCGCTTGTGCTCTCGATGCTCGTGCTGCCCACCGTGGTCATCGTGTCGCGCGAGGCAATCAGGGCCGTCCCCGACTCCCTGCGGCAGGGCTCCCTCGCGCTCGGGGCGACGCAGTGGCAGACCGTGTGGCGCCAGGTGCTGCCGAACGCACTGCCGGGCATCCTCACCGGCACCATCCTGTCGGTGTCGCGCGCGCTCGGGGAGTCCGCACCGTTGCTGATGCTCGGTGCGCTCTCGTTCATCACGTTCAACCCGACCGGTCTCGACAGCCAGTACACGGTGCTGCCGATCCAGATCTTCTCGTACATCAGCAACGCCAAGCAGGAGTTCAGGCCGCTCGCCGCCGCGGCGATCGTGGTGCTCCTGGCGGTGTTGCTGGCACTCAACTCCGTGGCGATCCTGCTGCGGAATCGGAGCCAGAAACGCTGGTAGGCAAGAATGACAACCATCGACGAGCACGCAGACACCACCGAAGAGCCACAGGAGACCCCGGCCGACGACGAGAGGGTGGTCCTGCGCGCGCGTGACCTCTCCGTGTATTACGGCGACTTCCGCGCCGTCCGCGACGTCAGCATGTACGTGAAGCGCGGCGAGATCACGGCGTTCATCGGTCCGTCGGGATGCGGCAAGTCGACCGTGCTGCGCTGCTTCAACCGCATGAACGACCTCATCCCGGGTGCACGGGTGGAGGGATTCATCGACTACCACGGCATCGACCTCTACGGCCCCGACGCCGACGCCGGCGAGGTGAGGCGACGCATCGGCATGGTGTTCCAGAAGCCGAACCCGTTCCCGAAGAGCATCTACGACAACGTCGCCTACGGCCCGAGGGTGAACGGCACCACGGGCAAGGCCGACCTCGACGCCCTGGTCGAGAAGTCGCTGCGCGGCGCCGCACTGTGGGACGAGGTGAAGGACCGTCTCGGCACGTCTGCCATGGGTCTGTCGGGCGGCCAGCAGCAGCGCCTCTGCATCGCGCGTTCGATCGCGGTGGAGCCGGAGGTCCTTCTCATGGACGAGCCGTGCTCGGCACTCGACCCCATCGCCACGGCCCGCATCGAGGATCTCATGCAGGAGATCAAGCGTCAGTACACGATCGTGATCGTCACCCACAACATGCAGCAGGCCGCTCGTGTCTCCGACAGCACAGCGTTCTTCACCACCGAGGTCAACCCCGAGAGCGACCGTCGCACCGGTGTGTTGGTGGAGTTCAACACCACGCAGAAGATCTTCTCCCGTCCCGAGGACGAGAGGACAGAGGCATACATCACGGGGAGGTTCGGCTGATGGACGAACTGCGCAAGGGTTTCCACCACGAGCTCGACGAGGTCAGGGCTGAGCTTTCGAGGCTCGCCGCATTCACCATCGAGGCCATCTCGCGTGCCACCGGCATCCTGCTGGAGGGCGACCTCGACACTGCCAACAAGCTGATCGAGGATGACGACGAGATCGACTCCCGCTCGGTCGACCTCGAGGAGCGCTGCTACCAGCTCCTGGCGCTGCAGGCGCCGGTCGCGGGTGACCTCCGCCAGCTCGTTGCGGTGGTGAAGATGATCGGTGAGATCGAGCGTTCCGCGGACCTCACCGTGAACATCGCGAAGGCATCCCGGCGCATCTACGGTCATGACCTCGACCCCAAGGTGCGCGGCCTCATCGCCCGCATGGGTGAGCAGGCACACCAGCTCTTCGTGGCCGCTCTCGAGTCGTTCGAGTCGAACGATGCCGCGAAGGCCGCGGCACTCGACGACATGGACTCCTTCCTAGACGGGCTCCAGCGGGAACTCGTGCGCCGCATCCTCGAGACCCACGCGGAGAGCGACATGGACCTCCAGGTGGCGATCCAGCTCGCGATGGTGGCGCGGTTCTACGAACGAATCGGCGACCACGCGGTGAACATCGGTGAACGGGTGCGCTACCTCGTGGACGGCTGGATGCCCGAGCACAAGGGGGCCGAGCGCTACAAGCGCAAGAGGGACGACACCGGGGAGTTCCCCCGCTGACGCGCGGGCGCCAGGTGGTCCGACTGTGATCTGGTTCCTCGTCGGCCTCGCCGTCGGTGCGGTGCTCGTGCTCGTGGTGATGCGCCGGAGGCCGGTGCAGGCCTCGCCGGCTCCGCAGGTAGCCCCAACTGCCCTCGAGGAGCCGTCGGATGCGTTGCCGGCCGTGCTGGATGCGCTCCCGCTCGCCGTTGTGGTGTTCGACCCTGACGGGGCCGAGACATCCCGCAACGAATCGGCCGTGGCCTTCACGGGCGTGCGTCACCAGGACGTGCTGCTCGATGCCGCGATGACCCGGGTTGCCCGCGCGGCAATCGACGGGCACGGGGGCAGCGAGCAGATGGAACTGGCGGGGCCGCCGGAGATGATCGTGCAGGTGTCCGCAGTGCAGTACCGCCGGGGAGCCATCGTCCTCATGGAGGACATCACGGAGCGGATCCTCGTCGACCGCATCCGCACCGACTTCGTGGCCAACGTGAGCCATGAGCTGCGCACACCCGTCGGCGCGATGTCCATCCTTGCGGAGACCCTCGCGGGGGAGACCGAGGACGAACTGGTGAGGAGTCTCGCGGCGAGAATGGTGGCGGAATCCGAGCGCATGTCCCGCACCATCGATGACCTCCTCGAGCTGTCGCGCATAGAGATGGGCGGCGAGATGTCGGTTGCCCCTGTCGACCTCGCCGAGGTGGTCCGTGAGGCAGTGGAGCGGGTCGCACACCGGGCGTCCCGAGAGGGTGTCGGCATCGAGTGCCGGGTGAGCAGCGGGAGCATCACCGTTCCCGGCGACCACTTCCAGCTCGTCACCGCGGTGTCGAACCTGGTTGACAACGCCGTGAAGTACAGCGAGGGCCGCGGCCCGGTCACCGTCACGGTCGGGCGCACGGACGATGCGGTGGAAGTGAGCGTTGCGGACACCGGCATCGGCATCCCAGTGGCGAGTCTCGAGCGCATCTTCGAGCGTTTCTACAGGGTCGACCGTGCCCGCACCCGCACGACGGGCGGCACGGGGCTCGGCCTGTCCATCGTGAAACGGGTGGTGTCGAACCATGGCGGCGAGGTGAACGTGACCTCACGGGAAGGTGAAGGAAGCACCTTCACACTCCGGTTCCCGGTGCAGGGCATCCCGGAAGCAGGCATGATTCGCGACAGACATGAACGCAGCAACACCGATGAATGAACCCACGATTCTTGTGGTGGAGGACGAGGAATCCTTCGTGGAGGCCCTGAAGGTCGGCCTCAAGCGCGAGGGGTTCAGGGTGGAGGTCGCCCGCGACGGTCTCATTGCGCTCGAGATGTTCGACATCGTCAAGCCTGACGTGGTGCTCCTCGACGTGATGCTCCCGCGCATGTCGGGGATCGATGTCTGCAGGCAGCTGCGCAAGCGCACCACCACCCCGATCATCATGGTCACGGCAAAGGGCGCCGAGATCGACACCGTGGTCGGCCTCGAGGTGGGGGCGGACGACTATGTCACCAAGCCCTACAGGCTGCGTGAGCTGGTGGCCAGGATCAGGGCTGTGCTGCGCCGCGCGCCCCGCGACCGCGGTGGCGAGCTCGACAGCGATGGCATCACCGTGGGTGACGTGTCGGTCGACCCGTCACGCCACGAGGTTGTCATCCGCGGCGAGACCTCGACCCTCCCGTTGAAGGAGTTCGAGCTGCTGCACATCCTCATCGCGAATGCGGGACGGGTGCTGCCGCGCGAGACGCTTATCGACCGCGTGTGGGGGAGCGACTACGTGGGCGACACGAAGACACTCGACGTCCACATCAAGCGTCTGAGGTCGAAGGTGGAGCACGACCCCTCGAACCCCGAGCGCATCGTGACCATCCGCGGTCTCGGCTACAAGTACGACAAGCCGCGCTGACCGGCACCCGGCGGTGCCTAACATCGCCCCGTGAGCATCTCGGGCGACAACGGGCGCGGAACGGGGCTGCCGCCGCCGTCCCCGCTGGTGCGGCTCTCGCGTCTGCACGCCCTGGTCGTGGCTGGCGAAGCCACCATGGCGGTGTCCCTCGCCGACTCCGTGTTCCTGTCCATCAGTCCCACCGACGCGCGCCCGAAGGTGCTGTTGTTCCTGCTGTTCAGCTTCGCGCCGTTCACCGTGGTCGCCAGGTTCGTCGGCCCCATCGTGCAGAGGTTCGCAGGCGGGCAGAGGGCGGTGCTGTTCGGGGTGTGCGTCACGCGCGCCGTGCTGATGGTTGCCATGAACTCCGCCATCGACTCGATTGCGCTCTTTCCCGTGGCGTTCGGTGCGCTGGTTCTCTCGAAGACGTACTCGATCTCCAAGAGCGCGATCGTGCCGTTGCTGGTCTCGGGTGATGCGAAACTGGTGGAGACCAACAGCCGGCTTGCGAAGATCGCGGGCATCGTGGGGTTCGCGGCCGGTGTGCCGGCCTTCGCACTGCAGGCAATAGACCCCGCGATCGCGCTCTATGCGGGGGCTGCACTCTTCATCGCTGCGGCAGTACAGACGGTGCACCTGCCGCGCCGCACCGCCGAGCCCGCGGCAGATGCCGCACTCGAGTACGAGGAACTGCACTCCGTGACGGTCGTGCATGCGGCGAACACGATGCGGTTCCTGCGCGCGGCGGTGGGCTTCATGTTCTTCCACCTCGCGTTCTGGCTGCGCCAGGAGATCGCCGGCACGGCGTGGTTCGCCTTTGCGATCGCGGTGGGCAACCTCTCGATCCTCGCCGCCAACTGGGTCGCCCCCTCGGTGCGTGCCCGCATCAGCACACAGTCGATGCTCACGTGGTCCCTGGCCCTCGTTGCGGCCGGCGGCATGGGTGCCGGGTTCAGTGGGGTGTTCATCGCGGGGATCCTCCTCACCGCCGTGGTGAACGCGGCGGCCGCGATCGGCAGGGTGGCGTTCGAGGCCACGGTGCAGTCGGGGGCACCCGACGCGGACAAGGTCGGTGCGTTCGCGAGGTTCGAGACCCACAACCAGCTGGCGTGGATCGCCGGCGCGCTCGTGCCGGTGGTGTTCGACCTCGGCGGTCCCGCCGGGTCGTGGTGCATCGGTGTCGTCGGGGCGGCGGGGATGCTCGTTCTCCTGCGCGACCGCAGGCTCACTGCACCTCGAGGCGCGCGAGCCAGAGGCCGGGCGCGTCGAGCTCGTTAGGCGTCGGCAGGTTCGCTGCCGACTCGAGCATCGGCCGCAGGGCGGCGGCACCGGCCCGCTCCACGACGCCCTCCACGAACGCGCGACCACGGGCCTGCAGGCTCCTCGAGAGCGACACACCGAGCAGACGTTCGGCGAGATCTGCATCCGAGCGTCCGTCGAGCCGACGGCGGCGCACTGCCTCCGCTATCGGGCCGGGATTGCCGAGCAACTGTGCCCCGGCCGCATCCACCACGTGGTCGATGTACGCGGTGACCGCGGCGACCTGCGCGTCGAGAACCGGCTGCAGTGCCTCCTGCTGCGGGGAACGGATGGCGCCGACCAGCAGCATGGGGTCGGAGAGACGGGTCTGGAGGCTCTCGAGGGCAGAGGGATCGGATGGGTCGAGATCACCGAGACCCGAGAGGAACGCATCAGCGTCGGGGGAGAAGGCACCCACATAACGGCGAACGGTTGCCATGAGTCCGTCGGTCACTCCCGGCATGTTCAGCACCGCATGCGACGACAGCTCGTGCACCAGCACCCACATGCGCAGGTCGTCGCGTGCGATCGACCAGTCGCCGGCGAACCCGTCGACCGACCCGGCCACCACGAGGATGTCGGAGGCATGCGGACGCGAGAGCGGCAGGTCGTACTGCCCGAAGGCGCGCGTGGCCATTGACCCGATCATCGAACCGATGGTGAGCCCCATCAGTGACGGCATGAGCAGACCCGACAGCCCGGCGAACATCGACGAGAGCGGGTCGTCGGTGCGTTCGGTCTGCGGCTTGTTGAGCGCGGTTGCGAGCTCGGTGAAGAGCGGCCGGAGATCCTGCAGCGTGCGGTGGGCCCAGACGGCCCGGGTGGTGGTGTGGATCTCCGTGTGGATGTCACGCGGCCCGGTGGACAGCCCGGTGACGGCGCGCACCCGCATGTCGGCGATGTCGGCGAGGGCGTTCCACTCGATGCGCACCGATGGACCGGGTGCGGGGTCATCGGTGTCGCCGCGCGCGGCGGACGCGGCCGCCTGTGTCGCGAGATCCCAGTTCAGCGGACCCTGCGCCGCCATCGCCTTCATCATGTCGTTCAGGAAGGGGATGCCGCCGAACGGGAGACCCGGCTCCTGCGGCACGTCATCGTCCGGCATCCCGTCAGGCTACGTGCCGTTAGCCTCGTTCTCATGGCGGACCCGCTCGGCAACGACCCGGTCGGCGGGGCACTCGTGCCGTTCCCGGAGCTCGACCTCAGTGCGTACGCGGACTCCTTCGACCGCAGCGACACGATCGTCGATGTGACCCGCAGTTTCCTGCGCAGTGCCACCGCAGCCGGACAGACGCATGTCCTCGTGGTGTCCTCGGCGATGGTGTACGGCGCATGGCCGAACAACCCCGCCCCGATCGACGAGGACGTCCCCGTTCGCCCCGTGCCGTCGTTCGGGTTCGCCGTCGCGTGCGCCATGGCCGAGGCTCTCGTGGAGAGATGGCGCACGGAATCGACCGGCCGCACCGTGACAGTGCTGCGTCCCGTGCCCGTCGTGGAGCCGGGGAACCCCTCGCGGCTCGTGCGCGCACTCGCGGATGCCCTCGGCGGTGAGGCCGTGGCGGCCGACCACGCGGCTCAGTTCCTCCACC
>JBMUAQ010000005.1:0-43594 GCA_049454855.1 Ilumatobacteraceae bacterium
GCCGCCGAGAACCCAGCCGATGGCGTGACCCACGATGGCGCGCGCCTGGTCGGCGTCGTGCCACGGGACGATGTCGCGTTCCCCCAGCAGTTCCCGTAGTTCGGCGCGCGTACCCGCGAGGAACAGGGTGGATGTGCCGAGCGCGCGGGTGACCGCACGATGAGTTCGTTGGACGTGCTCGGGTTGCGCCGCGGCCAGCACGGCGATGACGAGTGAGTCGTGGGTGAATGCAGTCGCCCAGCTGGGCGGTGCGATGGCGGCGGCGAGTGGTGTCTGTGGCCATTTCTCGAACTCCTCGCGCAGGAACGTGGTGATGGCGGTGGGGATGTGTGCGGCGTTCCGCAGTGCGCGGGCCACGGGGGAGTGTGGGTTGAGCGACCACCACGAGCCGCCCTCGTCGTCCATGCGGGTGACTACGCCGTGGCCGTGGAGCGCGCGCAGGACTGTCCACACCTGGCTCTTGGAGCGCGAGCACATGCGTGCCACTTCGGAGCCGGTCCGCGAGAGATGGCTGGAGAGGAGTGCCTCGAGCACGTCGGCCTCGACGGAGCGGAGGACGGAATGGAGGGGCCGGGAGAGATCGATGCGGGGCATGTGTGCGATGCAGCGGGGCGTTCGGTGTGCCGCATGTGCGGAGGGGGAGGACATGAGACAGAAATCGTTCGGTGGACCGAACGTGGAAGAGGGGCGGTGGGGGTGCCCCGGCGTTCGGTGGACCGAACTCAGGAAAGGCGGGGGCGGCATGCGGGGGGCGGGGCGCGGGGCGCGGCTGCGCTCAGCGCTCGTCGCGCACGAACGGTGTGCCGAGCGCACGCGGCGCACCGAGCGCGTTCGAGCTGCCCGGCCGGCTGAGCACAATCAGTGACACCAGCGTGGCCACATACGGCACCATCTGCAGGAACGCCTGCGGGATGAACGTGATGCCCTCTGCCTGCAGTGTGTAGGGCAGCTGCAGCGTGAAGCCGAACAGCACCGCCCCGAGGATCAGCCTGATCGGCCTCCAGCTGGCGAACACCACGAGCGCGAGCGCGATCCAGCCGATGCCGTTCGTGGTTGATGCCTGGTGCCATGCGGCGCTCTGGGCCAGCATCAGCCACGAGCCGCCGAGACCCACCACACCACCGCCGAAGAACGTGTATCGCATGCGGATGGATGCCACCGACAGACCCTGTGCATCCACCGTCGCGGGGTCATCACCGGTGGCGCGCACCTCGAGGCCCGGCCGCGTGCGGAACAGGTACCATGACGACGCCACGGCCACTGCGAGCGCCAGATACGTGATGATGTCCTGGCGGAACACGATGGGTCCGACGAGCGGGATGTCGGAGAGCGCCCCGAGATCGAACGGCATGATCTTGGTGGAGATGGTCTTGCCCTCGTACGGCTTGCCGAGGAAGTTGGCGAGCCCCGTGCCGAAGATGACGAGCGCGAGGCCTGACACGATCTGGTTGGCGCGCAGAGTCACCGCCAGCACCGCGTGGATGCCGGCCAACAGCGCACCGGCCACCGTGCCCACGACGAGACCCAGCCAGATGCTGCCCGATGAATCGGCAGCGATGAACGAGGAGACGGCAGCAGTGAGAAGGATGCCCTCGATGCCGAGGTTCAGCACGCCGGAGCGCTCCGTGAACAGCGCGCCGAGCGCGGCAAGGATCAGCGTGGTGGCGATGGCGACGGAGTCGGCGGTCATCAGCACCCAGATGTTCTGGTTCATTGCGCCACCGCCTCCATGCGCACCACCCGCACGCGGTAGCGGCGGAATGCCTCGCCACCGAGCGCGAACAGGAGGATCGCCCCCTGCAGCATCACGCCGATGTGGATGGGGGTGTCGGTGGTGATCTGCAGCTTGTCGCCGCCCGAGCGCAGGCCGGCGAACAGCACACCGCTCACCACCACCGCGGCCATGTTGTTGCGCGCGAGGGCCGCGATCACGATTCCCGCATAGCCGTAGCCGAGCAGGACGATGCCCGGGTCGAGCCGCGCGAAGGAACCCACCACCAGGGTGGCCCCGCCGAAACCGGCGAGCGCACCGGAGATCAACATCACCTGCACCGTGGTGCGGTTGGCGCTGATGCCCGCATACCGCGCGGCCTTCGGGGAGTCGGCAATCACCTGGATGCGGTAGCCGAACTCGGTACGGCGCACCACCCAGTGCAGCACGAGCGCCACCACCACCACCAGGAAGAACGTGGGGTACATGGTGGTGGTGCCGAAGGGGTCGAGGCGAGCAGCGTCGGGAACCTGGCGACCCTGGGGGAAGAGCGAGGTCGGGGCACGGAAGTACGTGCCGGTTCTGTAGATGAAGTGGTTCACCAGGCTGGCACCCACGTAGGTGAGCAGCAACGTGGTGACGATCTCGCTGGTGCCGAGGCGGGCGCGCACGAACGCCGGCAGGGCGATCCACAGTGCGCCGGCAAGCGCGCCGCCCAGCAGCACGCCGGGGATCATGATGAACCCGGGCAGGCGCTCGCCGAAGAACAGGCCCACCCACGTGCCGCCGATCATGCCGAGGTACAGCTGGCCCTCGCCGCCGATGTTGTAGAGGTTCATCTGGAACGCGAACGCGGCCGCGATGCCGGTGCAGATGAGCACGGTGCTGAGGCCGAGCGTGTCGGTGATGCCGGAGGAGGAGAAGTAACCGTCGGAGAACATGTTCGTGTACGTGTCCACCGGTGAGTACCCGGTGGCCAGCAGGAACAGTGCGCCGGCCACCAGCGCGGCCAGCACCGACATCAACGGCACCAGCCATGCGAGGCGGCGTGGCGACTCGGTGCGCTGCTCGAAGACGAGACGGAACGGCATGTTCATGCGTTCTCGCCCGCCCCCACGCCGGCCATGGCCGCGCCGACGGTGGCGATGTCGGCTGCGTCGCCCTGTGTCTCGTGCACGACCCGTCCACGGTAGAGCACGAGGATGCGGTCGGCGAGCGACATGATCTCGTCGAGGTCCTCGCTGACGAGGAGGATCGCCTGGCCGGCACTGCGTGCGTCATCCAGCAGACGGCGCACCGTCTCGATGGCACCCACGTCGAGGCCGCGCGTGGGGGAGCACACCACGAGCAGTTTCGTCGCGGTGCGGCCGCCCGACAGTTCGCGCGCCAGCAGCACCTTCTGCGCGTTGCCGCCCGACAGCTTGCGGGCGAGGTGCTCCGGGCCGTTCGCCTTGATCTCGAACTGGTCGATGAGACGGTTGGCCTCGGGCACCACACCCGCGCGGTCCACCACCACGTTGCGGTCGCGCGTGAGGAGAAGATTGTCGAGGATCGACATCGACGGCACGAGGCCCATGCCGAGACGGTCCTCGGGCACGTACGCGAGTCCGAGCTCGCGCGCGGCAACCGGCCCGCGGTCGGTGGACATCGAGCCGCCGATCGCCACCGTGCCGCTGGTTGGCGAGACGAGCCCGGCGATGGTGTCGGCCAGCTCGCGCTGTCCGTTGCCCGCGACTCCCGCGATACCCACCATCTCACCCTCGTGCACGTTGAACGAGATGTGCGACAGCACGTCGACACCGCCCACCTGCAGCGAGAGGTCGCGGATCTGCAGAACTTCATGTCCGATGGGGTGAGACGCACGTTGCACGTCGAGATGGATGTCGCGACCGACCATGAGACGCGCCAGTTCCTTCGAGTCGGCCGAGCCCTTGCCCGACACGTGGCCCGTCACCCTGCCGTTGCGCAGCACGGTGATGCGGTCGGAGATCTCCACCACCTCACCCAGCTTGTGACTGATGAACACCACCGACTTGCCGGCCGCGGTCATGGCATTCACGTTCTCGAACAGCTTCTCCACCTCGGCCGGCACGAGCACCGCGGTTGGCTCGTCGAGCAGGAGTATCTCGGCTCCCTGGTAGAGCGCCTTCACGATCTCCACCCTCTGGCGCTGGCCGACGGAGAGATCCCCGACCACCGCTGACGGGTCCACCGGCAGGCCGTACTCGTCGGCAACGGCGGCGACGCGCGTCTCGAGTTCCGCACGGTTCATGCGGAACGGAAGGTCGCGGCTGCCGAGCACCACGTTCTCGGCAACGGTGAAGCGGCCCACCAGACGGAAGTGCTGGTGCACCATGGCGATGCCGTGCTGCAGGCCCACCCTGGGTGATGCGAGGTGCAACGGCACCCCCGCACGCGAGATGGTGCCCGAGTCGGGCTGGTACAGCCCGCACAGCATGGCCGCCAGCGTGCTCTTGCCCGCGCCGTTCTCGCCGAGCAGCGTGTGCACCTCGCCGCGACGCACGTCGAAGTCGACGTTGTCGTTGGCGAGCACGCCGGGGAAGCGCTTCGTGATGTTGCGTGCCGAGAGTGCGACAGGGGCCGCACCACCGGAGTGATGCGGCCCCTTGCCGTCCTCGAATGAGGAGTTCGTCATGCTGACGGGATCAGCCCTTCGGCGAACCCTCGACGCCCTCGACGAAGTAGCTCATGCCGAGCAGCTCGCCGAGCTCGGCGGTCTTGCCGGCAGCGATGGCCTCGTTGCCGTCCTGGTCGTTGATCGGACCGGTGAACGGAGCAAAGGTGCCGTCGATGATGGCCTGGGCCTTCTCGGCGATGGCGGTCTTCGCTGCCTCGGGCACGAGGTCGCTCGGCTCTGCGAGGGTGACCATGCCGTCCTTCATGTTGCCGTAGTACTCATCGGTCGGGCAGGTGCCGGAGGCAACCGACTTGATCGAGTTGGTGTAGTACGGGCCCCAGTTCCAGGTGGGAGCGGTGAGGAACGCCTTGGGAGCGGCCTCGCGCACGTCGGAGTTGTAGCCCACCCAGTACGCACCGGCTGCCTCGGCGGCGACGCCGGGCTCGGTGGTGTCCTGGTGCTGGGCGACGACATCGACGCCGGACTGCAGGAGAGCCTCAGCGGCTTCCTTCTCCTTGGTGGGGTCGAACCAGGTGCTGGTCCAGGAGACCTTCACCGTTGCGGTCGGGTTCTGCGAGCGCACACCGAGGGTGAACGCATTGATGCCGCGGATGACCTCGGGGATCGGGAACGCAGCGACGTAACCGAGCTTGCCGTTCTTGGTGGCTGCACCTGCGGCGATGCCGGACAGGTAGCGGGCCTCCTCGGCCGCACCGAAGTAGGTGCCGAGGTTCTTCGGGACGTCGTCGAACGTGGCGTACTCGCCGCCGCCGTCCTTCGTGAGGAGGAACTTCGCGCCCGTCGCCCAGAGGAAGCAACCGTTCGGGTTCTTCACCGCGACCTTCGCCATCGGTGCGCCGTAACCGAACGACGTGGCGAAGATGACCTGGTAACCCTCGGCGGCGAGCTGGTCGAAGACCTTCTCGCTGTCTGCGTTGTCAGCGACGTTCTCGACGCGCTTGATCTCGATGCCGAGCTCCTGCTCTGCGGCGAGGATGCCCTGCTCGTGCTGGTAGGTCCAACCCTTGTCATCGGGCACGCCGAGGTACACGACTGCCGCCTTCACATCGGTGGATGCAGCGGTGGTGTCTGCGGTGGTGGTGTCGGATGCCGAATCGCCACCACCGCACGCTGCGACCAGCAGCGAGGCGGCGGCTGCCGTTGCGGCAAGCTTCCAGAATTTCTTCATTTGTTTGGTCTCTCCTGATCGACGGCACCGGCCGGCACCGAACGAAATGAACCTTAGTCGGCACGAATCAGCACCAAATCATGCGGAATGGGCCGTTAACACACCATTCACGCGGTCGCGCGGCAGGAACGCGCGAGTACACTTCGGTTCCTCCCAGGAGAGGTGCCAGAGAGGCCGAATGGGGCGCCCTGCTAAGGCGTTGTCCGGGTTCAACCGGACCGTGGGTTCAAATCCCACCCTCTCCGCCATGCGTCTGACCCGCGCAGCACAGGCGGCACTCGTTGCCGCGGGGCTGTTTTCCACAGCCCTTCAGGCCCCCGGTGGGCCTGTTTTGGCGACGTCGTGCGCACGTCCGTATGTGGCTGTGGACAACGACTCATGGAGCCGCATCGCCGACAAGACAGGGGTGACGTTGCGTGCGCTGCTCGATGCGAACGACGCCACCACGAAGACGATGATCCTCGTGGGCGACACCGTGTGCCTGCCGAAGGGCACCACGTACGAGGCGAGGTCCACCGAGGCGACGGGCCTGCGTCTGCCCGCCCCGAAGAAGAGGTACACCCGCGCCCGGTCGGCTGCCATCATCCGCGAGGTGTTCCCCGCCCGTCTGGAGGCGAAGGCAATCGCCCTTGCCAAGCGCGAGAGCAAGCTGAACGCCGCCGCCTACAACTGGTGCTGCGTGGGCCTGTTCCAGATCAACTGGTGGGCGCACAAGCCGTGGCTGAAGCAGATGGGGGTCACGAAGGCCAGTCAGTTGCTGGACGCCGAGGTGAACGCCCGTGCCGCACTGCAGATGTACAGGCGTTCGGGCGGGTGGAGCCCCTGGGACCTGTAGGTACACTCGAAAGTCCTGCAAACAGGCGCTCGTAGCTTAATGGATAGAGCATCTGACTACGGATCAGAAGGTTGGGGGTTCAAGTCCCTCCGAGCGCGCCAGAGCAATCCCCCCGGCCCAAGCCAGGGTTAGTTTCTTCGTGTCAGGGAACCCGAAGGCGTGTCCGTACCGTCAGACACCTTGTTGGAACGTCCCCAGGGAGGAACAAGATGAAGCGCAGGATCGCCCTGTTGGTGTTGGTGTCGCTGGTCGCGGCCTCGTGCGGCGGTGGAGGCGACTCAGTTGAGCCGTCGCGCAACATCGCCCTTTCGGTGACGAACAACGGCCTGCCGTTCGCCGCGACGAATGCGGGACCGTACGACATCCGATGGTCCGAAGAGGCACAGCGGGCGGTCGTGTTCTCCGGGGACCCGACCTTCGAGGGCCTGTGGACGGGCGGTGCACTCATGCTGAAATCGTCAGACCCCACCGACGAATCGGTCCCGGCGTCGTTCCCGGTTATTGACGGTGACATCAGGTCAGTGACACCGGACGGGGAGGGCGGCTGGTATCTCGCCGGCCGCATGGCACCCTTCAACGGGACCAGTGAAACCCGAACGCTGCTTCGGGTCACGAACTCGGGCTCCGTGGATTCCACGTTCGGCCTCGATTACGTGGCGGCAGTTCGCTTCGGATTTCGCATAGACGCAGTCGAGTGGGTGGCGAACCATCCGAACGGATCCGATCTTCTGGCTGTGGTGAACGGCATGACAAAGATCGATGGGGCAGTGATCGACGCTCTCTGTCCGCGACTTGTGGTGCTCGACGGCACGACCGGGCGTCGTAAGGCGGAACTCGAGCCCGATCCCAATCTGTACGGCTGTGTGAACCACCCTGTGCTCCTCGGCAACAGAATCGTGATGGCTTCGAACGGAAGAGGCAACGGGGTGCCGGCATTGCTCTCGATTGACCTCACAACCATGCAGAAGGACGGCTATCTCGACTCGGTGAATGCAGCGATTCCGTATTTCGCAACGTCGGAAGTGGACCGACGTGTTGTGTCGAAGGTTGTCGTTGAGGGTTCGGCCGGTTGGGTGTTCGGGAAACTGGGCCCCGACGGACGTCGGATCGTGAAGTTCGATGCCACAACCGGTGCGGTACTGCCGTTCCCCGCCCCGGCGTTGCCGTTCTCCGTGGGTGACGAGACAAAGGTTCACTACGCCGTGAATGACGGGAGCGTGATGGTGCACGTCGCCGAGACCGGTCCATCGGGCGAGATGGTCGACACATTCCGGGTGTTCGATGCCGCCTCCGCTTCTCCTGTCAACTGGAGAGGGAATGTCCAGGGTCGGGACGGGAACCAAGCCGTGGAGTGGGTCGCACCGTGGGGCAGCGATTTCCTCCTGGTCGGGAGGATGAAGCCGGTGGAAGGACAGAAGTACACGTACTCGGTTGTGGTCGACCGCACCGGCCGGGTTCAGGCGAGCCAGACGCCGTTCACCGCTGCGTACACCGATCCTTTCCCCCTGCAGGTGTTCCGGTTCGACAGTCTTGACCGGACATTCGTGGCCGGGAGGGGGACGAAGTTTCTTTACGGCGCGTTCCACACCGGACCGGTCCTGGTCACCGACAAGGACGGAGCCCCCGTGGGGATGTCCTTCGGGAGAGAGCTGGAAGACCGTTCCGTGTCGGGATTCGGTGTCGTGGGCAAGTGGCTCTACCTTGCGAGCGCCTCCGACGTGAACGGATACGACGGCAGCTGGGTCGATCGGTACCACCTCGGAACCGGGACACGCGACAGCGAGTGGCGGCTCGAGTATCCCGGCAAGTACATCTGGGACGTGAGGGGTGATGCCGAGCACCTCGCGCTTTCCTTGTGGGATGCCCGGTCCGAACTCACATCGCTGGCGGTCTTTGATGCTGAGTCCCGCGCCCGTACCGCGGTCGTGGAGAGCTGGTCCGATGGTCGAGCTCTCGGCCTCGGTGAGGGTGTCGTTTCCGATGGACATCTCTACGTCATGGGTGAGGGGTTCGGTGAGGGGGATGTTCCACCGATGCTGCGGGTCAACCTCGCAACCGGCGCCGTGACCGAGGCAGAGATCATTGCCGGAACCGGTGCTTCCGGGACGCCGACGGTGCATGACGGCAAGGTGTATTCCATCTGGAACGGAGCCGTCCACGTGTTTGATGCCGCGACCCTGCGTCATGTCGGCGAGGTCGAGATTCCCTACCCGTCTTCGGTGGCATTCGTGGACGGGCGGATGATTGTCGGTGCGGCGAATGCGACCGAAGTTGACGCCCGGACCCTGCAGGTCATCGGGTCGTGGGGTCCTGCGGAGATGTCTCTTGCCCGGCTGGTCGGAACGTCGGACGGCATCGTGAGCGGTCTGTGGACACCCCAGCCGATCTCGCCGTCGGTTGTTGCATCCGGTGTGGTGAGGCTCACGCCCGGGGGTTCGCTTGTCACCGTGGTGAATCACTCCAGGTTGCGGCCGCCCGCAGGAGAAGACCTGCCGGAGCCCGCGCCGTCAGTACGTCCCGCACCTGATGCCACTTCGTCCCCTTCAGCCGGAACGGACCCGGTCAATCCTGCGTTCATTCCCCAGGCGATAAGCGCAGGAGCGGGGGCTCCGGTCTCGGCGGACCGGGTGTCAGTTCTCTCGGTCACAGCAGGTGACCGTGCGGCCACCGTCCGGTTCCGTCCGGTTGCCGACGGGAGACACACCGTGCGCAGTGTCGACGGCAGGAAGTCGTGCAGCACCACGTCGGACACGTGCACGGTCAAGGGGTTGGTTGCGGGAACGGCATACAGATTCGTGGTGGTGCCTGACTCTGACGTCACTCGCGCCTCGGACCAGTCGATCGAGGTCCGGCCATGGATCACGATGAAGAAGGGGTCATCGCGGAAGGCCACGGCACTGCTGAAGGTTCCCGGCAAGGGGAAGGTCTCCTGGAGAACCAAGGGCAAGGCATGTGCCGTCAAGGGCGGAGTCGTCGCAGCCAGGGTCAAGGGCAACTGCACGTTGACCGTGAGCGTGGCGACGAAATCAGGGACTGTGCGCTCTGTTCTGCTGGTCAGAGTTGCCTGAAACGGACAAACTAGTTTTGTTGTCGGGAACTCTGGAGCAGTGCCGGTTCGTCACATGAGCCGTTCCACAACTCCTGGAGGAGGAAGAATATGAAGCGCAGTGTCGTGTTTGTCGCGTTGGTGTCGCTGGTGGTTGCGGCGTGCGGAAGCGGGGGTGAGGAGACCCGCAATGTGGCCATACCGTCGCAGGACGTCCTGGCCCGGATTCTTCCGTCAGATGCAGAGGGACTGCCCGGCGAGCAGGCGTCCGTTGCGCTGACAAAGAGCACCAACCAGTTCTGCTCGATCACATCGCGCGGTTCGCTGATGTGCTGGGGAACAATCAAGACAGGGCCGGTGTCACTCCGGATTGAGTACGTACCGACCGCGGTGACACCGCCGACGCCCGCGCCGGTAACTGCGGTGGCAATCGATGCGTCACATCGCTGCGTGGTGTCGGCCGGAGAGGTGTACTGCACCGGCCACAACGTCAACCGCCAGGTGAGTCCCACAGCGTCGTACGAGTGGTTGACATGGACGCGGGTCGATCTTCCGTTTGTTGCCGCGGACGTGGCGACGAACATCTGGGCCTCCTGCGCGGTGAGCACCGACGGGCGGGTGGCATGTTGGGGATCCGCCACGTCGGCACTTCTCGGTGAGTACCGGCCCGCAGCCGGCGGGAACGGGCCGTACCTGATCTCCAACCTCAATGCTGTGCGCCAGGTGGAGTTGTCGGGCGAGAATGCATGTGCTGTCGAAGCAGACGGTGATGTGATGTGCTGGGGCAGGGGAAGCTGGGGACTGCTCGGTGGCGCACCTCAGGCAGACACGCCACGGCCGGTGCGGGTGGGTCTCCAGCAGCCCGCAGTGGACATTGACATGGAGGACGAGACTGCGTGCGCCGCACTGTCCGACGGTCGCATCTGGTGCTGGGGCAAGTACCCGGCAGGTGGCACCATCCTCCCGGCTCCCCAGCGCGTGACGGTGTGGAGCCACCGGGCAGCTGTGTCGGTCGACGTTCTTCCCTCCACGATGTGTGCCGTTGACGACCGAGGAACTGCGTGGTGCTGGGGCAGGCTCGACGGTGTGTTGCGTGATTGGCCCTACGCGGTGACGGACGGGTCCACGGACGCAATGACCATTGAGGGTGTCTCCTGGCAGGGGAACACGACCCACTGCATCCAGACATGGAATGCCTCCGTGCTGTGCTTCGGGTGGAACTCGGCTGGTCAACTGGGACGGGACCCGCGCAACCTCGGCAAGGACTTCAACGTTCGTGCGGCCACGGGACTCGGCGGTGTGATCGGCGGTACCCGTGCTCCGCTGGGTGCAACAACCTCGGTCGCCGCCCCTGCGACCAGCGCGGCCCCCGCGACCGGCGTGGCCCCCGGCGCGACTTCGGCGCCCGGCTCGGCAGTCGCGCCCGGCGCGACGTCGGCGCCCGCCGGTGCAACTGGTGCGCCGACCGAGACCACCGTTGCGGGTGCAGTTCCGGACGGCTCGGCGGTGGCGGTGGCCGCGGCGGTCGAGCGTGCGACCACCTCGAAGGTGAACGTTCGACTGAAGAAGGGCAAGTCCGTGGGGTACCGCACACTTGTTCGTCACGCGCGCCTGGTCGCGCCGAAGGGCGCAAAAATCTCGGTGACGGTGCCCAAGAAGCACCGCCGCGCTTGTGCTCTGAGCGGAGCCAGCCTCGTCGGGGCCCGGGTGGGCAGCTGCAAGGTGACCGTGAAGGTGACGCCCAAGCGTTCCCGTCCGCGTACCGCCGTGGTTGTGGTGGACGTGGTGAAGTGACGGGGAATCGGGCCGAGCCATCGTTGAATTAGTGTCGACGGCATGAGCGACAACTCGGACACACCGCTTCCGCCCCCGCCCGGCGACGAGCCGGCCGACGGCGCAGTGGAGAACGAGGTCTTCGCCCAGGAGGCGGCTCTCGACGCCGCCGAGGAGGTGGCCGAGACCAAGCGGCGCATCTGGTTCATGCGCATGATCCGCCGCGAGCGTCGTCGCGAGAAGATCGCGAAGGACCGCAGCACCATGATCAACTCGTTGGTCACCGTGTTCTCCACGGCGATTGTTGCGGGCACCGCCACGTACGCCACCCTGAAGAGCACGCAGGACAGTCTCGGTGAGGAGCGCCGCGGCGCGCGCGTCGACGCGATCGTGGAGCACTGGTCATCCACCATCGCGGAAGCCTCCACCGCGGTGGAGCTGCTCGGCCAGCGCTCGAACGACCTGTGGGCGTACGGCACCGCGATTGCGGAGCAGGGCGTGCTGCTCGATGAGGCGCTCGAGAACGAGCAGACGAAGGAGAAGGACTACCTCGACGTGCGCAAGACGTTGGCATCGTCCACGGCACGCGCCGGCCTGGTGTCGTCGCCGAACACCACCGAGTGCCTCGACAAGTTCATCGGCCTCATCGACACCTGGCAGAACGCGCTCAACTGGACACGTTCCACCCTTCAGGTGGAGGACGGCCGCGAGGCCGGAATCCAGGCCGTGAACATGCAGCTGGAGAACCGAGCGTCGCTGAACGATGCCATCACCATCCTGCGCCGTCTGTCGCGTGACGAGTTCGCGAACGCCGGCGCGGCAACCACCAAGTGCAACATCCCCGACGTTGACTCCATCTGGGCACAGCTGGTGCCGAGTGAGGAGGCGCCCGCCGAGGAGGGGGCCACCGAGGACGCCGTGCCCGCGGACGAGGGGATGACCGAGGACGGCGCTCCCGCGGAGGGATAGGCGGTGCGGCGCACCGCCACGCATGTCACCCTGCTGACCGCCGGGCTGGCCCAGCCGCTGCTGCAGCTGTACGGCGCGAACAACGCGGTGTTCACCTCCGCACGCATCGAGGGGTCACCCGTGGTGCTGTTCGCTCTTGCGGTGCTGCTGGTGCCGCCGGCGGTGCTGCTGCTGGTTGACCTTGTCGTGGCACGTGCGCCGGTGCGTGCGCAGATGTCGGCGCGGGTCGCCGTGACCGCCGTTGCTGCGTTGCCGCTGTCGGCTCTGTTGTTGCGGGGAGTGAATGTGGCCTGGCCGGTGTGGGCGGTGCTGGTGGTGGCGCTCGCATCCGCGGTGGGGGTTCTGCACGAACGGTTCGCCGCCGTGCGTACGTGGCTCTCGTGGACATCACCGTTGGCCGCGGTGGTGCTCGCAGTGTTCGTGGTGTCGTCGCAGGGCGTGATCCTCACCGCGGAGGCGGAGGTGGTGGAGGTGTCGGCGCCGTCCACCACGTTGGCGGCGGTCGGTGTCACCGACCCCGCCGATGTGAGCGTGGTGTGGCTGCAGCTCGACGAGGCACCGCTGTGGCCGCTGCTGCGCACCGACGGCGGCATCAACGCGGCGCGTTTCCCCGGGTTCGCCGCACTCGCAGAATCAGCCACCTGGTACCGAAACACCCTTGGGCTGTCGCAGACCACTGTCGATGCGGTGCCGGCGATGCTCACGGGCCGCGAACCGGTGACCGGCCGTGCCCCCACGTACTGGAACCACCGGCGCAACGTGTTCTCGCTGATGTACGGCCGGCGCTCGATGGACGTGCACGAGATCGCCACCGCGCTGTGCCCGCGGGAGGCATGCGCCACGGTGTCGGTGTCGGGAAATGACGAGATCGCGAACGGGGGAACCGTGCCCCCGGGAACGGCTGATGACCTGCTGAACGACGCACTGCCCGTGCCCGACGGACGCGGGCCCGACTGGGCGCAGTTCCTGCGCGACACCCGGGTGGTGCTCGGCCACAAGCTGCTGCCCCCGCGACTGCGCGAGGGGCTCCCACCCATCGACGAGGGGTGGGGAGGCTTCGGTGCACAGGAGGAGGGGATCGACGCGGACGTTGCTGCACCGACCACGTCGGTGCCGCTGCCTGCCGCTGACGACGATGTCACCGACGAGACTCTGGTGGAGACGAAGCGCAACACGGTGACCGGCTGGGAGCGAGGCGGCGCGGTGTCGCAGGTGCCGGTGGTGGAGGGCATGACCGCGCGCGCGGCGCGGTCGTCGGTGCCCACGTTCCACTTCGCCCACGTGCTGCTGCCGCACCGCCCGTGGCAGCTCACCCCCGACATGCGGTCGGCCACGGCGATCACCACCGACAAGCGAAGCGCGGAGGTGGAGGACCGCGTGCGCGACGAGTACCAGGCGTTCCTCGCGCAGTATGCGGCAACAGACTCACTGGTGCTGGATCTCGTCACGAGCCTGCGCCGGTCGGCGAACTGGGACCGCACGATGGTCATCGTGACGGCCGACCACGGCATCGCGTTCGAGCCGGGGGAGTCGAAGCGCAAGGACATCGACCCCTCGAACGCGCACACGCTCGAGCAGATCTACAGGGTTCCGCTGTTCGTGAAGTGGCCCGACCAGGCGGCGGGCCGCACGGATGACTGCCCGGTGCAGGGCTTCGACGTGCTGCCGATGGTGATGGCAGCCACCGGTCTCGACCCGGGGTGGGAACTCGACGGCACGAACCCCGAGGTGGCGTGCCCGTCACGACCGGTGCGCACCGTGTGGTGGGACAAGGGAGAGACCACGCTGGCATCGGGGTGCGATGCCGCGGTGGGTGAGGCACGCCGGCTCGACCGGTGGGTGGACGCCGACGGGGACACCGATGACATCGCCCGCACCGTGGGCCTGGAGGATTGGTTCGCGGTGGACGTGCCTGCGTCGGCGCCGCGCGACGCATCCGTGGCGCGCTGGACCGTGAACCAGCGCGACGCGTTCGCTCGGCCGGGCACGCAGCGTCTGTCGCGCACGCCCCTGCAGTTCGACGGAACCTTCACCGCCCGTCGCACGGTTGGCAGCGGTGCCGTGGGGTTGGTGGTGACCGGCGGCAGGGTGACTGCCGTGGTTCCCGAGATCGGCGGTTCGACCGCCGGCACGCAGCGCTACAGGTCGATGCTGCTGCCGTCGTCGATCGGTGACGGGCCGATGGAACCCGAACTGTGGATCGGCACCGGTTCGCCTGCGAACCCGGTGCTCACGAGGGTGGGGGAACCCGCGGGCTGACGCCTACTTCTTTGACGGCCGTGCGGCCTCGGCGACACCCGCAACCAGCGGGATGAGGGCACTGTCGTTCACCCGCTCGATGCCGGCGAGGTTCATGAACGAGAGGCCGAGAGGGATGGCCGCGAACACCATGGCGAGTGCGTATGTGTCGAGGTCCCCACGGATCTCACCTGCTTGCTTGGCGCGGTCGATGATGGAGACGTAGAGGTCGACGTGCTGCTCAAGGCGCGGGAGCAGCTTCGCGGCGGCTCCCTCGCTGCGCCAGGAGGCGTAGTACGACTCGATCAGCAGCCTCTGTGCGGCGGTGGGCCCCGCGTTCTCGTGGTTGCGGAGCACCAGGGTGCCCATCTCCACCAGCCACGATGTGCGCTCGATGTAGGGGACATCGTCCACTGCCACGGCGTTGCCGAGGAACTGTGCCTCGAGTGCGTCCTCCAGCACGGCGCGGAAGAGGTCCTCCTTGTTCTCGAACCACGTGTACACCGAGCCCGCGGTCATGCCGGCACGCTTCGCGATGTCGACCAGCCGGGCCTTCTCGAAACCGACCTCGGCGATCTCGTCGGCAGCGGCGTTCAGCAACTTCTCGCGCGACTGCAGTGCCCAGGGCCGGCGCTTGCGGCCGTTCACGGTGACCACGCGGTTCGGTGACTCGGCCATGGGGCGAGCCTAATGGCTGTGCTGCGGGGCTCAGCCCGCCAGGTGGGCCACGGCCAGCGCCTCGTTCAGGGTTCCCACCTTGTGCACCGACATGCCGTCCACCTTCGGGGCGGAGGTGGCGGGCACCACCGCGCGCGTGAAGCCGAGACGGGCCGCCTCGGCGAGGCGCCGGCCGGTGTGGCCCACCTGGCGCACCTCACCTGCGAGACCGATCTCGCCGATCACCACGAGGTCGGACGACAGCGGCGTGTCGCTGGCCGCGCTGACGAGCGCGAGACACAGACCGAGATCGGCGCCCGGCTCGGTGAGCTTCACACCACCCACCACCGATGCATACACCTCGTGTGCCGAGAGGTCGACACGTGCGCGGCGCTCGAGCACCGCGAGGAGCATGCTGAGCCGGCCGTGGTCGACGCCCTGGGCGCTGCGCCGTGCGGGCACGCCCGGCTGCACACGGTTGGTGAGTGCCTGCAGTTCCACCAGCAGCGGTCGCTGGCCCTCGATGGTGGGCACCACCACGGAGCCGGCCGCACCGCTGCGGCGGTCGGCGAGGAAGAGTCGGCTCGCATCGGGCACGCCGACGAGACCCTGCTCCGTCATCTCGAAGAGACCGAGCTCGTTCGACGGGCCGAAGCGGTGCTTCGAGGCACGCATCATGCGCAGTGCGTGGTGACGCTCGCCCTCGAAGGACAGCACGGTGTCGACCACGTGCTCGAGCACGCGCGGGCCGGCGAGGCCGCCTTCCTTCGTGACGTGACCCACGAGCACCACGGGAAGGTTGCGCCGCTTGGCCTCCTGCACGAGGCGATGTGCACACCCGCGCACCTGCGCCACGGAACCGGGCGCACTGCCGAGTTCGGGGTCGACCACCGTCTGGATGGAGTCGATGACCACCAGCTCGGGGTTGACGCGGTCGATCGCGGCGATCACGTGGGGAAGCGACATCTCGGGCAGCAGCCACAGGTTGTCGCGCAGCGCGCCGAGCCGCTCGGCCCGGCCGCGCACCTGCTGCGCACTCTCCTCGGCGGTGACATAGAGAGTCGTGCCGCGCCACGCGGCGAGCAGCTGCAGCAGCAGGGTGGACTTGCCGATGCCGGGTTCGCCGCCGAGCAGCGAGACCGAACCGGGCACGATGCCGCCGCCGAGGACACGGTCGAGCTCGTCGATGTGCGTGGGTGCGGGCCGGCCGACGCTGCCGTCGACCTGGTCGATGGGGGTGGCAACTCCCGCGGGAACGAGCGCGAGCCCGGCGGCCAGCGTGACGCCGGCCTCGTCGGGGCCCTCGACGTCCTCGATGAGGGAGTTCCACGCGCCGCACGCACTGCACCGCCCCGACCACTTCGGGTGCGACGAGCCGCACTCGGTGCAGCGATGGATGAGTCTGAGCTTGGCCACGCGGGAACCCTAGGGCCGGGGTGCGTTGCGGCGCCGCACCGCCACCATGGCGGACAGCACCAGCGTTGCGCCCACCCACAGCACGAACAGGAGCGCAACCGCCCACTTGGCCACGCGGGCGATGTTGGCGGCGATGTCGACGTTGTTGGTGACGGTGGCGACGTCGGTGGGGGTGCCGTCGGTGGGCACCCGCCACGAGATGACGCCCTCTGTCTGGTTCCCGGTGGTGGACTTCACGGTGCCGGGCATGTGTGCCTCGAAGGTGATTCCGAGGATCCTGCCGAGGTCCTGTCCGGTGGTCGACACCTGGCTTGCGTACGGTGCACCGCCGAGCAGTTTCAGCGCGGCATCATCGGCGAAGGCCTCGAGGCCGCCGTTCACCTCGAGGCGACCCGACAGCGTGAACGTGCTGTTGGACTCCTTGCCCTCGCGCACGACCGCCAGCTGCTTCAACGGCCCGCGGACATCGTTCACCTGGGCGAGAACCGCGGTGGCCTCCTCCGGGTTGCTGAAGGCCCGCTCGAACGACACGGTGAGACCACCGTCCTCTGTCTCGTCGGGGCCGGTCGTCTTCCAGCCGGCCGCCGTGAGGTCGTCGTTGCGCACGTCGGAGGCGAGCCCCGGTGCAGCCTTCACCACCGCGGCGTCAGCGGAGACGGTGACGACGACACGGCCCGAGCCGTTGCCCTTCATGTGCAGTGCCACATTCGTGTCGACACGGCACGACACCAGCATGAGGCACGCCGCCGCGAGGGCGACGGCGCGTGCGGGGCGCCGGAAGGTCACTCGCCGTTGTCGGCGCCGTCGGTGGTCTCGGCGAGGACGGTTCCCTCGGGCACCTGGAAGCCCTCGACGGCACGGAACGCGAAGCGCTTCTTGCCGGGGTTCTCGGGGTCGTCCTCGGTGTCCACCACGATGATCTGCCCCGCCGCGAACTCCTTGTAGAGGATCTTCTCGGACAGGACGTCCTCGATGTTGCGCTGGATGGCGCGGCGCAGCGGACGCGCACCGAGCTGCGGGTCGTAGCCGATCTCGGCGAGGAGGTCCTTTGCGGCCTGGGTGAGTTCGATGCCGAGGCCCTGGCTCTCCAGCTGTCCGGCGGTGCGGCGCATCATGAGATCCACCATCTGCAGGATCTCCTCGCGGCCGTGCTCGCGGAAGACGATGATGTCGTCGACGCGGTTCAGGAACTCGGGACGGAAGTGCGTCTTCAGCGCGTCGGTGACCTTGTTCTTCATGCGCGAGTACGACATGGCCTCGTCGGCCTTGTTGAAGCCCACGTTCGCCTTGCGGAGATCGGCGGTGCCGAGGTTGGAGGTCATGATGAGCACGGTGTTGCGGAAGTCGACTGTGCGGCCCTGGCTGTCGGTGAGACGGCCCTCCTCGAGGATCTGCAGGAGCGTGTTGAACACGTCGGGGTGCGCCTTCTCGATCTCGTCGAACAGCACCACGCTGAACGGCTTGCGACGCACGGCCTCGGTGAGCTGGCCGCCCTCCTCGTAGCCCACGTAGCCGGGGGGCGAACCCACGAGACGGCTGACGGTGTGCTTCTCCATGTACTCCGACATGTCGAGCGTGATGAGGGCCTGCTCGTCACCGAACAGGAACTCGGCAAGCGTCTTGGCGAGTTCTGTCTTGCCGACGCCGGTTGGCCCGAGGAAGATGAACGAACCGCTCGGACGGCGCGGGTCCTTCAGGCCGGCACGCGTGCGGCGGATGCTCTGCGACACGGCCTTCACCGCGTCCTCCTGCCCGATGTAGCGGCGGCGCAGCTCGTTCTCCATGTTGAGGAGCTTCTGGGTCTCCTCCTCGGTGAGCTTGTACACCGGGATTCCAGTCCAGATGCTGAGCACCTCGGCGATGGCCTCTTCGTCCACCTCGTCGAAGAGGTCGATTCCCTTGGCGCGGATGTCGGCCTCCTTCTGGGCCTTCTCCTCGAGCAGCTGGCGCTCCTGGTCGCGCAGGCGGCCGGCCTCCTCGAAACGCTGGTCCTCGACGGCCTTGCGCTTGCCCTCCTGCACCTCGGCAATCTTGTTCTCGATCTCGCGCAGGTCGGGCGGGGTCTGCATGCGCTTGATGCGCAGGCGCGAACCGGCCTCGTCGATGAGGTCGATGGCCTTGTCGGGCAGGTGGCGGTCGCTGATGTAGCGGTCGGCGAGGTTCGCCGCGGCAACGATGGCCTGGTCGGTGATGGTGACGCGGTGGTGCTGTTCGTACTTGTCGCGCACGCCCTTCAGGATGTCGATGGTGAGTGCCACCGTGGGCTCCTCCACCTTCACCGGCTGGAAGCGGCGCTCGAGTGCGGGGTCCTTCTCGAGGTGCTTGCGGTACTCGTCAGTGGTGGTGGCACCGATGGTCTGCAGCTCACCGCGCGCGAGCATGGGCTTCAGGATGCTGGCGGCATCGATTGCGCCCTCGGCTGCGCCCGCACCGACGAGCGTGTGGATCTCGTCGATGAAGAGGATGATGTCGCCGCGGGTCTTGATCTCCTTCAGCACCTTCTTCAGGCGCTCCTCGAAATCACCGCGGTAGCGCGAACCGGCGACGAGTGCGCCGAGGTCGAGCGTGTAGAGCTGCTTGTTGTGGAGAGTCTCGGGCACCTTGTTCTCCACGATGCGCTGCGCGAGACCCTCGACGATGGCGGTCTTGCCGACGCCGGGCTCGCCGATGAGCACCGGGTTGTTCTTGGTGCGGCGCGAGAGGATCTGCATGACGCGCTCGAGCTCGCGCGCACGGCCGATGACGGGGTCGAGGCTGTTGTCGCGGGCGAGCTGGGTGAGGTTGCGGCCGAACTGGTCGAGGATCTGGCTGCCGCCCTTCTCGCCCTGCTCCTCCTTCGACGACGAACCCGAACCCTGCGCGGTCTGGCCCTCGCCCTTGGCGCCGGGACCCTGGTAGCCCGACAGCAACTGGATGACCTGCTGGCGCACCTTGTTGAGGTCGGCGCCGAGCTTCATGAGCACCTGCGTGGCGACGCCCTCGCCCTCGCGCAGGAGGCCGAGGAGGATGTGCTCCGTGCCGATGTAGTTGTGGCCGAGCTGCAGTGCCTCGCGCAGCGAGAGCTCGAGCACCTTCTTCGCGCGCGGCGTGAACGGGATGTGACCCGACGGCGACGAGCCGCCCTGGCCGATGATCTCCTCGACCTGGGCACGCACCGCGTCGAGCGAGATGCTGAGCGAGTCGAGTGCCTTGGCGGCGACTCCCTCGCCCTCGTGGATGAGGCCGAGGAGGATGTGCTCGGTGCCGATGTAGCTGTGGTTGAGGAGGCGGGCCTCCTCCTGGGCGAGGACAACCACGCGGCGGGCCCTGTCGGTGAAGCGTTCGAACATGTCGGCCACCCTCTGCCGGGATCCCTTGCGGAATCGGTGGATACTTGACGGAAGTGTATCGGCGGGGTGGGCAGGGAGAGGCTTGCGTCACGCCCCCGGGACGTTCTGTTTGCCGCGGAGCCGGCCGTAGTCTGAGGCCGTGTCGACGTCGCCCCTTTTCGGTCTCGCCACCATGGACGCCGACCGGCGACGGGTGGAGCAGGCGTTGCTGGATGCCGTGCGCACACCCGATGCATACCTCACGGAAATTGCGTCACACCTGATATCTGCAGGGGGCAAACGTCTGCGCCCGGTGATGACAATCGTCTCGTCGGTGGTGGGCAACGACGGCCCCGCGAGCGAGGAGGCGATCCTCGGCGGGATCAGCTGCGAGCTCGTGCACCTCGGTTCGCTGTACCACGACGACGTGATGGACGAGGCCACCACCCGCCGCGGTGTCGACACCGTGAACGCGAAGTGGGGCAACCTGCAGGCGATTCTCGCGGGTGACTTCCTTCTCGCGCGCGCGTCCGAGATCGCCGCGTCGCTCGGCACGGAGGTGGCGGGCCTGCTCGCGCGCACCATCGGCCGTCTGTGCGAGGGCCAGATCGAGGAGCTCCGTCACACGTACAACGTGGCCCGGCCGATCGGCTCGTACCTCACGTCGATCGACGGCAAGACGGCCTCGCTGTACTCCACCGCGGCGCGCATCGGCGGGCTGGTGGCGGGACACGACCGCGCGACGGTCGACCTCCTCACCGAGTACGGCACCGCGTACGGCATGGTGTTCCAGATCGTCGACGACGTGCTCGACATCATCGCCACCGACGACGAACTCGGCAAGCCCGCCGGCCACGACATGGAGGAGGGCGTGTACACGCTCCCGGTGCTCCACACGCTGGCCGCCGGCGGTGCGGCCGCAAGCGAACTGAACGGCATCCTCGGCCGGCCGCTCGAGCACGCCGAGCGCGAGAAGGTGCTGGACATCGTGCGCTCGAACGGTGGCGTTGCATCCGCCATCAACCGTGCGCGCGACTTCGTGGCCGCCGCGGAGTCGGTGTGCGACCGTCTGCCGCGCGGTGCGGCCACGGATGCGATGCGCGCATCGACTGCGCAGCTGCTCTCCACCGTCGAACGCTGACGCGCTGCGCCCCGGGTGCGTCAGCCGGTCACGGCCCGCGCGGCAGCGATACCACTGAGCGCGGCACCCTCCACCTTCGGCCCGCCGAACACGTCGCCGGCCATCACCACCTCACCGTTCGGTGCAACCCAGCACCTGTCGGGGTGCAGCGCGCGGGGTGTGGCGAAGCGCCACTTCTTCGGCTCTGATGCGAGGACCTCCGCGTCACCGAACCACGGTGCCGCACGGCGCAGCATCTCGGCGTGGATGTCGGGAAGGTCGCGGTCGAACCATTCCTCGCTGAACGACGGCGAGAAGTGCACCGTGACCGCGGGAACGGGGCTGATGCCCTTGGCCATGTTGTCGGCCACGAACTGGATGTCGTCGCTGGGGTTCTGCACGCCGCCGGGTGCGGGGACCGCGTTCGCGCCGGGGCCGAGCACCGCGAGCAACGCGAGCGTGCGGTCGTAGTCGGAACCGCGCACCGCCTCCGGCAACTCGAGACCGATGTTCATGAGGAACGAGAACGACTGCGCCACGGGCGCGGTGAGGATGACCCTGTCGGCCGTGTGGTCGACACCGTCGTCGGTGCGCACCTGCCAGCGGTCGTCCTCGCGGCGCAGCGAGAACGCGAGCGTGGAGGTGCGCACGTCGAGACCACGGGCGAGGTGCTTGGCGATCGAGGTCATTCCCTCACTGCCCACGTAGCGGGGGTGGCCGTCCTGCTCGCCGAAGCCGCGGCACCACTCGCGCACCACCCCGTCGGCCAACCATCCGTCCACCAAGGAGCGGAACACGTCGCTGCGCACCGTGAAGAACTGTGCGCCGTGGTCGAGGCGTGCCTCACCGATGCGGCGCGTGGCGAGACGCCCGCCGACACCGCGGCCCTTGTCGAGCACGGTCACGGAGTGGCCGGAGTCGTGCAGGGAACGCGCGGCCATGAGGCCGGAGAGCCCGGCGCCGATGATGACTGTGTCCATCGTCAGACGGCTTCGAGTGCCGCGTTCCCGCGGGGCACCCAGACCTTCTCGGCCCTGCCCAGGAACTCGAGCAGCACGCGGTTGAACGTGGCGGCATGCTCGATGGTGAGACCGTGTGCACCGCCGCTGATCACCACGAGTTCCGCGGTGGGAATGAGGGATGCGATCTCCTCGGCGTCGCCGCGCGGGGTGAGGATGTCCTGGTTGCCCACAACCACGAGCGTGGGGCACGAGATGTTGCCGAGTTCCACGGAGAGGGAATCGTCGGTGCGGAGGATGGCATTCACCTGCGACACGAACGCGCGCGCGGGGTTGAACAGCTGCACGGGCCCGAGCCACCCGAGTGCAGGCAGCACGCGGCGGAACGAGCGTGGTCCGATCGTCCAGCGTGCGGCCTCGCGGCCGAGCGCACCCATGCCCTGTGTGCGTGCGATGTCGGCCCACGACTTCAGGAGCTCCTCGCGCCACTCGTGGTTGCGGCACGCCGTGGCCACGAGTGTGAGCGAGCGCACGCGGTGCGGGTACTTGAGGGTGATGATCTGGCTGATGGCACCGCCCATGGAGAGGCCCACCACGTGTGCGGCATCGACACCCGCGGCATCGAGCACCGCGATCGCGTCGTCGGCCATCTGCTCGAGGTCGTAGGTGCCCTCCGGCTTCTCGCTGCGGCCGGCACCCCGGTTGTCGAGGGCAATCGTGCGCCAGCGGAGCGCGAGCGCCGCGCGCTGCAGGTTCCAGCCGTTCTTCTCCGCACCGAGACCCTGCACGAACAGCACCGGTGGCCGTTTGCCGAAGCCGATCACCTCGTAGTGCAGGCGCACGCCGTCGGTTGCGGTCGCCCAGGGCATCAGGCCACCTGCATCCGCGCCGGGATGCGCTCCACCGACGGCCACTGGTACAGCCGGCGGATCACCTGGTTCGTGGTGTGCGACGGGGCGAAGCGCAGCAGGTGCGCGGCCTCGTTGCTGGCGGCCATGCGACCGTGCTGAAGCAGCTCGGCAACGTGGTCGGGAACCGGTGCACCGGCGACGGTGCTCATGCGCCGGGCGAACCACCACGCGGGCCCGAACGCGGGGACCGGCATGCGGCGTCCGATGGACAGCGCACGCAGCACGCTGATGGCCCCGTTCGCCACGATGTTCACCACGCCGTCGGCGTCGCGCTCGGCACCCAGCATGAACGCGGTGGCGGCATCGCGGTCCTCCACCACGGTGAAACCGGGGTTCGTCAGACCGTGCACCGGCACGGCGGGAAGTCGCAGCAGACGGCCGAGGGGGCTCGGCACGTGCGCACCGAGCACCGGCGCGAGACGCAGCGTGCACACGTTCACGCCCTTCGCGATGCGCAGGTCGGTGGCCTGTTCCTCGATCACGGCGCACATGCGGCCGTAGGTGCTGGTGGGTTTCGGGGGAGTGGACTCCACCGCGATCTCGGGCGACCACGAGTTCGAGCCGTAGATGCAGATTCCGCTGCGCACCACCGTGGTCTCGAGAGACTCCGCGGCGTGGGCCGCGGAGAACACGGCCTTGGCGACGGACTCCGTGCAGGCACGCGCCTCGTCGGTGGAGAGACGTGCGTGCGGTTCCCACACGCCGACGTGCAGGATGACGTGCGGGTTGAACCCGGCCACCAGTTCCGCGATGCGCTCGGTCTCGGTGGCACCGACCCGCACGAAGCGCGAACGCTGCAGGTTGCGGCGAGGGGGGTCGACGTCGAAGCCGAGGATGTCGCCGGCCCACTCGGTGCGCTCGGCCATCGAGGCCACCAGCGAGCCGAGCTCGCCACCCATGCCGGTGACGAGAACCCTGCGTCCCTTCATGACAGAGAACCTATTGCAGCCCGGCCGTCAGCGCACGTTCAGCGCAGCTCGTGCACGCCGAGGATGAGCTCTCTGGCCCAGGTGTCGAGCTGCCGGCCGCCGATGCGCTCGGTGATGATGATGGCCTGCGAGGGGTCCTCGATCATCCCACTCCAGCGGATGTAGCCGCCGACGATGCCGAGCAGCCGGTCACCGACCTCCTCGGCGTGGAGGATCACCTTCTGGCCGGAGGACATCAGGTCGCGCAGCTCCCTGTAGAAGGAGCGCAGGAAGGCCGAGAGGTCGTCGGTTCCCGCCAGAGGGCGGTGGAGGTAGGGGAGGTTCAGTTCCTCGTAGGCGTGCAGGTTGTGGGGTGCCGCGATGATCGAGACCAGGAGGTCGAAGTGGTTCTCGCGCAGCCAGATGATCTCCTCCTGGCGCCGCACCCGGCGGTGGTTGTCGCCGTAGCCACCGGGCCTCTCGCAGATGGCGAGGTGGTCCTTGATGACCCACGTGAAGTTCCGGGGCTTGATGCCGAGGGCCCATTTCCCGCGCAACTTCGGTGGCATCCGTACTCCTCAGGCCCGGCCGTCTCATCCGCAACCCTGCGGAAAGGCCGTCCAAGAAACTACCCCAGGTTCACGATGTGCATGCGCTGTTTGGACCGACGAATCTGTCTGTTCCCGCCCACATCACAGCCCGGGTGCAGGCCCCTGGCGACCTCCAGCACTCTTTCCACAGTTGCCTGGTCGGGGGGATACGGCTCCGACAGCCACCTGCGCACGGCCCTGCGCGCGAGGGGAAGAGGAGCGGCCGCGAGCGCGCGGGCATCAGTCGGGTCGATCGACGACGCGAGCTCATCGAGCAGGTCGTTGTCGTCGCGCATCACGTCGGCGGCCCGCACGAGGATGGGCACGGGGTCGCGCCGCGACACGTCGGCAACGAGCGGCAGCAGTTCGTGGCGCACCCTGTTGCGCTGGTGCGCAGGGTCAGTGTTCGTGACGTCGTGAACACAGGTGATTCCCGCCGCACTGCACAGTGCATGTGTCTCGCTGCGACGCAGGCCGAGAAGCGGACGTTCGTGGCCGGGGCGCATCGCCGCGAGACCCGGCGCGCCGGCGCCTCGCATGAGGTTGAGGAGCACCGTCTCGGCCTGGTCGTCGGCGGTGTGACCGGTCATCACGCGGGCGGGCAGCACCCCGTGGCGCGCGGCGCGGGCGCGCGCCTCGAGGTTCGGGCCCGGTTCCACGCGCACGGTGTGCACCACGAGTTCGGCGCCCACTGCACGTGCGACGGGCTCGATCAACCGTACGTCGTCTGCCGACCCGGGGCGGATGCCGTGGTCGACATGCACAGCGGTGACCGCGAGGCCGGCCGCCGCGGCGAGCACGAGCAACGCCATGGAGTCGGGGCCGCCGGACACGGCGCAGTGCACGGCGGTGCCGGCGGGAGGGAAGGTGCAGCGGGGGAGAAGCTGCGCCGTCAGGTGCGGTGCGAGGTGCGGGGGGCCCGCGCCGGTATCCACGGCTGCCCGTCGCCCACTACGGGTGCCTACTTCCGCGCGGACTTGCGCTGCTGGCGGTTCGGGTACTTGGTGGCCGTGACCTTCACGACGTACCCGATGAGGCTCTGCACGACCAGACCGACGGAGGCGAGGAAGAGAACGAGACCGAGCCAGAAATGCCAGACGACAGCAGCAACCATGGGGAACAGGCTACCCAGCGAGCCATTCCTCACCGAAACACCCGAGGATCTTGTCCATCAGGCCCGGTGGGAGTTCCTCGTTGCCGGCCTTCTCGCGCACCACGCGCTTCAGTTCGCCGTGGAAGTCGAAGGTCTGCTGGCAGTCGACGCAGTCCCGGAGATGACCGAGAACCTCGTCGCGGCGGGAGGGGGAGAGTTCCTGGTCGAGGAAACGGTGGAGCTCCTCGAGCGTGTCGGTGCAGTCCATGGCCATTGTTCCCTCTCCTTTCCCGTGGTACCTATGCGCGTTCCTCGTCCGGCAGGAGGTCCTCGTTCACGAGGCCCCTCTCCCGGGCGAACTCGTACAACCGCTTCTGCATCGACTTTCTTCCCCGGTGGAGACGGGACATCACCGTACCGATGGGTACGTCGAGGATGTCGGCGATCTCCTTGTAGGCGAAGCCCTCCACGTCGGAGAGGATCAGCGGGAGGCGGAAGTTCTCGGGCAGCTCCTCGATGGCGGCGCGCACCTCGTTGTCGGTGAACAGCTCCATCATCTGGTCCTCGGCCGAGGCGTTCATGCGGCTCTGGTCGATGGTGCCGAGCCGGCGGTACAGGAACAGCTCCTCGACCTCGTCGAGGTCGGTCTCGCTGGGTCGGCGCTGGGCCGCGTTGTACTTGTTGATGTACGTGTTCGTCATGATGCGGAACAACCACGCGCGCAGGTTGGTGCCGTCCTGGTAGCTGTCGAAGGCGCGCCAGGCCTTCAGGTAGGTCTCCTGCACGAGGTCCTCGGCGTCGGCCCGGTTGCGGGTCATGCGCACCGCGCCGGCGAAGAGCTGCTGGGCGTACTGGGGCGCCTCGGTGGTGAAGGTCTTCCGGTCGGCCATGCGCCCCGGCCTAGTGCTGTTGCTGCGACAGCTCGTTGACGGCGCTGTCGACGGCAGCGGAAAAACGCTCGAGGATCTCGGCGACCTTCTCGCGCTCGTCCTCTGCGAACTGCTCGAGAACGAGGAGCACCAGCCGTCGCCTGCGTTCCACGACCTGGAGGAACACCGCGCGACCGCGCTCGGTGGGGCCCACCACCACCACGCGCGCATCTCCGTCGTGGGCGACACGCTCGGCGAGACCGTCCTTGATGAGCTTCTGCACCGCACGCGTGGCGGTGCTGGGGTCGACCTTCATCGCGTCGGCGAGCTCGCCCATGCGCATGGACTCGTGCATCACGAGCTTCTCGAGGGTGTCCATCTGTCCGGGTTCGATCGCGAACTCCTCGCTCTCGAAGATGAGGTGACGCAGGGCGTTGTTCGCGGCGCCGCGGCGGATCTCGCGCCACGCCACACCGAGACGACCCGCGATCTCGCGGTTGGTCTCGACGCTCATGTCGACGGAGATCTTTGGTGCGGCCATCCCGCTCAGTAGGGTAGCCACATGGCGGGGGGGAACGCCCAGCAGGGCGAGGGAGAGGAGTCCCTGCAGACACCTCTCGACATGCTCGGCATCATGGCGAGCCAGCAGGCGATGCTCGCTCCCGGTCTGCGCCACATCGAGATGTACACAGGGCGCGGCCTGCTCGGCATCCTCTGGCACGAGCCGGTCGGCACCGCCGGAACGTCGGGTGTGGTGATGATGGGCGGCGCGATGGGCGGCCTGATGGGCCCGGGCGATGCCCTGTACCAGGTGCTGGGTGAGGATTTTTCGGCCCGGGGAATCCCGTCGATGCGGATCAGCTGGCGCAAGCCGAACGACCTCGACTCGTGCTGTGTGGACGCTGCGGCGGCGGTGCAGATGATGGTGGGCACCGGCTGCGAGCGTGTGGTGCTGATGGGACACAGCTTCGGCGGCGCGGTGGCGGTGCGCGTCGCCGTCGGGCTGTCGGCGATGGTGTGCGGGGTGGTCACGTTCGCCACGCAGTCGGCGGGGTGCGAGGTGGCACCCGGCCTGCAGGGCCGGCCGCTGCTGATGTTCCACGGCGACCGTGACGAGATACTCCCGCTCGATGCGAGCGAGGTGGTGCGCGCCATGGCCGGCCACGGGGAGCTGCGTGTGATGCCCGGTGACGGCCACCTGCTGGCGAGGAGCCACGACGTGATGCGCGAGGAAGTGAACGCATGGTGCGATGCGGTGTTCCGCACGGCGGCGGGGGAACAGCCATGAGTGCGGGGGCAACACCGGTGATGCCGCGCAACGTTGTGGTGCTGCTGCTCGACAGCCTGAACCTTCACGAGATCGGCGCGTACGGCGGGCGCAACTTCGACACGCCGAACATCGACCGGCTGGCGGCGCGCAGCCTGCGCTTCACGAACCACCACACGGGTTCGTTGCCTTGCATCCCCGCCCGCCACGACATCCTCGTCGGTGCATGGGACTTCCTGTGGAAGCCGTGGGGTTCGATCGAGCTGTGGGAGGAACCCATCACCGCATCGCTGCGGCGGGCGGGAGTGGTGACACAGCTGGTCACCGACCACCCGCACCTGTTCGAGGTGGGCGGCGAGAACTACCACACCGACTTCACTGCATGGGCGTACGAACGCGGCCACGAGAGCGACCCGTGGTGCACGCGCCCCGACGAGAGCTGGCTGGGCGCCCCGTCGTACGGCCGCGGCCACACCCACTACGACAACTCGCGCGGGTGGTTCCGTGGCGAGGAGGACTTCCCCGGCCCGCGCACCATGAGGATCGCCGCGCACTGGCTCACCACACATGCACCCGTGCACCGGGCCAAGGGCGAGCGTTTCATGCTGTTCGTCGACGAGTTCGACCCGCACGAACCCTTCGACACCCCCGAGGAGTGGGCAACCCGTTACGACGACTCGTGGGAGGGGCCGCACCTCATCTGGCCGCCCTACGCGGTGGACGCGTTCGCCAAGGGGATCATCGACGAGCGCGACGCACGCCAGATCCGTGCGCAGTACGGCGGCAAGGTGTCGATGATCGACCACTGGCTGGGCCGTGTTCTCGATGCACTGGACGAGACCGGAGCGTGGGACGACACTGCGGTGATCCTGTGCACCGACCACGGCCACTACCTCGGGGACCGTGACGTGCACGGCCGCGACGTGTGGGGAAAGCCGGGCGTCCCCGTGTACAGGCCGCTCGGTCACATCCCGATGCTGATGGCGTGGCCCGGAGTTGCCCCGCGCACCGTTGACGCGCTCACCACCTCCACCGACATCCACGCCACACTCGCCTCGGTGTTCGGCGTGGAGGCCGGGCACGTGACGCACGGACGGTCGCTGGAGCCGTTGGTGTCGGGCGCGGCGCAGTCGGTGCGGGACTGGCTGCTGACGGGTGTGTGGGGCCGCGAGGTTCAGCTGGTGACCGACGAGTGGCGCTACACCCGCGGGCCGGCGGGGGACAACGCGCCGCACTCGATGTGGTCGAACCGGTGGAGCACGATGCCGATCGCATCACGTCCCGACGTGCGCATGCCCATGCCCGATGCGCGCGCCTCTCTCGACTTCATGCCCGGCAGCACCGTGCCGGTGATCCGCCAGCCGTTCCGCGCGGGCGACCTTCTTCCGTTCTGGGCGTACGCGGCACAGTACGAGACGATCATGTTCCACCGCGGCGAGGACCCCGACGAGACTGCGAACCGCATCGACGACCCCGTGGCGCGCGACGCGGAGGAGCTGCTCAGGTCGGCGCTGGTGTCGGTGTCGGCCCCGACGGAGCAGTTCGAGCGCCTCGGTCTCGCCTGAGACAGAGGGCATCCGTGGTCCTCGGTCAGGTGATGCGGATCCGCACGACCTTCTGTGACTTCACGACCGTCCACTTGCCCTTGACCTTCGTCTTCTTGCGCTGGGTCATGTAGAGGGCGCACCAGCCGGACTTCTTCGACATGACGACCGCCGTGCCCCGCATCTTGCAGGTACCGCTCGCACGGTACGTGGCCGTTGCACCCTTCGATGGCGCGAGGAACCGGCGTGCGGCGACGGTGGTGCCCTTCTTCGCGGTCTTCACGGGGACGGCGGTCTTCGTGCCCGACGACGCGCCGGGTTGGTAGGACACCGTTGTGGCCCCGCAGGGCTGGCCCTTGACGACCACACAGATCGTGCGGGAGGCAAGGGCACCCTTGCCGCGGATGCGGAACTTCTTCGAGCTGGTGGAGCAGAAGGTGAAGACGGCCTTGCCGTTCTTGCCCGTGGTTGCGGACGAGACCGAGCTGCACGCCGCACTGCGCACACCGGAGGCCGACACCGGGCCTGCATTGGTTGTGCCCGCCACCGAGGTGGCAACGACGCTGCCGCACACGGAGGTGACCTTGGTGGTGGACGACGCAAGGCCACCCGACTCCATCTCGGAGCAGACGTCCTCGGCCGCTGCAGTGAATCCCTCCACAGGGGTGCCGGCCTCGTCGACGAGTGACACCTCCACTGTTGCGGTGCCGCTGCTGTCGAGGGGAACCTCCACCGTGGATGTGGCGGGGTCCTCGTCTGCAGCAGCGACCTCCACCTTTGCCATGAACGGCATCGAGACGGAACTGGACGCCCCGGCGAAGTTCGCGTTGACGGTCTGGTTGAGGTCACCGTCGTCGTAGGTGACGGCGGCATCCCATGTGCCCGACCGGCTGCCGGGTGTGAACGACCTGAACGTGACCGAGCCGTTGGTACCGGTCATGTAGGACGGTGCAGCCACGTAGCAGTACACACACGTGACCTGGCCGAAGTACCCCTTGGTGTCCCTTGCCTGGCTTGCCCAGGTGCTGGTGCCGGCACCGGAGCCCTGGTACGCGTACGTGAGGAACGTGTTGCGCAGAGCCACCGTGGCGTTCGGGACAGGCGTGGCGTCGGCGTTCAGGACGGTGACTGTGCGCGAGATGATGGCGGGCGCATCGGGCACGGTGACCGTGGTGGTGCCCGATGCAGCAACAATCACGGTTATGGAGGCGGCCTGCAGGATGGCCCCGTTCGAGGCCGTGCCGCCGGTGAGCGTGAACGTCACCGGACCGGTTGCCAGGGTGGAGCGCGCGGCACCGTCGGCATCCGAGGTGAGCGTGCTGCTGGCGCTGCTGCCGAGGGTGCCCGGCACGTCGGGGGCGGTCCACTTGATGGAGGTACCCGAAAGCGGGGTGCCGTTTGCGGTCACGACCTTGATGGGTGCGAGTGTCCGGGTGTTGCGACTGCCCGTCTCCACCGACATCGGGATGATGTTGGGTGAGTTCGTGGAGGCGAGGATCGACTGCGCGAAGTTGTACGACGACGAGGTCGAGGCGGTGAACGCACCGATGGCGCTGACCTGGATGCTGGTGCTCGGCGAGACACAGCCGCTGCAGTTGAAGTACCAGCCGTCGGTGTAGACGATGCCGTTCGAGAGGACGAAGTACAGCTTGCTCATGCCGGACGTGGTGGTGAAGATCGACTTCGGCTTCTCCATGACGCCGACCGCCGTCATCTTCACCTCGCCGGACGATGTCGGGCCGCAGAACATGGTGTCGCCGGAGTAGTAGCACAGCGCCTGGTTCATCTCGCGCTGCACGTAGACGGCGTCGCTGGTGGTGAGGTTGGTGAGGGTGGTGGACACTGTGAACACCCCGGAGTCGAAGGTGAGACACAGCGACTGTGCGCCGGCGATGCACACGTTCATTCCGGTGTTGGTGATGTTGAGCAGCTCGATGTCGGTGATGCCTGAGTACGTCGCCTCCGTCCATCCGGACTGGCTGCGGATGTTGCCGCAACGCAGTTTCCCTTCGGTGGTGAGCACGCATGCAGGCGTGTTCAGATAGTTGCCCCACGTGCCGCCGACGATGACCTGGCTCACACCCGACGGTTGCACCGTGGTCCATTCGGTCTTGTTGATGTTGCTGGAGGCGTTCGAGGGATCCTCGAAACCCGACCCCACACACTTTGCCGCGCCCGAGATGACGATGCAGGTGGTGCGGCTGGAGATCGACACATCCGTGACGCCGGTGAGGGGTGATCCCGACTGAACGGCGGTGACCGGTGTGGTGAGTGAGCTCGTCTGGGTGCCGTCACCGAGCTGGCCGCTGGAGTTGTCGCCCCAGCACTTCAGCCCGCCGCCGGTGACGATGGCGCACCCGGCGGAGTCGGTGTAGGAGCTGCCGTTCCAGCCCTGGAGCGTCCGCACCACGGTGGCATCAGAGAGCGTGGAGCCGAGGCTCGACTGCGCGGTGTAGGCGGGTGTCACGGTCTTCACCGACGGGCAGTTCGTGACGCAGCCCATCGGCGGTGCCTCGGTCTCGATCGAGCCGATCTTGTAGGTGGCAGTGATGGTGCTCGCGGCCGACGCCACCGGGGCGGGAGACAGCGGCTGGACGGCGAACACACCGCCGACGAGAAGGGCAGCAGGGAAGAGGCGCATGAACCTGATCATGTGCCCACCATAAGGGTCGGGAGCGTCGATGCCGACGGCACAGCGGTGGGTTGTGAGAGGGAACGGAAGGTTTTTGCGCGTCAATATCCACAAATGGCCCCCGACGCATGGCTAGAACAGAGCGTGTGGTCACGGACCACACGAGAAAAGGGGGACCAATGAAGAGGTCACAACTGCTCGCTGCCGAGGCATTCGGCACGTTCCTGCTGGTGATGGGGGGGCCGGGCACCGCGGTGCTCGTGCCGGGTTTCGACGGCAAGGTGCTGATGGTGTCGCTTGCCTTCGGCCTGTCGCTGCTGGTGGCGGCGTACGCCGTCGGCCCGGTGTCGGGGTGCCACATCAACCCAGCGGTCACCATCGGCATGGTGGCGGCGAAGAAGCTCGATGCGGCACTCGCGCCCACGTACATCGTCGGCCAGCTGCTGGGAGGCGCCATCGGCGGTGCCGCGATCCTCGGCATCGCCGGCGGGGTGAAGGGCGGCTTCACCGCATCCACGGCGAACTTCGCGGTGAACGGATGGGACGCGCTGTCACCCCAGGGGTACAACTTCGCGGCCATGGTTCTGGTGGAGGTCATCCTCACCGCTGTCCTCATCTATGTGGTGCTGTCCACCGGGCACGCGAAGTTCTCCGCCGGAATGGGCGGACTCACGGCCGGTGCCACGCTGGCGTTGATCCACATGATCTCGATCCCCGTCGACAACACGTCGGTGAACCCGGCGCGGTCGTTCGCGATGGCGATCTACGCGGGTGGTGACGCACTCGGCCAGCTGTGGGCGATGTTCGTGTTCCCGATCATCGGCGGCGTCGTGGGCGCCGCGCTCTACCAGTTCATCAACGACTGACGCTCAGGAGAGCTCGTCGGGGGTGATCACCCCGTCGCCGTCCGTGTCGGTGCCCCTCAAGCCCTCGTTCGAGGGGAAGAGGGCCCGCCACGTGGCGAGGTCCACCAGCCCGGTGGCCATCAGCGAGTTCGTCCTCTGGAACGCCATCACGGCCGCCACGCCACCGGGTCCGAGGTAGCCGTCCACGTCGGTGTCGAACCCGAGTGCATCGAGACGCTTCTGCACGATGCGCACGACCCGGCCGGAGTCGCACTTCTCGATCGGCAGGGCCAGGTTCTCCACCCAACGCGTGCACCTGCCGCGTGTGGCCTCGTCGATCACGCTCTGCGGCGGTTTGCAATCGGTCTCCGACACGTTTCGCAGCGCGACGTTGGTGGGCCAGATGCGGCACTGGATGGCCGGCGAGGGCACGTCGGCGACGGTGACGGGCTGCAGGTCGGTGCGGAAGCACGACACCTTCCACAGTGTGAGCGGGTACCGCGTGTCGCAGACGGCGGTGGAGCGCCACGCGCCGTTCTCCCTCGTGTACAGGCGCACCTGGCGGCAGCCCTCGTCGGGACAGTTCCACGTGTCACGGTCACTGTTGCCCGATGCCCAGTTCTCCGTGCAGAGGTTCATCCGCATCTTCTCGCCGAACGCCTCGCGGAACACCGAGTTGTCGCACTCCACGAGCGGTTCGTCGGCGGTGGACAGCTGCGGCTCGGTTGTGGTTGTCGACACCACGGTGGTGGATGCAGCCGGTGATGTGGTGACGGGCGCTTGACCCGCGGACTGCCCGCCGCCCGAGCACGCGGGGAGCACGAGTGCCAGCAGGGATGCCGACGCGAGGGACCGGCGGACGAGGTTCACAGCCCGTCAGGGTACGGGGGACGGTCATCGTGCGCCCGGGCAACACGTACCGCCAACCAGATGAAGAGGAACTGGAACGGCAGGCGCCCCCACGACACGAACTGGTCGGAGGCGGGTCGGTCGCGCCAGTCCCATGTCATGTAGAGATTGGCCGGGTACACCAGCACGAACAGCCATGCTGCAGCAATCGCTCCCTTTCGTCTGGTCGAGGGTGCGAGGAGCATGAGGCCGATCACGATCTCGGCCACTCCGCTGACATACGTCCAGAACGACTCCGACGGGGGCAGCCACGGCGGCACGATGTCGTTGAAGAACCCGGGTGACATGAAGTGAGTGACGCCCGCGAACAGAACGAACAGCCCCATCGCCACGGCGACCCGTGACCACCCGACCGACGCGGAACTGTTCATCTAGAAGTTCCTCTTCATGTTGCGGACGAAGGCAACGATGTCGCGCACTTTCACGGCCATGAGCATATGGGGGTGATGTCAGTCGGCCGTCGGTGACCGATGCCGTCACGGTCCGTGATTCCTGACTTCGGTAATCTTCGTTCCGTGAGGGGGAAACCGTCAGTGCTCGCCAGTCTGCGGGCCGGCATCGCCGTACTGGCTGTCGGTCTCGCGGTGGCCGCATGCGGTGGCCCCGACGAGGACCCCCGGAACGCCGCCATCAACCCGGGGAACAACTTTGTCATCACCGTGGACCATCCGTACCAGTTGGTGTCGGGCCCCGGTGCGCGGTACGCGGATGTGTCGACGGAACCGCTGGCGCAACGGTTCACATCGAACGAGGGGCGCACCAGCGTGACGAAGCTGACCGTGCAGGTGGCGCGCACCGGTCCGTCCACGGTTGGCTCCCGCACCCTCAGGTTCGATCTTCATTCGTTGTCGAACGGCGTGCCGGGGCAGAGACTCGCGAGTCTGGGGTCGGCCGGCATCGCCGAGGGGTACGAAGGACTCCTGACTGTTGATGTGGTGGGTTCGCCTGTCCTCGCGGCGTCGACCGACTATTTCATTGTTGCAACGGCCGGGGCGGGCGACGGTCCCACGGAAGTGATGACGGTGGTGAACCAGCCACGCTCGAACGTCGAGCCCGCGCCTGAGTTCGTCTCGTACCTCGATTCGGGTGGTTCGTGGCTGCCCAACGAGACCGGCCGAAACATGATCCTCACCGTCGAGGTCGAGGCTGCGGCGCCGGCTGCGTCCACAACGACGACGGCGGGCGACGCACCCACCACGACCAACCCGGTGGGCGGCCAGCAGACACCCGGGTCAACGTCGTCGCCCACCTCGATTGCCGGGGTGACAGGGCCCACCACCACCGTTGCCGCCGGCACGACGACTGGTGCAGGCACTGACACCACGGTCGGCACGGCCGACGCGGGAACAGCAACGGTGACCACCGTCGGGTCCGCGGGGTCGGGCTCGCCGGGGGACAGCACACCGTCGACAGACCCAGGGTCAACCGTCGACACCACGACATCCAACGGCGCCACGACCGATGACACCGTGGTCACGGCCATCACCGCGGCACCGGTGCTTGCGACGAACGGGAACACTCCGCCGGAGGGCACCGCATACGCGCCGGCATCCGACCCCGACACCACACGGAGGATCTCATTCACCCTCGCGGCCTTCGCTGCGCTGTCGGCTGCAGGTGCGGCTGCGGTTCTCGGAGCGGCAGGTGGCACCCCGACGGGACAAGCATCCGCCGGCCGGCTCTCCACGTTGGCAGACAAGCGGTTGAAACTGAGGGCAACGTCGCGCGCGGGAGCAGGTGACCGCAGGTCACGGTGGCAGCGCCGCGGCACGGAGCGCATCGATGCGACCTTCTCGCACGCGCCGGAAAGGGTTGCACCGTACTCGTCGGTCTGGTCGCGCATCCTCGTGGACGGTTCGTGGGCCCGCGCGATGTTCGGCCCGTTGTACCTGCTGCTGTGGCCGTTGGCAGTGGTTGCCGGTGTCACGTGGGCTGTCGACACGGGTGATGCGGTGGGTCTCCCTGCTGCGTGGCTGCTGGCGGCGGTGCTGGTGATGGCCACGCTCGACTCGCTGTCGGGTGCGCTCGTCGCTCTCGCGTTCACGGTCGTCTCGGCAGTCAACGGGGCTTACGGCGACTGGTCCGACATCAGGACCCTGCTCGGCATCTGGGTGGTGCTTCTCTCTCCCGCACTGATCGGCAACGTGGTGAGACCGTTGCGACGGGTCGTGCACGACTCACCAGTTGCGCTGCGCGAGAGGTTCCTCGACTACGTGATGGGTCCGGTGGGAACCATGTTCGCGGTGTCGGCCCTGGTCGAGGTGCTGAACGGCCTGTCGGGCGCCGTGATTGCGGGTGACGGCGATGTGACGGTGACCCGCTGGGCGGTGTGGGCGGCAATGGTGGCGCGGCTTGCCCTCGAGGACCGTGCGGTGCATTCGTATCCGGAGCGCTTGCGTGCCGTCCAGCCCGAACAGGTTCCCGCGCAGTCCGCGACGTGGGCCGTCATCGGTGCGGCAAGCCGGTTCGCCATGTACCTCTTCGTGTCCGCGCCGTTCTTCGGTGCCGGCACCGCCACGGTCGTGTCGGCTCTGTTGCTCACGGTGCCCTTCGCAATCAAGCCGTGGGAGAAGTCAGTCCCGAACAGTGCACAGGTCTCGCGGTGGTTGCCGCGCGGGTTCCTGCGTTTCGCCATCCTGGTGCTGGTGGGCGGCTGGCTCGCCGCTGCCCTGCTGGGGGATTCACCCACCGCCGACACCGTGCGTTCGGTGACGCCCTGGCTGTTCGTGCCGTCCGCGGTGTTCAGCCTGCTCGACCAGTTCGCGGGCCTTGCCTCTCCGTGGCCCGACACACGGACGAAGCGCTGGGGCGGTGCGGTGCTGTGGGTGGTGGTCGTGCTCGTTCTGTCGGGCTCGATCGACCCGTTCTGACGGCCGGCCGTCAGCTGGCCCGCCCGTTCACCGTGCGGACCGCCGTGCCCACCTTCACCCGCAGCACGCACCGTCCGGCCTTCTTCGGTGCCACGAACTTGCCCGCCTTCACCGAGCACGGTGCCGCGGTTGTCCACGTTGCCTTGCCCTTCTTCGGCTGCGGCGCGATGGACGACACCTTGGTGGAGGAACCCTTCGACACCTTGACGAAGGTCCGGAGCCCCGGTGACGGCTCGGACCGCAGCTTGGAACGGTTCTTCACCGCCTGCACCGTGAACACGTGCGTCTTCCACGGGTCGAGGTTCTTCACCGTGCAAGAGGACTTCGAGCTGGTGCAGGTGCGCTTCGCGCGCCCGCTGCCGGTGGACACCGTGTAGGAGTACCGGCCGGGAACCGGGTTCCACACCACGGTCATGCCGCGCGACACGGGCTTCAGGCGCACGATCGCCGGCATGTTGGCAGTTGCGGTGCCGGGTGCGGGCGTGATCGTGAGCGAACCATCCGCACCCACGGCGACCTCCGAGCGCACGCCGCTCGTGGACACCACGCTGTACAGGCCGGCCTCGGCGTCACCCGTTGCGGGCAGGTCGGGCGGCGGGGTGGGCCCGACGGGCGGGCCTGCGGGTGTCTCCACGTCGTCGGTCGGGGCCGGCGGCGGGGTCACCGTGGTCGGCGGGGCAGTCGGTGCCGGTGCATCGGTGGTGGTGGTGACGACGGGCTGGATGAGACCGCCGCTCCTGAGCACCTCGTTGGTGGTCATGTTGATGCCGAACACCCCCGGTGTCTTCCACGTGCGGCCCGAGGCCCTGGCGCCACTGAAGTAACCCGACACCCACATGCGGTCTCCGTCAACGTCAATGTCTTCCGGCGGGAGGTTGAACAACGCGTCGTACGTGGTGAGGCCCAGCGTGAACATGTCGAGGCTCAGAATCGGGCGGTATCCGTTGGCAGTGCTCATCACGCCCGCAAGATGGGCCGTGATGGTGCGTCCGCCGTCCGGGCGCGTGTCCACGAGCTCGATCGCATTCACCGTTCCGCCCCGGATCACCTCCACCGTGCTCGTGAAGACATCGGCGGGGTTCGCACTGTCGAATCCGTGGATGATCACCGGCCTGGGGGCGAAGGCTTCACCGGTGACGTGGAGATTGTTCCCGACGGCAACGACGAAGGACGTGACCCTGTCGTCCCTGGCGATGAGGAATGAGGCAAGGTCAGAGGGGCTCCAGTCATACGGAACCGTGGTGATGAGCCTGCGGCCCACACGCGAATGGACCGCGAGCAGGCGCACCGGGCTCTCGGCGGTGACGAAGACGAACTCGGATGTTGCTGTCACCTGCCCCGGGTACTCGTGGACGAACGGGTAGGTGCGCACGATCGAGGGGCGGGCTCCCGAGATGTTCAGTTCCACCACCCGGTCGGTGGTGACGACCCCGCCCACGTTCAGCGTGGCCCAGCAGCCCGACAGCATCAGGGAGTTGCCGGCCATCTCGAGGTCGTAGTACCTGAATCTGCACACGTTCGCGGTGTCGATCGTGGCGATGGTGGTCGGGGGCACCGACGTGTCGCGTCCGAACAGCACCACCTTGTTGCGGCCCGTGACTGCCACCACCCCCTGCGGCGTGGAGGTCATCGCCAGGACCTCCTGCTGGTCTGCTCCGAAGCCGGTGCTGTTCGCGGCGTTCCAGTCATCGGGCACACGCAGGACCCTGTTCTGTTCACCGTTCAGCACCGAATAAAACGCACCACCCACGAGAAGGGCCCGGCCACCGAGACTCCTGGCATGGAAAACCGTGAGCGGGGGCATGACGTCGACGAACTGCCCGGTTGAGTGGATGAACATTCGCGAGTCGATCAACGTGCGGTCGGGCCCGGCCCACTTGATGTTCTCGATCTGCTGCGGCGTGGGATACGCGATGTTCGCGGTCGCGGCGAGCGTGCGCGGGTCGAGCTCGGTGAGATACGAGAGACGGGTGCCGTTGTCGGTGCGCATCACCCTGATGCGCCCGTCGCCCGCGTGCACCGACAGCACGGTGTTGTTGGCAGGGGCATAGGTCGATGTGAACCTGGTGCTGTCGATGTCGAGCAGCCGCAACGGCTCACCGGGAACCTGAACTGTTGCCCAGCCGTTGTCCACGGACTTGAGGAGGATCTCTGACTTGTCGCGCAGGAGTGTGAGCAGGAGCTCGCCGCTCTGGACGTTCACGATGTGCAGCGCGTAGGAGTTGGCACGCTCCCTGTCCACCGTGACCATCGCCATCAGTATCTGGTTTGCTGACACTGCCTTGCCGAGCGCAATGACCCTCGGGGTGACGGTGCCCCTGATGACGGCGATCGGCTTCTGGTCGAGGAACCTGCTGTTGACGGCATCGACCCTGTGGAGACCGTTCTGGTCCAGTTGCACACCGGTGTTGCGGTCGTAGGCCCAGGTGGAGGGACCGGCCACGAACAACAGGCGGCCGGTCCGGGCGATTGACGCCGGAGTCGCACCCATCTGCAGGTTCGTGCCGCGAACGTCTCCTGCAGGCCCCACGATTGCGAGTCCGTCCGCCTCTTCCATGCCCGTGGCCGTTCCGACCTTGTTGAACGGGCCGCCGATGGCGATGTCACCCGACACCTCATCGAACGCGCTGGTGTTCACGATTCCCTCGACGCGCGGGAAACGGGGGTCGAGCGAGGTCATCTCTGACGTCCGGAACACTGCCGCTCCACCTGTGACGGTGCCCTTGCCCGCGAACGACGTGTTCGATGCGCCCAACCACACACCCCTGTCGGCGGGGTTGACGGCGACATATCTGAACGTGTTGGAGATGCCGGCGAAGGGCCTGCCGTCGTCACCGGCAAGGGCCGTGTTGCGCGAGTCGCTGTCGGACGTGTTTCCGGCTGTGCCGGTGGAGTCGATCGATTCCGTGCCGGTGCCACAGGCGGTGAGTGCCAGGAGCGAGGCGGCGAGCAGGGAGACGGTGCGGATGCGGGAAGTCACCCGGGAGACAGTAGTGGTCCGGTTCATGCCCGCTTCTGACGAGCGGGGCGCGGGCGTGGTTCCCGCGGTCTGCACTCAGGTGCGCGTCATCTGGATGAACTGGCCGATGAGCGCCGTGACTGCCTCGGGCGCGTCCTCCTGGAGAAAATGCCCGACCCCGGGGAGGGTGGTGACGGGACCCTGCGGCCACAGGCTCCGGAACATCCCCACCGCCATCTCGGTGGGAACCGCGCGGTCCTCCTCGCCGTGCACGTACATGGCCGGCAGGGCCGCGATGGCGGGAACGTTCGCGATGTTCTCGAGCATCAGCTCCGTGACGACCGCAGCGCCGATGCTGGCGGGGAATGCGAGCGCACCCTTGCAGTCCGCCGGCGTGGGGAACGGTGCGGAGTAGGCGCGCACCCAGGTCTCGTTCACGATGCCGGTGCGCTCGAAGCCGATCCGCTTCAGCACGGACAGTGCCGTTGCGCCGAGGTTGGAGAGCGTGGCGTGTGCCTCATCGGTCTGCACCCACTTGAACCACGGGTAGTCGGTCACGAGCGGCACTCCGGCGGGCGGCCGCGCGGGGACGCCGGTGTTCATGTAGCAGAACCGCGCGAACAGCTCCGGCCGCCGCAACGACAGCATGGCGCCGATCGGGCCGCCCCAGTCCTGAGCGACGAGCGTGATGTTGCGCAGACCCAGGTGATCAACGAGCCGCTCGAGGTTGTCCACGTGGTCACGTATCGAGTACTCGCGGTCCTGCGGGGTCTCGCTCTTGCCGAACCCCATGTGGTCGGGGATGATCACCCGGCCGAGCGGCAGCAGCGGCCCGACGAAGTTCCGGTACAGGTACCCCCACGTGGGCTCGCCATGGAGCATGAGGATGGGGTCGCCCTCACCCTCGTCGACGTAGTGCATCGCGAAGCCGTTGCCGTCGAAGAAGTGGGGCCTGAACGGCCAGGTGCCGTCGAAGGTCTCGTCTGCGGGGATCATGGGTGAACTCTCTCACCCCGACCGCGGGCTTTCCTCACCGGCGGTCACTCCGGATGGAGCCCAAGAGGGGAATCGAACCCCTGACCTACGCATTACGAGTGCGTTGCTCTACCGACTGAGCTACCTGGGCAGGGTGCCCATGATACCGAGCGGCCCGACGGGGCCCACATCGGCTACTGCTCGATGAACTCGAGCGCGGCGTCGGTGTTCAGCGACGGCAGCGACCACAGCAGGTCGCGCAGCATCAGCGCCTCGTTCACGTTCAGGCCGAGGTGGCCCATCGCCTTGTGGATGCGCTCCACCGCATCCACGTAGCCGGCCGGCCGGTGGATGTGTGGGTTGCCCACCAGTTCGTCGCGGTACACCGACGCGATCTCCACGAGACCGGCCCGCAGTTCGTCGGTGCGGTGACGGCGGATCTCGCGCCTGTGGCGCTCGTCGAGGGCCTTCTTGCCGCCCCGCTTGACACCCATCGCCGCCATGTTCGCCTCGAACTCGGCGACCTCCTGCTCGTGTCGGCGGTGAAGAGGTTCCGCCGCGTCGTCGATGAGGCCGAGCAGTTCGTCGACGATCGCGGCAACCGTGGCACCGGTGCCGTCGATGCGGCGGGGCACGTTCGCGAAACGCTCGCGCCGGTGCACCAGCTGGGTGTCGGTGGCGATCAGTCGTGCGCGGTCGATGCTGCCGTGCGAGGCGCGCGCCGCCGCTGCCGCACGGTCGGCATCCACACCGGACCGCACGAGAGCGTCGCGGATCTCGTTCTCGGTGAGGGAACCGAAGTTCACAGTGAGCGAACGCGACGCGAGCGTGACAAGGAGGTCGACCATGGCATCGGCCAGGAGAATGAGGAACACACCCTCGGCGGGCTCCTCGACGGTCTTCAGCAGGCGCACCACCGCGCCCGCCTGCATGAGGTTGACCTCGTGCATGATGATGACCTTGCGGGTGCCCTCCACCGCGGTGGTTCCCGCCCTCGTCACGACGGACTCTGCCTCCTTCGTGAGGATGGAGGCACCCTCGCGCAGCACCTCGTGCACGTCAGGGTGGACGCCGCGCATGACGAGCTCGTTCGTGCGGTCGGTTGCGTCGTCGGTGCCGCTCAGGAGCAGGGCGGCGAAGGCGCGCGCCGCGGTTTCCTTGCCGTCACCCTCGGAGCCGAGGAAGAAGTACGCGTGTACCGGGTTCGCGGCCGACTGCCGCAGGATGTCGACAGCGTGCGCATGCCCTGTCACCGCATCCCACACCGAGGCCATGGACGGAGATTACAGAGAGAGTGCGGCGCGCACCCGGGTGCGGATGTCGGCCTCGACGTCGTCCTTCGGCGCGGTGCCGTCGACCACGATCCAGCGGGAAGGGTCGGCCGCCATCAACTGGTGGAAACCGTCGTTGATGCGGGCGAAGAACTCCGCGCCCTCGCGCTCGAAGCGGTCGAGGTTGCGCTTGGCGAGACGCCCGTTCAGGATCTCCGTCGGCACGTCGATGAACACGACGAGGTCGGGGAGCCGGCCTGCCAGCGCCCAGGTGCTGATGGAGAGAAGGTCGGGCACGCCGAGCCTGCGTCCGTGGCCCTGGTAGGCGAGGGTGGAGTAGATGCTGCGGTCGCTCACCACGTGCCGGCCTGCATCGAGCGCGGGCTGCACCACCTCGGCCATGTGCTGGGCACGGTCGGCCGCCATGAGGAGGGCCTCGGTGCGCGGCGCCATGTCGGTGTTCTCGGTGTCGGCGAGGATGCCCCGCAGCAGGGAACCGATGCGTGTGCCGCCCGGCTCGCGGGTGATCACCGCACCGAGGTTCTCCCCGAGGCGTTTCGTGTGCGTGCTCTTGCCGCAGCCCTCGAGACCCTCGAGAGCGATGTAGGCGGCGGTCACTCGCCGTCTTTCTTCGCGACGGGCTTCTTCCTCGGTGCGGCCTTCTTCTTCGCGCCCGACTTCTTGGTTGCCGCCTTCTTCATGGCGGGTTTCTTCGTGGCCGGCTTCTTTGCTGCCGAGGTGCGTCGCCCGCCCGCCTTCTTCTTCGGGCCACCGTTCTCGGCGATGTAGTCGCGGCGCAGTTGCAGCAGCTCGTACGCGCGCTCGTTCGTCATGGACTCCATGCGGTCACCGCGGGTGAGACCGGCATTGGTCTCGCCGTCGGTCACGTAGTCACCGAAGCGGCCCTCCTTGCCCGTCACCGGCTTGCCGCTGACGGGGTCGTTGCCGAACTCGCGCAGCGGCGGCTTCGGGGCGGCACGTCCGCGGCCGAACGTGCGCGGCTGTGCGAGCAGCGCGAGCGCCTCGTCGATGGTCACGGTGAGCAGCTGCTCCTCGGTCTGCAGCGACCGGCTCTCCTTGCCCTTGCTGACGTACGGGCCGTAGCGGCCGTTCTGTGCGGTGACGGCCTCTCCGTCGGTGGGGTCCACACCCACCGTGCGCGGCAGCGACAGAAGGTCGGTGGCGTCCTGCATGGTGATGCGGTCGATGTTCATGGTCTTGAACAGCGACGCCATTTTCGGCTTCTCGAGTCCGGCAGGCGGCTCCTCGGCGGTGCCCCACTGCACGTACGGGCCGTAACGACCGGACTTCGCGAACACCGGGTGGCCCTGCCACTCACCGATCGGCACGTCGCCCTTCGGCGCCTTCAGCAGGTTCACGGCCGTCTCGAGCGTGAGCTCGTCGGGCGCCATCTGGTCGGGGACGCTCGCGGTGTTCTCGCCGGAACGCACATAGGGGCCGTACAGACCCGGCTTCACGATCACCGCCTCACCGGTGTCGGGGTGCGTGCCGAGGGGGAAGGTGTTCACCTCGGCGGCATCGATGGAGTCGAGCCGCGCAGCCACGATGTCGCGCAGGCCCTTGATGTCGCCGTCACCGAAATAGAAGTGGTGCAGCCAGCGGTCCTTCTGCTGCTCGCCGCGGGCGATGCCGTCGAGGTCCTCCTCGACGTGGGCCGTGAAGTTGTAGTCCACGAGCGTCCCGAAGTTGGCCTCCAGCAGGCCGATCACCGAGAACGCAGTCCAGGTGGGGACGAGGGCCGTGCCCTTCTTCCACACGTAGTGCCCACGGTCGACCATGGTGGAGATGGTGGCCGCCCAGGTTGACGGACGGCCGATGCCCTTTGCCTCGAGTTCCTTCACCAGTGATGCCTCGGTGTAGCGCGCGGGCGGGGACGTGGTGTGGGAGGTGTCGGACCACTCGCGCACGCTGACCTGCTGGCCCTCCTCGAGGGGCGGAAGAAGGAGCGTCTCCTCGTCCTCGGGGGTCTCGTCCTCGTCGGTGGACTCCTCGTAGGCCTGGCGGTAGCCGGCGAAGGTGATGGTGGTGCCGCTCGCCGCGAACTCACAGTCGCTGCGGGATGCATCGTTCG
>JBMUAQ010000006.1:0-39749 GCA_049454855.1 Ilumatobacteraceae bacterium
GCAGTGAGAGTGCACGGCCCGCTCGCAACGCACCGGGAGATGGAACGCCCGAACTGGAAGAAGCGACCGCAGCCGAGGGTGACCGTGCCGAACTACTCGGAAACCTTCACCTTGAATGCGGTTCACGCTGACGTCTGGACCTGGATACGCGAGGAGCACGGGGTGATGCGGAGCATGTTCTCCGAGGAGAGCGATGACCAGATGATCGCCGAGCTTGCGAACCGCCGCAAGACGGGCGGCTGGACGGGCGAGCTGTGGGACGAGTACTTCAAATCGGCGCAGCATCATCGACTCGACACATGGGAGGGCCGTTACCAGTTGGGTCGGTTCACCACCGGTGTGCTGAGGATGATGGAGAGCGCAGTGCGTGTGTACGGAGACATTCCCCGGCGGCGTGTGCGCGATGTGACCCGCGAGCTGCTGACCTAGCGGATGACGGTCAACGCAGGGTGATGCGGTCGACCTGGGGCTGCACCGCAACCGAATAACCGTCGACGCGGGCAGGATCGAACAGCATCGATGCCACGGCATCGGCGGCAACCGCACCGCACCACGCACGGTATGCATCCACATCAGGGAAGGAGTCGAAGCACACCACGTCGAACGTGCGGCCGTCGCCCATGATGGTTCCCTCCACGTCGTACCACTGGCCGGTCGTGCAACCGTGCGACGCAGCAAGTGACTTCGCTGCCTCGAGTGCGTCCAGCAGCTGTGCGGTGGTGGTTCCCTCCAGGGCCTTGTGCGCCGCCACGGCCACCACAGGCCGAGAACCCTTCGCCGTGCGGTAGTCGCCCGGCTCCATGCCGGCACGGGGAAGACTGCCGATCACGAACGTCTTCGACATTCCCGCGGCCTTGTGCACGTGCTTCTCCTGGAAGTCGGGCCGGCTCTGCATGTCGATGAACGACTTCCGTGTGGCGTAACACACCACACCGATGCGGTCCCACTGTGGGTCCATGTTGCCGCTCTGGGCCACCACATCACCGTGGAACGCCACGTAGGCGCCGATCTTCCCGAGAACATCGACGGGGGCGTACCGGTCGTCTGCCTCCTTGCCCGAAACACCCTTCTCGCCGGAGTCGCCGTAGTCGGCCTCCTGCTTGTAGTGCATGTAGTTCACCATGAACACCGGGCCGTCGTCCTCGGGCTTCATGGTGAACATGCGCATGCCGTACTCCTTGTCGGCCCTCCCGTAGGTGTGGCGCACGCCCCTCGGCATCTGCTCGCTCATCGTGTTCTCCTTCTCCACCGCATCACTGCCGTCCCATCTCGCTTCGTGCCTCGGCCTCCGCCGCACCGCGTGAGCGCTGCCCGGCCTCGATCACCACTTCTCTCAGGTCACCCGTCCAGGCAAACGGTGACTCGTAGCGCTCGCTCACGGACACGCCGTGGTCGAAGCCGATGCTCGGCCCGGTCGACGACATCATCGTCATGTACAGGGGCAGCTCGGTGCTGCCCACCTCGTTGCCGTCGAACTCGAGGGTGAGAGTGCCGCGACGGTTGTCGCCGCGCACGAGGCGCACCCCGAGGCCGACGACGCCGGTGGGCACGGGAACCCCGGACTCCACCAAAGTGTGGTTGCCGAACGCGTTGTAGTCGACCACGAACCGGCCGTTCTGCACGAACATGGAGAATCCGGAGTTGCGGTTGCCGTTCTTGTAGAGCACGCCCTCGTCGCCGGCGCGGTAGTCCACCGTGGCAACTATGTGCACGTTGCGGCCCCCGAGGCCGGCCGACGCCTGGCCGGGCATCGCCGACATCGGCGGCCGGTACACGTAGCGACGGTTCTCCGGGTGCGGCGAGTTGCGTCGGAAACGCGCACCGAACAGCTGCACACCGCGGTCGTCGATGGGGAACACGCCGTTGCGCTCGGCCTCCTGCCACCACAGCTCCACCATCTCGTCGAGTTTCCCCGGCGTGGATTCGGCGAGATCGTTGCACTCGGAGCGGTCGGCGTCGAGGTGGTACAGCTCCCACTTCTCCCCGTCGTACGGCTGTCCCATGGTGTGCTTCAGCACGGCCTTCCAGCCGTCGGCCACCACAGCCAGCGACCCCGCGTTCTCGAAGTACTGCACGGTGTTCGTGGCGGGTGCAGATGCGTCGGTGATCACGGGACGGAATGACCTTCCGGTGACGGGCATCTGCTCGAGCCCCTTCAGCACCGCGGGCGGGGTGACGCCGAGAATGTCGTAGACCGTGGCCACCACATCGGACACGTGCACGAACTGGTCGCGCTTCGTTCCGCGTTCCGCCGCGGGCACGCCGGCGGGCCAGTGGAACACCATCGGGACGTGCACACCGCCCTCGTGGGTGTTCTGCTTGTACCAGCGGTACGGCGTGTTGCCGCACTGGGCCCATCCCCACGGGTAGTTGCAGTGGCTGTGCGGCCCGCCGATGTCGTCGATGCGTGCGATGGCCTCGTCGGGCATCTCGATGATGCCGTTGAAGAACTTCATCTCGTGCATCACACCGAACGGTCCGCCCTCCTGCGACGCGCCGTTGTCGGCGTGCACCACGATCACCGTGTTGTCGAGCTGGCCCAGACGTCGCAGCCCCTCCACGAGCCGGCCGATCTGCGCATCAGTGTGGTCGAGGAACGCGGCGAACGCCTCCTGCATGCGGCATGCGAGACGCCGCTCGTTGTCGGAGAGCTCGTCCCACGGTTTCACGCCCGGGTTGTGAGGGGCCAGCACCGTTCCCTCGGGGATCACGCCGTTGGCCAGCTGCCTGCGGTACCAACGCTCGCGCACGACGTCCCAGCCCTCGTCGAACCGGCCGCGGTACTTGGCCATGTACTCGGGCGGTGCCTGGTGCGGCGCGTGCGTGGCGCCGAACGCCACGTAGCCGAGGAACGGACGGTCGGGCCGCACGCCCTTGTGGTCTGCGATGATCCGCAGCGCGTTGTCCACGAGGTCCTGCGAGAGGTGGTACCCGCCCTCGGGGCCGGCCGGCGGGTCAACAGGGTGGTTGTCGGCGACGAGCTCGGGGTGGAACTGGTCGGTCTCGCCGTCTAGGAAACCGTAGAAGCGGTCGAACCCGCGTGCGAGCGGCCACTGGTCGAACGGGCCGGCCGCCGAGCACTGCTCCATCGGAGCGAGGTGCCACTTGCCCACCGCGAACGTGGCCCAGCCCTCGTTGCGCAGCACCTCGCCCACCGTTGCGGCGTGGTTCGAGATGTGGCCGAGCTGGTTCGGGAACCCGGTGACGAAGTTCGACACCGACCGCATGCCCACCGCGTGGTTGGAGCGACCGGTGAGCAGCGCCGCGCGGGTGGGCGAGCACAGGGGGGTCACGTGGAAGTTCGTGAACTGCAGACCGTTGGCCGCGAGCGCGTCGATGTTCGGTGTCTCGATGTCGCTGCCGAAACACCCGAACTGCGCGAACCCGGTGTCGTCGAGGAGGATGAGCAGCACGTTCGGCGCGCCCTCGGGCGGGTGCGGCGGCTCGGCGAACCAGGGTTCGGAATCCGCCACGTACCGACCGATCCGGCCCTTGAACTCGTTGCGTACGGCCATGCTCCCCCTCCCCCGGTTCCGCTCTTCCTAGTCCATCCTCGGCGCCGGCACGGCCTCGACCGTGAATGAACCCTGTTCGTCCCCCGTGGCGGCCGCATCCGACGGCCCCGTTACTGTGGCCCACCACGGGAGGGGACCCATGCACCTCGAGATCGACAGGGCCGACATCCGCACGGCACACACGGTGGCCACGCAGATGCCGGCGTCGGCCGCGCCGGGCACCGTGGTGATGCGTCTCGAGAAGTTCGCCCTCACGTCGAACAACGTGTCCTATGCGCTCTCCGGCGACTTCCTCGACTACTGGGGTTTCTTCCCCACCACCGCCGGGCGGGGCCGGCTGCCGGTGATGGGGTTCGGCGCGGTGGTGTCGTCGGCGGTCGACGGCATCGCCGAGGGTTCGCGCTGGTTCGGCTTCTACCCCGCCGCCGACCACCACGTGGTGGAGGCAGTCCCGCGTTCGGGCGGCTTCCTCGACTCCGCCGCGCACCGCGAGAAGCACGCTCCCGCCTACCGACAGTTCGACCCCGCCGACCCTTCGCTCTCACCCATGGACGAGAGCTACCTGCTGCTCCTGCGCGGACTCTTCATCACCTCGCACCTGTGCGAGGACTTCCTGCGCGACAACGCAATGTTCGGTGCGGCACAGACCATCATCACCAGCGCATCCTCGAAGACGTCGCTCGCTCTCGCACACGAGACCCGGGTGAACGGCACGGCGCGCACAGTGGGACTCACGTCGCCGTCCAATGTCTCCTTCGTGGAGTCCACCGGCCTGTACGACGAGGTGGTCACCTACGACGACATCGAATCACTGGACCGCGCGCCCTCGGTGGTTGTGGACATGGCGGGAAGTGCACCGGTTCTGCGCCGCGTGCACGCCCACTTCGGCGATGCCCTGCGCCATTCGTGCCGAGTCGGCGCCACACACTGGGAGGACTCCGGGTCGCTCGACGGGATACCCGGACCGGTCCCGGCGTTCTTCTTCGCACCCTCGCAGCTGGTGAAGCGCGGGAAGGAGTGGGGCCGCGAGACGCTGTACTCGCGGATGGACTCCGCACTCGCGGTGTTCACCGCCGATGCGCACAGGTGGCTCCGCGTGCAGGAGGGCCGGGGGGCGGATGACGTGCTGGCCCGCTGGCACGACCACGTCACCGGGAACATCGATCCCGCGGTGGGGCACGTGCTCTCGTTCTGAAAGGAATACCCATGACACACACACGACGGGTCGCGATCATCGGCGAGGCGAACAGCTACTCGGGCCCGGCACTGGCGCTCGAGATGGCCAGACGCGGCCACGACCTCGTACTGGGTGATGCGTCGCCGGGGCTGGTTGACGAGCTGGCAGCCCTCGGCGCACGGGCCATTGATGTCACGGGCACCAACCACCTGCTGGATGAGTCGGGTTCGCGACGGCTGGTGGAGGCGGCTGTGTCCGAGTTCGGCCGTGTCGATGCGGCCACCACCGCCACGGGCGTGATCGTGACGGGACGTTTCGTCAACTCGGGCATCGAGGACCTCCGCAAGGTGATGCTCGGTTGCATCGAGGTGCCGTACCACTTCCTCCGTGCGGTCGTGCCGGTGATGGTGGAACAGGGTTCGGGCCAGGTGTTGATGCAGACCAGCGCGGCCGGTGCACGGGTCACCCCCGGTGCGCCGCTGTACTCCACTGCCCGGGCGGCAGCGAACCAGCTGGTGCGCAACGTGGCCGCCGAGGTGGCCGCCAGCGGTGTGCAGGTGAACGCGGTGGGCACCAACTTCATGGACTTCCCCGGCTTCCTCGCCGCCAACGGCGTGAAGGATGATGAGAGCCGCAAGCGGGTGGAGGCGGCCGTGCCGATGCGCCGTCTAGGCAGCATCGAGGAGTTCGCCTCCTTCTGCGCGAACTTCATCGACGGGTCGTTCACGTTCACCACGGGGCAGTTCGTCGCGTACGCGGGCGGCTGGGCCTGACACTCCCCCGTGGCAAGGCATCCGTACAATCCAGGAGATGAAGCGACTTTCGGCACTGATTGGCGTCATGTTCCTGGCGGCAGGTCTCGTTGCGTGCAGTGGAGACGGCGGGAATGCCGATCCGGCCGTCACCACCTCCACCAGCCCCGATGAGTTCATCCCCGGGTACACGAACAAGTGTGAGGAGGATGTGAGCGCCGTGATCGGCACCACGCTCCTCGACAACAACCTGGACTCAGTGAAGGCAAAGTGGGGTGCGACAACCCCGCTCGTGCCGGTGTTCGAGGCTCTGTACGACGAACTCAAGCCCGCGTTCAACGCGGGGGCCATCGGTATCGGCATCCGCTACATCGCCGAGTACTCCATCAACATCTGCCGCGACAACGACCTCTACAACACCGTTCTCGGACTGGGGCAGGGCGACGCGGGCCACCGCGACGGCTGTCTCGACGGGAAGATGCCCGATGTCAACGAGGCACTGGTGGACTGCACCGAGGGCAACAAGTCGAACACGACCTCAACGACGCCGGGCTGAACCGACGTCGCGGGGCCATCAATCAGCCCCGCGAGCGGCGCATTCCGGTGATTGCTCGGAAGATCTCGCCGATCGTGTGGTCGGCCTCGAGCGGGTGTCGCAGCGGCCGGTCGAAGTCCACCGTGTAGGTGTTGCGCCGGCCGTCCTTCCTGCGCACCACGTAACCCCCCGCCACGAGATCGCTCACGATGCGGTGTGCCGCGCGCTCCCCGATCCCCACCAGGTCAGCAATCTCGGTGAGGCGAACGTCGGGATTCTGGGCGATGCACACGAGCACATGCCCGTGGTTCGTGAGGAACGTCCAGGTGGACTCCGTTGCCGGCCCCGTGACCGCCTTCCGGGCTGTTGCCATGGGCTGATTCTACGGCTCCGGAGAGCAACATGTCTTCTGTTTCATGTTCTTTGTTTCATGTCATACATGCCATGTATAATGTCGGAATGTCCACATGGGACCTCGTCACCCTCAACATCGGCTCACCCGCTGTCCTTGCGTTCGTCCTCGGGTTCGTTGCCACGCTGCTGCGCAGCGACCTGCGCTTCCCCGAACAGGTCACGAGCTTCCTCAGTTCGTACCTGCTGTTCGCTATTGGCCTGAAGGGCGGGCTCCGCCTCCGCGAGGCAGAGATCGCCGACCTCGTCGCCCCCGTGGGGGCGACGGTGGTGCTCGGCCTGCTCACCCCGTTGCTCGCGTACCTGGTGGGCCGCAGGTGGCTGCGTCTCGACGTGGCGAACGCGGCATCCATAGCGGCGCACTACGGGTCGGTGTCGGCAGTGACGTTCACCGCGGCCGAGTCGTTCGCACGCTCGGCGGGAACACTCGGCGAGGGGTTCATGCCCGCTCTCGTCGCGTTGCTCGAGATCCCCGGCATCATCGTGGCGCTCGTGATCGCGGGCCGTGCCCTCGGTGGCCGCTCCATCGGGAAGGCACTGCACGAGGTCGTCACCGGCAAGAGCGTCGTGCTGCTGCTGGGCGGCCTGGTGATCGGCACGGTCTCCCCGCTCGAATCGGTCTCCAAGGTGGAGCCGTTCTTCGTCGAGCTCTTCACCGGGTTCCTGTGCTTCTTCCTGCTCGACCTCGGCACCATCGCCGGCCAGCGCATCGCCGACATCCGCCGCTCCGGGTTCCGGTTGCTGACCGCGGCAGTGGCCATGCCCGTTGCCTTCGGTGTCCTTGGCGTCGCCGCAGGAACCCTGGCCGGGCTGTCCGTGGGTGGGGCAACGGTGCTCGGCACGATGGCTGCGAGCGCGAGCTACATAGCGGCACCAGCCGCGGTGAGGGTGGGCCTGCCGGAGGCCGACCTCGGCTACTCCCTCGGCGCGGCGCTCGGCCTCACCTTCCCGTTCAACCTGGTCATCGGCATCCCGCTGTACGCGGAGATCGCGAACGTCCTCGGCTGAGGAAATGACCGCCGGTCAGCCGTGGCCAGGGATGTTCTTCCAGGGGCCGGCGTCGGAACGCGGCTCCTTCGGCAGACCGAGCACCTGCTCGCCCACAATGTTGCGCTGCACCTGGCTGGTGCCCGCATAGATGGTGCCGGCGCGCGCGTTCAGGAACACACCCACCCAGTTCGCCGAGTCGTTCGGGGAGCCGACGGAGTCCGTGGTGAACGCGGTCTGCGGCGTCTGGCCCGCCGGCACGAGGGCGTCCGCACCGAGGATGTCAACGGCCAGCTCGGTGACTTCCTTGTGGTACTCCGACCACCACAGCTTGCCGATCGAGGCATCGGCGCCGGGCTTGGCGCCGTTCATGAACGCGGTGAGCACGCGGTACCCGAGGAACCGCATGATCTCCACCTTCGTGTGCGCCTGCGTCAGCCGCTGGCGGATGTGCGGGTCGGACGTGAGGCCCTTCTGCTTGGCGAGTGACGTGAGCTTGTCGAGCTCCCCACGGAACGAGATGGAGTTCACCGCGGCTCCGGCGCCGCGCTCGTTCCCGAGAAGCGTCATGGCGACCATCCAGCCGCCGTTCACCTCACCGACAACGTTCGCCTTGGGGCAGCGCGCATCGGTGAAGAACACCTCGTTGAACTCGCTGTCGCCCGACATCATCTTGATCGGCCGCACCTCGACCCCGGGCTGGCGCATGTCGACCAGCAGGAACGTGATGCCGCGGTGCTTCACGTCGTCGGGGTTGGTGCGCGCGAGCACGAAGATGTGGTTGGCGAGATGGCCCGATGACGTCCAGATTTTCTGGCCGTTGATCACCCACTCGTCACCGTCGAGCACCGCACGGCACCCGAGGTTGCCGAGGTCGGAGCCTGATGACGGCTCGGAGTAACCCTGGCACCAGCGGTCCTCACCGTTCAGCACGCGGGGCAGGTAATGACGGCGCTGCTCGTCGGTGCCCACCTGCAGCAACGTGTTGCCGAGCATGCCGATGCCGAAACCGTCGTTCGGCCCGCCGGCCGGTGCGCCCACCTTGGCGAACTCCTCGGCCTGCACGAGGGCCTCGATGTGACCGAGCCCCTGGCCGCCGTACTCCTTCGGCCACGTGATGGCGAGCATGCCGCCCTCGTAGAGCTTCTTGCGCCACTCCTCGGTGAAGGCGTCCGCCTCCTTGTGGTTCAGCGCGCCGATCCCCTTCCATCCCTTCGGGAGGTTCGTGTCGAGGAACGAGCGCACCTTCGCGCGGTAGGCGTCGGCTTCGGGCGGGTAGGCAAAATCCATGGGCCGACACTAGGTCGGGGGCACGGCGGCGGCTAAGTCGGCGTTCTCAGAACGGGCCGAGAAGTTCCCACTGCGTGCGGTTCGAGCGCATCGCCACGGGCACGTAGTCGAGGCTCCCCGCCCCCCTGCCCCGCACCGTGCGCACCCTCCCGTCGGGGAGCAGAGCACGGGGGTAGGTCCACGAATCGGTGCGGTGGTCGAGTGTCAGCACCCTCGTCTCACCGGGGAAGTTGGGGTCGTACACAGTGATGCGCGTGACATCGCGACGGTACGAGACGCGCACGGCCAGCAGCGTGTGTGCCCAGTCATCGGTGTAGATGCCGACCGTGAGCATCACCTTGTTGCGCATGCGGTCGAGGATCTCGTGCGCAAGGTCGTGTGCCGTGACCATCCGACGCCCGGCTGCGTACTGCTGGATGTTGGGCGCCAGCTGTGTCGCCCACCAGTAGGCGATCTCATCGGCCGACTCGCGCACGGTGAGATCAAAGGTGCGCGACACCCTGCGCGACAGGTGCGTGAGCCTGGTACGCCGCATGAAGATCCGGGCAGCGAGAACCGCCATCCCCTCGCAGCGACCGGCGGACAGATGCTCGTTCAGGTGTTCGAGGTCGACGACCTGCCCGTTGCGCAGCGTGCACGACGGGTTCACGCCATCGTCCGTGCACCTGCCCGCATCCTTCAGAAGCTGGAACATGTGACGGCCGACAGTGAGGTCACGCCCGACAGGCCGCTCCAGTTCGCGAACGAGAACCCGTCCCGCTTCACCCGGAATCCCGTGTCCACCACCACGGTGTCGGTGTGTCCCGGGACGGCGGCATCCGCACTCGCCGGCAGAGTCACCAGCACGGCAGTCACCAGCGCCGCAACTGTCAGGTGTCTCCGCCGGCGCACGGGCACACGATAGGCAGCGTGCCGCGCGGGGCCGATGTCACGGCACGAGGATGCGTATCTCCGCGCCCGACTCGTTCCCGTCGGCATCGTACGTCTCGATGTAGAGATTGAATCCGGTGCCGGACGCCGGCTTGGGGTCCGTGCCCGGTCCGGATGCGAGACATGCGTTGAGATCGAGCGTCACCCCCAGCTTCGTGCCGTTGGCTGCGGGCATCTGCTCGCTGTCGAAGAGGTACGCCTTCATGGAGTCAGCGGAGTTCTCGTCCACCGGCTTCACGAGCGTCGGCGACAATCCGGACATCGCGCTCGGCCGGCACACGTGCATGGCGTTCTCACCGTTGCCGAACGCGACGAACCTGTAACGGAGGCCGCCCCTGTCCACCAGTTGGGTGGAGGAGCCCGGCGCCAGGTCCTGCGGCCGGAAGAACGTGATCGGGAAGGCCGACATCTGCTCGGCACTCGGCCTCACCGACGTTGCCGCCTGCACCTCGGTGCCGAACGTCCTGCCCGCCGCGGTCGCGAACGCCGCCGGTGACACGACGCCGCTCGTGAGGATGCGCACCTCGTTCGCCACGACCGTGCCGTTCACGAGCGTCGTGAACCCGTAAGCATCACCGGTGAGGGCATTCGTCCCCTTCACGGCCTCGCCGGGCTTGAACACCAGTGCGTAACGGGTCTCCGGTGCGGTCTTCTGCAGGGCCAGCGACCCGTCGGCGTTCCGCACGGTGTCGATTGGCTTGCCGTTGATCGCCGGGTTGGAGCTGCTCACCAGGGTGGCTGCCGCGCCCTGCTGGCAGTACGGGACTTTGCACCACATGGCGACGGAACCGCCGGCAACCTGGCCGGGCTCGATGTTCCCGGCAATCTCCAGCTGGAGGCCGGCCGCCAGGAACGTTCCGATCTGGTCACCCGTCACCGCGGGGTTCAGGTTCGAGTTGATCGGTGCCTGCCCGTTCACCCTGATGATCTTGCGGAACGCGAAATCCCACGTGGGCCTCCGCTCCATGACCTCGTCCCCGCTGACACCCTGGAAGGCCACGGTGGAGTCCGGCTGTGCCGCGTCGAGGACGGCATCGCCGTTCGCATCCGCGTCGGCGAAGTTCGGCAGCCCGTCACGGTCTGCGTCGGCGCCGAGCAGGGCACCGGCTTCGGTGAGTGCGGAGAACGACCTCACGGGACCGAACAGTGCGGCCTCCCTGACACTGCCCGACGACACCGGTTTGCCCGACTTCATGCGGATCGATGCCTTCGTGTCGAGCACGGTCGGCTTGGCCGTCGCGACGGCATAACCCGTCTTCATGGCGATGGTGCCGACCGACACCTTCCCGCCCTTGGCACCCGCGATCCGCGTGTACCCGGTGGTCGAGTTCTTCTTGCCGAGCACGACGGGCCCGCCGTACTTTCCCTTCTTGAGCAGATGAAGTGTCGGCCCCTTGCCTGCCGACTGCTTGAACGACCCCGCGACTGCCGCCGGTACCGAGGCGGTGAACGAACCGGACGCAGAGGGAGTCACCCGCACGCTCGTGCCGTTGTTCCCCACCAGCAGAACGGTGAGGTTCTGGCCGGCAGAACCGGACACCTTGCCCGACACCGTCAACGACGACGCTGCGGACACCACCGCGGGAACCGCAGCCGACACGACCACGGCGGCAAGAACCGCACTCCTGATTGTGTGACCTCTCATGCCCGCCTCCCCTCGACGACCGGCAACCGGCGCCCGTCAGCCGGCGTTCGCGAACACCCTCAGGAAGTTGCCCGAACGGAACTTCTCGACCTCGGCCGGCGAACTGTTCGTCATGCACGACTCGAAGCGGGCGATCGGGTCCCGGCCGCCCTCGGTGTGCGGGTAGTCGCTGGAGAACAAGTACAGGTCCTCGTTCGACTGCTCGATGAGACGGGCAGGGTTCTCGAACACGAACGGGGTGAACCCCATCTGAGCGGTGACCTGCTCACTCGGCTTGCGCGAGAAACCCTTCAGGCGCTCGTCAACCCTGGAGTAGGTGCGGTGGATCTCGTCGAGGCGCACGAGCATCTCGGGCACCCAGCCGGCACCCAGTTCCACTGATGCCATCTTCAGCTCGGGAAAGTCCTCGAGGACGCCGTCGAGGATCATCATCGACACGAAGGTCTCGATGCCCTGGTGCAGCACCGCGGCATCGCGTGCACGCACGTTCTCGCCGCCGCCCATCCAGTCGCGCGTCGCGGCGCGACCGTTGTTGCTCCACTCCGGCTTGAGCTGCAGCGGGTTGCCGCCCACGTGGAACACCACCGGCACCTTGGCGTCCGACAGCAGCGACCAGACCGGGTAGTAGTCGGTGTGCGTGGGCGAGCGGTCACCGGCGAGGCGGTGCGGCACCCACATGGCACCGAGGCCGTTGTCGAGGCACCACTGCACCTCGGCAAGCGCGAGCTCGGGGTTCTCGAGCGGGATCGCCGCCACGCCGATCATGCGGTCATCGACCGACACGAAGTCGGCCATGTGCCGGTTGTGTGCGCGCGCTCCGCCGTAGCGGAGACGGTCGCTGATCTTTGATGACGGGGAGAACACCATGTGCAGGCTGTGCGTGGCGAACACCACCTGCTTGGCGAAGCCCAGCATGTCGTTCGCGACGACGCGGTCGTGCTTGTCGAACGAACCGAGAGCCTGGATCTCCTTCACCTCGGTGATCATGCGGTCACCCAATGCGATGAGGCCGGCCCGGTGCTCGTCGCTGTGACGAGAGCCCTGGCCCATGATCACCGCGACCTCCTCGTCGGTGACGATGCTTCGGCCGTAGTCGACGAGCGGCAGTTCCTCCCGGATGTCAGGGTCGGCGAACTTCCTCAGGAAGTCCGGCAGTTCCATGATGTGGGTGTCCGCGTCGTACAGAACCCTGTCTCCTGCGTATGTCATGTCTCCCCCTCTGCGCGCTTTGAGCCGTCAAGGTACCAGCCCCCGAACCGAGCCGGCAGGGGTCGGGGGCGTCCGCACGCACGGACTATGTTTCGACTATGCGGTCACGGACAGTCCTCGTCTCTCTGGCCTTGACCGGTGCCGTGCTGGCAGTCGTGGGTGTGTCGAGCCCCGTCCGGGCCGCAACCGTCACGTCGGGATCGTGCACCAGCACCGTGGGCAACGCCACCAACGTCACGATGTCCGTGGACGGCTCGGGCCTGTGTGTGCTGCAGTTCAAGAACGTCGGCAGCACGACGTGGACCGTTCCCGCAGGCGTGACCGCCGCTGATGTTCTGGTCGTGGGTGGCGGCGGGGCGGGTGCGTGGAGCGACGTCATCGCGCAGGGCGGCGGCGGAGGTGGCGGCGTCGCACAGAAGTCTGCACTCGCAGTTTCCGGCACCTACACGATCAGCGTCGGCGCGGGCGGGACCGGCACCAACTCACCGCTCACCTGGACAAGCGGGTCCTCCAGTTCGATCACGAACGGGACGGTCACCATCACCGCCGACGGCGGCGGTGCAGGCGCGGGTTGGGGTGGCGCAGTCGGATTCAACGGGGGTTCCGGCGGCGGCGGCCATTGGTACAACAGCGGCGAAGACAAGGGTCTCGCCACCAAGGGCTCGTTCTCGGGCGTGACCGGAGTGACCCTGCACGGAAACGACGGTGGCAACTCGAACCTCGCGAACTCGGCAGGGGGTGGCGGTGGCGGTGCGAGCGCAGCAGGGACGAACGGAACGGCGGGGCAGGTCGGCGGCAACGGCGGTGCGGGGTTGACATCGTCGATCAGTGGATCGGCAGTCGTCTACGGGTCCGGCGGCAGCGGCATCGGAACCAACGGGGCGGGCACCGCGGGCACGAACGCAGGGGTCGGCAGCGTGAACGCCCAGGGAGGCGACGGTGTCGCCAACACAGGCGCGGGAGGCGGTGCAGCGGCATATGCATTCCGTTCCGGTCACGGCGGGAGCGGCATCGTCATCGTCAGGTTCGCCATGCCCTCGGCTCCGGCCAACTCCTCGCTGCCGACGGTGAGCGGCACGGTGCGCAACGGCGAGATCATCACGGGAACACAGGGAACATGGACCGGCTACCCCGCGCCGACGTTCACGTTCAAGTGGCGCCGCGCATCATCGGCTTCCGGCGCGTACTCCGACATCGCCGGCGCCACCTCGGCCACATACACCCTCACCGATGAGGACGTCGGCAGGTACCTGAAGTTCGAGGTGACTGCCACGAACGCCAGTGGGGCGGTGTCACAGGCGAGTGCGGCAACAGTGCAGGTTGCCGATTACCCCGACGGCACCGTGCCCACCCTCTCGTCGGCAACGTCCACCTCCGACGGCTTCACGTTCACGATCACCAACTACTCGGCCGGCACCACCTACACCTTCCTCTCCGCGTCAGGAACGGTGTCACGCACCGGCTCGTCGGTGAGGGTCACCGGCATCACTGCCGGACAGTCGGCCACGGTCACCGTGCGCGCGGCGGTGTCCGGGTTCCAGACGATGTCGGCAACGGTCACGGGATCCGCGCTCGCTGCTGCGGTCACCACCACCACGACACCCCCTGCCCTCGAGATCGTTGTCGTCGCACCGACGTCGACGACGAGCAGCGTTCCGGCGGTTGCCTCCCCGGTCACGTTGCTCCCGCCGGTGGTGGTCACACCCACGAGGTCATCGGGCACCGCGACAACGGTGGCTGCCGCGGCGAGCACCACCACATCGACGCAACCGGCCTCCTCCCCCGTCACCACCACGGTGCCGGTGCCGCGGGTGGGGAACGTCGCCACCGGCTCCGCAGCCGCCGAGATCGGCGGTGAGGCAGCCGACGCAACCGTGCAGCGGATCGACAACCGACTGGTGGTGCAGGCGGGGCCGCTCAACGCAACTATCGGTGCGGTCGACGGGTCCGGTGGCGCGGGCGTCCTGGACTCCGACGGCAACGTGCGGTTGCTGCCCGGCGACTCGGTGCGCATCAACGCCTCGGGCTTCGAACCCGGCTCGGTGATCGACGTGTGGCTCTTCTCCTCCCCGGTGCGTCTCGGTTCCGCCGAGGTCGGAGACGACGGAACAGTGACCGGCACCTTCACCGTGCCGGAGAACGCAGAACGTGGTTCGCACCGCATCGCCATCATCGCACGGACCGTCGACGGCGAACCCGCGTCACTCGTCGTCGGGGTGCTGGTGGGCGACTGGGAGAAGTCGACCAACCTCGCCACATGGTTGATCGTTCTCCCGATTGTGCTCGCGGTCGGCGGTGCGCTGGCCCTGCCCGCCACGCGACGCCGGCGTCGCCGCAACGACACCGCCGCGTAGCCCGCGGTTCATCCACCGTCGGCCGGGCCGACACCGCCACGGTGTAGAACTGACCCATGCGCATCCTGGTCACGAACGACGACGGCATCGATTCCGTGGGGCTCCACGTGCTGGCCAGGGCGATGACAGGGTTCGGCGAGGTCGTGGTGGCCGCCCCCGACCAGGAGTACTCCGGTGCCGGTGCGGCCATCGGTGCGCTGCACATCATGCGGCCCGAGGTGCACCGCCGCTCCGTCGACGGCATCGACACAGCATGGGCCGTGAGCGGACCGCCCGCGCTCTGCGTGTTCCTCGCGCGTTTCGGCCTCTACGGCGACCCGTTCGACCTGGTGGTGAGCGGCATCAATCCCGGCGCCAACGTCGGTCGCAGTGTGTATCACTCGGGCACTGTCGGCGCCGCGATCACCGCGCGCAACGGCGGCATCAGCGGAATCGCCGTGAGCCAGGCCGTCACCGGTTTCGGCGTCGAGGGCCAGGGTTGGGACGATGCGGTGCGCGGGCAGAAGTGGCACACCGCCGCCGAGGTCGCGCGCTCCGTGGTGCGCGGGTGGATCGCGAACCGAACCGAGGAGCCGGTGGTCATCAACGTGAACGTGCCGAACACCGAGGTGCACGAGATCGCGGGCTGGCGACGCACCACGGTGGGGCATCTCGTCCCGCGTGCCGTCACCAATGCGAACCTCATCCCGAAGGAGGGCCACGCGGACTCGTTCACCATCGAGCTTGCCTACGGCGACCCTGTGCCCCTTCCCCACCACACAGACGGCGGGGCGGTGGAGAACGGCGAGGTGTCGGTCACCTACATCGGTCGGCTCGACGACGTTCCGCACCACGGCACCGAGGAGATCCACGGCGAGCTGGACGGCCTGCTGAACGGCACGAACACCCTGCGTTCGTGAGCAGCCGTGCCCGGCACGGTTACGGTCACCTGACATGACCGACTGGCTCGATCTCACACGCCGCGCGGGCTTCGCCTCGCACAGGCTCATCGGCTGGATCTTCTGGGACCCCACGGCACAGCGCAACCTCGAGGCACTCGGGGTTCCGGGCGGCATGGGCCACTACATCGCGAACAGGGCGGCACCACTGGCCGCCGCCGGCACCGAGGCGGTGTACGCGGCGTTCTTCACGATCAAGCGCGAGTTCGTGGAGTTCGGCATCAACCACACCGCCCCGCACGCAACATGGCAACAGGTCACCGACGCACGTGACGCCGCGGTTCTCGCCGGGCTGGAGCGCATGACACCCGGGGTCATCGAGCCGCTCGGTGCGATGGCGGGGGAACTGTGGCGCGCGGCCGACGCCGCACCCGCGGGCGGTCGGGTGCTGTTCGCCGCGCACAGGTCGTGGCCGAGGCCGTCGCACCCCGCGGTGTCGGCATGGAACGCCGTGAACACCATCCGCGAGTGGCGCGGCGACACCCACTTCGCTCTGCTCGTCACCGAGGGCATCGGCATCGCGGAGGCGGGCCTGCTGCACGACGCGTGGATGGGCTACCCGGACAAGTGGCTGCCGCGCAGCCGCGGTGCCGACGACGCCGAGATCGAGCGCGGTCTCGCGGTGCTCGCGGCGCGCGGCTTCGTCAACGGTGACACCGTGAACGAGGAGGGCGTGCGCTACCGCCAGTGGCTGGAGGACCGCACGTACGAGATGTGCGTGCCGGTGTGGCAGGGCATGGGTGAGGACACCGTCCGCAGGTTCCTCGACCTCGTGGAACCCGTGGGAGACACGTACCTCGCCCACATCGACGCAACGGCCGGTGACCTCTGGATGCCGGCCGCCCGCGCACGCCGCAGATCCTGACCCGCGCACGAGGAATGAGGGCGCGCGACCCACTGTTGCACCGTGCATGCCCCGCTACGTCGTGACCGTCCCGTCCTCCTGGCCCGCGCAGCGGGCGTTCGACTACATGTCGGACATGCGCAACTATCCGGAGTGGGACCGCGGCATCACGCGCGTCACGCAGGTGAAGGGCTCGGGCGGAGGTGCCGGCGCCACGTTCGACGTGACGGTGCGCGGTTTCGGCGGGCGCGACTCACTGCTTCGCTACGAGACCACCGAGCACGACGGCAGCACCAACGTGCTGCTGGTCGGACGCAACACCATGTTCACGTCGGTCGACCGGATCACGGTGAAACCGGCCGAGTCGGGGTGCAGCGTCACCTACGACGCGAAGCTCACGTTCAACGGCCTTCTCGCTCCGTTCAACCTGGCGCTCGGGCTCGTGTTCAACAAGGTCGGTGACTCCGCGGCGAAGGGTCTGCGCAAGAAACTCACCTGAGGCGCAACAGCGCCCGGGACGTCACGGGCAACCGAGCCCGTGCAGCGTGGCGCACTCGCGGCACAACCACGCCGTGCCCTCGCTGGTGCCCCAAGCCGTGGCGTACGGCGCGCCACATGACATGCAGTCGCGGGCCTCGCGCTTCGGTGACTGTGCGGGCTCCTGCCCCGACGGCATGTCTGAACTGCTCATCGCGCCAGAACCCGCGCGAGAATGCTGTGCATCTCGCCGTACGGATTGCTCACCTCTCCCTCGCAGCGCCATGCCACGAACCGATCGGGCCGCACCAGCACTGCACCGCTCGGTGAGTGGCCACGGTGGGTGACCCACGTGAGGCGCGGGTCGAGCCAGTCGCCCCTCGAGTGACCGATCGTCACGGCGTCGAGCGGCACGCCCGCTTCGGCGGCCATGCGGACCGCAGCGTCGCACCACATGCCCCCGTCCTCGCCGGCAATCAACAGGAACCTGCCCGGTCGTACGAGGTTCACCGTCGACTCGCGTCGTCCGCCCTGGCCCTCCTCCACCCATGCGTGCGGCAGCGGATGGCCCGGCCGGGCCTCCATGAGGTAGATGCGCACGGGGTCCGGGTTCTGGCGCGCGTCGGTGCCGTCGGGGATGACGGCGGGCGATTCGTAGGTGTAGCCGTACTCGATGTTCTGCTCGCGGAACTCCATTGAGTGCACCGCGAGGATGTCCCCCACCTCACGCGCGAATGCTGCGTCCTCCGGCCTGCCGCTCCACGCACGCGACAAGTGGGCCCACCTCTGCTCCACCGTCAATGCGGGGTCGTTCACGCGCAGGGCCCGTGCGGTGATTGCCCACTGGGCACTGTTCTCCAGCGAACGGCGCACGTTCTTCTCGATGCTGGAGCGTCGCTCCGGCTCGTACGTGTCGAGCAGTGCCTCGCCTGCGTGCCCGTTCAGAACAGCCGCCAGTTTCCACGTGAGGTTCTGCACGTCGTGCATGCCGCTGGTGAGCCCCAGCCCCCCGGTGGGCGGGTGCTTGTGCGCCGCATCACCGGCGAGGAACACACGGCCGTGGGTGAAACGGTCGGCGATGATGCCCTCGGCGGCCCACACGGAGATCCTGTGGATCTGCATCGGGTGGTCACCGATGCCGAGAGCCGAGCGGAGGTCCTGCTCCACCTTCGCGTCATCGAACGTGCGCGGGTCGTCGGCGGGATAGTTGAGATGCACCACCCACTCGGGTGACCCGGTTCCCCACTTGCCCGGGCCCATCGGCACCATCACCACCATCGCGCCGATCTCGGGCATGAAGTGCCAACGGATCAGGACGTCGTCGTCGTGGGCGAGCCGGGAGAAGTCGGTGGAGAGATGGATGGACACCTGGCTCGCGTAGCGCCGCTGGCCCTGCATCTCCACGCCGAGGATGCGGCCGACGGTGCGGCCACCGTCGCAGGCGATCATGTACCGGCTGCGCACGGTGTACTCGCGGTCGTTGTCACGGTCGACCACGGTGGCGGTGACACCGTCCGCGTCCTGTTCGAATCCGGTGAGCTCGTGGTGGAAGCGCACGCGACCGGGCGCGAGCTGCTCGGCGCGGGCGCGGAGAATCGGCTCCAGCCTGATCTGGGGCAGGTTCGTGGAGAGCAACGGACTGGCGGCGACCCACTGGGCGTCGCGGCCGCCGTTGCCCCAGCACTCCAGCTTCGCCAGGCGGCTGCCCGCCTCCGGCCGTCCACTGAAGCCGACGTAGACCGCGGTGTTGGCGAACTGTTCCGGCGGTGTGCCGACGGCGTAGATGGAACCTGCCACACCGGTGTCGTTCAGGATCTCCATCGCACGTTGATTGAGGATGTGCGCCTTCGGGAGCGTGGAGGTGGTGGGCAGCGCACTGACCAGGAGCGACTCCACGCCCAGCGTGGACAGCAGCATCGAGGCGGTGAGGCCCGCGCCTCCCCCGCCGACAATCAGCACCGGTGTCTCGATGTCAGTGCTCACGTCACCTCATCCTGTCAGCGACGGTTGCCATCGCCGAACCGAGTGCGTCGGCACTGTCGGCCACCGCCGCCACGTAGCGGTCGGGTCGCACGACGACGGCGAACGAGCCCCCGGGCGCGTCCGGGTCAACCACGTTCACGGCAGGGATGCCGTGGGCGAGCGCCACCACGTCGAGGGGTTCGTTGGTGACGACGACGAACGTCGTGGGGTCGGCGCGGAGGGCGTCGGACACCGCGGGCCTCCACCAGAACTGGTGGCCCACGCGCGGGTCCCCGGGCACCACCATGCCGCTCTCCAGGAACGGCGCGGGCCGCTTGCCGCCGTACCCGCTCTCGATGTCGACCCCGTGGCTCTCCCGGCCCGCGAGTTGGTCGATGAGCCGGCCGAGATCGACGGCATGAGCCACCGTGCCGGTGACGTGCGGGACGCGCTCCGCGCCGTAGGTGTCGAACACGGCGTCACCTGCGATGCCCTGCTTCACCCACGACATCTTCCACGCGAGGTTCACGGCATCGCGCATGCCCGAGTTCAGTCCCTGGCCGGCGAACGGCGGCATCTGGTGGGCCGAGTCACCGGCGAGGAACACGTTGCCGCGGCGCATCTCCGGCGCCACCACTGCGTGGAAGCGGTACACAGCGGATCGCACCAGCCTCGCATCGTCAGGTGTCACCCACGGCGCGAGAAGGTTCCAGATGCCCGTCCCGGTGTTCAGAACGGCGGAGTCCTCGTGGAGCTGCACCTGGAACTCCCAGCGGCGGTAGCGGTCGTGACACTTCACGTACGTCACGGGCCGCTCGGTGTGACAGTACTGACGCCCACCGAGCGGGAGGTCGACGGTGGACCCCTCGTTCACCTCGATGTCGACGACGAGCCATTCCTGGTCGAAACGCAGGTCCTTCAGCTCGATCCCCGCGTGACGGCGCGTCCAGCTCGATGCACCGTCACACCCCACGAACCATCTGCTGCGCACCGTGGTGCCGTCGTCCATCACCGTGTCGACACCGTCGCCGGTGTCGGTCATCTCACGCACAGTTCTGCCCCACCTCACCGTGGACCCACCCGCTGCGCAGTGTGCACGGAGCATCGCGTCGAGGTCGGGCTGGAAGTGGCACACCACGGGCGGCACGCCCTGCAGGCCGAGCGGCGGCATGTCGGTGCCGATCAGGACGGTTCCGTCCTCCCCCACGAAGTCGGCCCGCTCGAGGGCGGTGGTGTTCCTCCCCAACCAATCGGCGAATCCATGGTCGTGGAAGACGCGCTGTATCTCGTCGTCCATCACGGCCGCGCGCGGCAGTCCGTACGGCTCGAGGTCCCGGTCGATGATCATGTTGGTGACGCCCATGTCGTTCAGCAGGAACGCGAGCGTGCAGCCCACGGGACCGCCACCGAGGATCACCACGTCGACATCGGTGACGCTCATCCGGCTGTCACCTCCGCGTCGCCCCTCACCACCGCGTTGCGGATGGCAATCGCCTCGCGCCGCAGTTCGGCAAGTTCGGACTTCTTCGTGCCCGTCACGGCCGCGATGAACGGCTCGAGCGCTGCCCACCCCATCTCGAGGGCCATCCCCGTGGCGACGCGCGCCCTCAGACGGGTGTCGGCCGGGGACCCTGACCTCTGCTCGGCGTGCTCAAGCGCACGGCGCGGCATCGACACGCCCTCGTCGAGTTCTGTCGTGGCGAGGTCCATCTCGCCGTCGAGCACGCAGCGCACCACCGCGCGCAGGTACGCCTGGTCCTGCAGCAGTGCGAGCGGTGCCGGCGTGGGACGGCCCTGCGACTGCTCGGTGGCGAAACGTGCGTGCTCGTGCACGAGGCGGGTCATCGCCGCGCGCAGCAACGCGTCCTTGCTGCCGAAGTAGTGGTGCACGAGCCCGTGGTTCACACCCGCCCGTGCGGCCACGGCGCGCACCGTCGCGGCGCGCGGACCGACCTCCGCAATCATCTCCGCCGCCGCGGTGACCAGCTTCTCCTCGGCCGACGCCCGGCCACGCGGCTGACCGCCGCTCACACTCCCGCCGTGGCGTAGTCGAGGATCGCCGCCCGCGGTTCGCCCGCGCGGTACCGCGCCAGGAGCGCGTCGAAGTCAACGTTCCTGCCGATGGGGTTCTCGGCGAAGAGCGGCCCGTGCATGAACGCATCGGCCTCCTCCATCGTCATCGAGTCGACCTGCGTCTCCACCTGGTTGCCGTCGGGGTCGCGGTAGTAAGCCGACAGGGTGAAGCCGTGGTTGATGGTCCAGTAGGGATGGACACCCTTCGCCTTCATCCGCTCGAACTGCCCGAAGAGATCATCGAGGCTCGCGTACGTGAACGCGATGTGCTCCACACCCACCGACTTCGGGTTGCGGTCCTCGAGTGACGGGATGCGGGCGATCGCGATGCGGTGGTGCTCTTCGTCATAGGAGAGGAACGAGATGAAGTCGTTGCCGTGGCGCACCTGCGCACCGAGGAAGTCGCACCACCAGGCGACCATCTCGTCGTAGTTCTTCGTCTTCAGCACGATGTGGGCCAACTTGGCCGGTGATGTCCGGGCGGGTGAGGTCATGGTGGAGTCCTTTCACAGGGATTGTGCCCCGGGGTTTAGGCAACTGTCTAAGACAGACTATGGTGTCCTCGCATGACCTTCAAGTTCGCCTGCAGGAACGGCCGCGCACAGTTGGTGGTGGGGCCCCAGAACAACACCGTCGACCTCGAGACCGCGAGCGGCGGGCGCTTCCCGTCCGAACCGCTCGCCGCGTTCCACCGGTGGGACGAGGTGCGCGAGTTCGCCGCCTCCTGCACCGATCCCGGTGTTCCCTGCACGGTGGACGACCTGAACGCCCCGTCGCCGTGGCCGTCGCAGGTGTTCGGCATCGGACTCAACTACCGCAAGCACGCGGAGGAGTCCGGTGCACCGATACCCACCACACCGCTCACCTTCACCAAGTTCCCGTCCTCCATCGGGAACCCGAACGCGGAGGTGCCGGTCGTGGGTGACCGCGTCGACTGGGAGGTCGAGCTGGTCGTGGTGATCAGGGACGGCGGACGCGACATCGCCGAGGCGGACGCGTGGAGCCACGTGGCGGGCGTGTGCATCGGCCAGGACATCAGTGACCGCAAGCTGCAGCTCGCCACCGTGCCACCGCAGTTCAGCCTCGGCAAGAGCCGCAAGAACTACTCACCGTTCGGGCCGTGGCTGGTCGACCCGCGTGACCTCGACAACCCCGACAGGCTCGAGGTTGTGTGCCGGCTGAACGGCGAGGAGGTGCAGCGCGAGGGCACCGACGACCTCATCTTCAGTGTCCCCCAGCAGATCGCCTACCTCAGCAGCATCGTGCAGCTGCTGCCCGGTGACGTGATCTTCACCGGCACGCCGGGCGGTGTGGGCCAGGCCCGCAAGCCCCCGGTGTTCCTGAAGGCCGGCGACGTCCTGGAGTCCGATCTCACGGGCATCTCGCACATCGTCAACCGCTGCGTGTGATGCCCGTCGGGCACTACTGACCGACGAACGAGTCGGTGCACTCCGTGCACCAGCGCCACAGGTCGCGCCTGCGATCGGGCGTGTCGCTCGCCCGGGTGCCGCCCAGTCTGTGGATGGGTCGCACCTCGCGGTCGCACCAGAACGCTCCCGATCCCGCACCGGGCTCGTCGGTGCCGGCGAGCCACGCGATGGTGTCGGCGCCCTGACGGGCGGTGCGCAGCAGCGGCTTCGTGACCACACGGAACAGCGGCAGCGATGACTTCACACCGGGTGTGTCGGCCCAGCCCGGGTGCATCGCGGCGAACCACACGGCGGGCTGCTCCACCGCCCACATCTCGTTCAGCGTGACCTGTGCGCGCTTGGCGATCGCGTACTGCCGCGTGCCGTCCCAGTTGTGCCCACCCATCTCCAGCGTGCGCGCACCGGCCACCCGGGGCAGCGGCACCGCATACATGCCGCCCGAGGACACCGTGACCACACGGCCGCCGCTGCTCGAGAGCGCACCCACGAGCAAGCGCGTCATGAGGAACGGACCGAGAACATGCGATGCCACGGTGGCCTCGAACCCCTGGGGTGACACCTCGCGCTGCTTCAGCAGCGCACCGGCGTTGTGCACGAGTGCATCCACACGGCCGCCGGCAGAGATCACGCGCGACGCGGATGCCACGGCCTCAAGATCGCCCATGTCGGCGAGAACGGTCTCCACCGATCCCGCACCCAGAGCCTCGACCTCCCGCGCCGCCCCGTCGGTACGGTCACGGTCGCGACCCACGAGAACCAGGTCGGCCCCCGCCGTCGCCAGCATCCGTGCGGTCTCCCTGCCGAGACCCGATGTGGGGCCGGTCACCACGATGCGACGGCCGCGCAGGTCGAGGTCCTCGGGTCGCGCAAAGGACAGCGCCCGGGAGCGCACCTCGTAACCGACCCGCGAGAAACCCCCCACCACAGTGGCGTCGAGAACGTTGCTGAGCGTGCGCTTCACACCATGGCCAACACGATCGCCGCACAGATGATTCCGTGCGCGGTCCATGCGACGGTGCGCGGCCAGTTGGTGGTCACCAGCTCACGGCCCACGGTGGCGTCGGGTGAAGCAGCCATGCGCGTGTGCCTCGGCACCGACAGCAGCACTGTGGAGGCGAGAGCCACCGCCACACAGACACCACCCGCCCACGCCAGCAGCGCGCTCACACCGTCCGGGCGGTCGAACATCAGCCACAGGGTGGTGACACCCTCCACTGCCATCGGCAGCATCACCACGCGGGCGGTGCGCGCCTGGTGCTGCACCGCGGTGTCGCGGGCGCTCTCCACCGGCACCACCGCGAGAAGGGGGTAGTGCACCACCTGCACGAACCAGATCAGGCCCGTCATCACCCACGCGGAGGCGGCGTTCGCCACCACCACCCACTCGAGTGCGGTTCCGTTCACGGTTCGCCACCGTACCCTTGGCACCGTGGCACGTGAGGCGCGAACGAAGAACGGGAACGAACCGCGCACGTGTGCGGCGTGCGGGAAGCCGTTCGAGTGGCGGCGCAAATGGGCACGCGACTGGCAGAACGTGAAGTGGTGCAGCGAACGGTGCCGGCGGTCAGCCGGCTGATCACAGCCCCCACTCGCTGACCGACACCACCCTCTGCTCGTCGATCGACCTGTGCGCGGCCGCGCCGATCACCACGCTCCACAGACCGTCACCCACACCCACCGCGGCCGGGCCGCCGTCGAGCACGGCATCCACGAACCTGCGGCACTCCACCCAACTCGCCCCGTGGTGGAAGCCCACGTGGCCCACGCTCTCCACGGGCTCCACCGGCAGCTCGGTCACCGAACGGGAGGAACGGTCACCGAGCCACAGGTGATCCCCGGGCACCTCGGCCTCGAGCTTCGCCGTGCTGCCCACCGCGACGATGTGCTGCTCCCATCTCCCGCCCTCGGCGAACATGCTGAGGTCCAGCATCGCGCGCACGCCGTTCGCGTAGTCGACGATGACGAACGCGTTGTCGAGGATGTCGCTGCGTTCGCCGTCGTACCACTCGTCGAGATGGTTCACGTCCTGTCCCCCGCTCGCCATCACCCGCACGGGCCGCGCACCGACCGCGAGGTTCATGAGGTCGAAGAAGTGGCAGCACTTCTCCACCAGGGTGCCGCCGGTGTTGCGCGAGAACCTGTTCCAGTCGCCCACCTTGCGCAGGAACGGGAACCTGTGCTCGCGCACCGAGAACATCCGCAGGTCACCCACCGCACCATCGCCCAGCCTTGAGAGCAGTGCGGCCACGGGAGGCATGTAGCGGTACTCGAGACCCACCCAGGTGATCGCACTCCGCCGAGACTGCGCCTCCGTCACGGCGAGACAGTCCTCCACCGTCGTGCACATCGGCTTTTCCACCAGCACGGGGATGTCCGCGGCGAACACGTCATCCAACACCCCGCGGTGCGTGTGGTTCGGCGATGCCACCACCACGGCATCCACGGCGCCCGATGCCAGCATGTCGCGGTGGTCCACGAACTCGCGCACCGATGCGGCGCGGTCACCGAGCACCAGCCGGGCCCAGCCGCGGGGCTCCTCGTTCGGGTCGCTCACCGCGGTGATCACCGCCCGCGGCACGGACGACAGGTTCGAGATGTGCTCGCAGCCCATCATGCCCGTGCCGATCACACCGATTCTCAGTTCCGACATCGTCGGCCACCCTAGGCCTTCACCGCTCCCCCCGGACCGTGGCTACTGTCAGGGTGCGGCCGAACACCGCACACACAGGGGGGAACCAACATGACCATCGTCGACCTCGTCTCGTCGGGAATCGGGCTCGTGCGTTCGGACGCCGACATCACGCCGGCCTGGGTCGAGGGCGTGCTGCGCGGCAGCGGCGTGCTCGAGGATTCGGTCTCGGTGACGGGCGTGACGCTCGAGCGCATCGGTGAGGGCGTGGGCATCCTCAGCATCCTCCAGCGCATCCGACCCAACTACTCGGGGGCAACATCTGCGCCCGCAACGTTCGTCGTGAAGTACCCCACCGACGACGCGGGACAGCGCTTCACCGCCGACGCACTTGCCTTCTACATCCGCGAGTGCATCTTCTACCGTGACCTCGCAGCGGGCGCCGCGTTCGCCACCGCCCGTTGCTACGCGCAGGGCATCGCCTCCGACAACACCGACTTCACGGTGGCGATGCAGGACATCAGCGGCTTGCGCACCCTGAACCAGCTCGAGGGCGTCAGCCTCGGGGACTCGAAGGTGATCCTCACGAAGCTCGCCGACTTCCATGCAGGATGGTGGGAGAGCGACAGGCTCGACGGGATTCTCGACGTGTTCCAGCCGCTGTCGAACCCCACGTACCACATGGTGCTGCCGATGCTGTGGAGCCAGGGCTGGCCGTCGCTCATGGAGCAGGCGCCCGAGATCGTGCCCGAGGAGATCCGCCCGGTGGGCGACCTCTGGGGCCCGAAGGTGCAGTGGATGCTCGACAACCTGTCCCTGCCGCGCACCCTGTGCCACGGCGACTACCGCGCCGACAACATCATGTTCGACGGCGGGGAGCCGGTGGTGATGGACTTCCAGATCGTCGGAGTCGGCGGCGGCATGTACGACGTCGGCTACTACATCAGCCAGTCGATAGATGCCTCGGTGCGTGCCGGCCACGACCGCGAGCTCGTCAACCACTACCTCGACAGGCTCGAGCACCACGGGATCACGGTCGACCGAGACGAGGCATGGCGCCAGTACCTCATCTGCACAGTGTTCTGTCTCACCTACTCGGTGGTGAACTGGCCCCAGTACGGGAACATGAACGAGCGCGGCCGGAGTCTCCTGCGCGACATGCTGCAGCGCGCCATCCGCTGCGTGCTCGACAACAACGCCCTCGACGCAGTCCGTTAGGTCGTCTCCGTGAGCGAGCACGTCCACGAGCACGGCCGCGACCTGCTGGCGGGGCTGGCCCCGCACACCCGTGACCTGCGCGGGTTGATCCCGGGGGTCTACGAGGGTTTCGCGCGTATGTCGTCTGCCGCCATGGCCGAGGGTGAACTCGACAGGAAGACGAAGGAGTTGATCGCCTTCGCGGTGGCGGTGGCACTGCGGTGCGACGGCTGCATCGCCGCACACGCGAAGGGCCTCGCCCGCGAGAAGGCGTCCGAGAAGGAGGTGGCCGAGGCAATCGGCGTGGCCATCCTCATGAACGGCGGGCCGGGAACGGTGTACGGGCCGCGCGCGATGGCGGCCTACCGCAGCTTCACCTCGGGTTCGACGACAGAACCTTGATCGGGATGTTGCGCGGTCCGCGCACCTGACCACCGGCCCACGTGACCTCGCCGGTCGGGTCCAGCTCGAACTCGGGAACCCGCGCGAGGAACTCCTGGATGGCGACCCTCATCTCCATGCGCGCCAGGTTCGAACCCGCACAACGGTGGATGCCGGCACCGAAGGCCACGTGGCGGTTGTGCTCCCGGTCGATGATGAACCTGTCCGCATCCTCGAATGCCTCGGGGTCACGGTTCGCGGCGGGGAACGCCATCAGAACGCGGTCACCCTTGTGCATCGGGCAGCCCTTGTACTCGTAGTCATCGTGAAGGACACGGGCCATGGTCACAGGTGAGTAGAAGCGGAGGAACTCCTCGACGGCACTGTCGATGAGCTCGGGCTCCCGCAGGAGACGCTCGCGGTCCTCCCTGTGCGTGGCCAGGTGCCACAGCGACGATCCGATGCCGCTCCACGTCGTGTCGACGCCGGCGATGAGCAACAGCCCGCACATGCCGAGAATGAGCTTGTCCGGGTAGGGGTTGCCGTCGGGGTCACGGGCGCGCAGCAGCTCGCTGATCATGTCGTCGCCGAGCCCCGTCGCGCGGCGCTCCGCAACCTGCGAGATGAAGAACTCGCGCAGCTCGTCGCTGGCGCGCTGGCGGCCCTCGAGGTCGTACGTGGCGTTCTCGAGAACGGCGCGCACCCACTCGGTGAACTTGTCCTTCATGTTCGTGGGGACACCCAGCATCACGGCGATCACCTGAGCGGGGATCAACTGTGCGTACTCCACGGCGGCATCCGCGGTGTCGCGGCCGGCGATGCCGTCCATGAGCTCACGGCACCATGCGCGCGTGAACACCTCGAGCTGGTCGACGGCCTTCGGCGAGAACGACGGCAGCAGCGTGCGGCGGCTGTAGGTGTGCAGCGGCGGGTCGACCGAGATCGGTGCGGCGATGGTGACGGGTTCCTGGTCGGGGTTGAGCGGCGGGAACACCGTGATCGACTTAGAGGAGAAGTGCTCGATGTCGCGAGCGATCGCGGTGACGTCCTCGTAGGTGGTGGGCAGCCACGATCCACCGAGCACGTCGGTGTGTGCGACGGGGCAACGCTTGCGCAGGTCGTCCCAGATCGTGAACGGGTCGGCGATGTACTCCGGGTGGAAGATGTCGTACTCGGTCGCCCAGTCGATCATGTCGGTCATGTCCAGATCCCCCTCGTGTCGTCGGGAACCACGTGAGACACATGGATCCTGCCTGTCTCACTGTAACCCCGGTGACGGTCGGCACACCAGCCCCGCATAGGGTCCGTCCCATGCCAGTTCTTGCGCCCACCGCAGACCCATCCGACCTCGGGTTCGACCCGGCCCGCCTGGCCCGCCTCGACACCCATTTCAGGAGGTATGTCGATGACGGCCGCCTCCCCGGCTGGAGCCTCGTGGTTGCCCGCGACGGGGAGATCGCGCATGCCTCCACCTACGGCTTCGCCGACATCGAGACGAAGAAGCCGCTCGCCGACGATGCGATCTTCCGCATCGCGTCGATGACGAAGCCCATCTGCGCGGTGGCCGCGATGATCCTGTGGGAGGAGGGCCTCTTCGAGCTGAAGGACCACGTGTACCGCTACATCCCGTCGTTCCGCGACCAGAAAGTGTTCCGCTCGGGGTCCACCAACGCGCCGCGCTACGACTCGGTGAACGAGCCGATGGAGATGTGGCACCTGTTCACGCACACTGCGGGGCTCACCTACGGGTTCATGTACAGCCACTCGGTCGACCAGATGTACCGCAACGCCGGCTTCGAGTGGGGCACGCCGCGTGACCTCGACCTCGCGGGCATCTGCGACCTCCTCGCCTCGCTGCCGCTTCTCTTCCAGCCCGGCGCAGAGTGGAACTACTCCATGTCGATCGACGTGCTCGGCCGGGTGGTCGAGGTGCTGTCGGGCATGAAACTCGGCGACTTCATGCAGAAGCGCATCTTCGGTCCGCTCGGCATGACCGACACGGCCTTCAACTGCCCCGCCGAGAAGACCGACCGTCTCGCCACCGCGTATGCGATGAACCCGACCGACCGCAAGGCCATGCCGATGCCGCGCACGCCCATCACCGACGACCCGAAGGCGCACATGGGCGGTGGCGGCCTGGTGTCCACAATGTCCGACTACCTGAGGTTCGCGATGATGCTGCGCAACGGCGGCGAGCTGGACGGCGTGCGGATCCTCTCGCCGCGCACGGTGGAGTACATGGCGAGCAATCACCTGCCGGGTGGTGCCGACCTCAGCGAGTACGGGCGACCATTGTTCGCGGAGACCGCCTTCGACGGCGTGGGATTCGGACTGTCGATGAGCGTCACCCTCGACCCGGCGAAGGCAAAGGTCCCCGGGAGCGTCGGTGACTACGGCTGGGGCGGGGCGTTCAGCACCATCTTCACGGTCGACCCCGTGGAGGACCTCGTGTACATGTTGATGACGCAGTTGCTGCCGTCGTCGGCGCACCCCATCAGGCCCCAGTTCAAGCAGATGGTGTTTCAGGCACTCGTCGACTGACGGCGCTTGCGCATCTGGCCGAGGGTGAGGGCCAGCATCACGCCGCCAACAGCGATGGTGGTGATGCCCCGCGTGAACTCACTGGGCAGCCATTCGCTCATCGCCATCGTGGTGCCGACGGTGACACCGATGGCACCGGCGAACAGGGACTCCACCTGCATTTTGGATGACCCCAGCACGAACAGGACGGCACCGATCACGATCGGCACGATGACGGTTGCATCGTTCATCCTCTCGCCGGCCATCATGAACGAACCCATCAGCAGGAAATAGCACCCGGCCGAACGCTGGAGGAACGCGGTGCCGACATGTCTCTGCCCCACCGACCACAGGAGTGCACCCGCCGCCAGCGCAGCCGATGCCGTGGAATACGCGTTGTCCTCGTTCACCATCGCCGCCAGGGAGAACGCGATCATGGGGGTGCCGACGCACAGGGCCAGGGAGCCGACGAAGCGGGCCGACACCGACCTCCACCACCCCCAGGCCGCGACCGGCACGCCGATGAGCAGGACTATCGACTGCGCGGACAGGTCGGTGAGATCGAGCAGAACAGCGGAGCCGCCGCCGAGTGCAACGAGCGACGCTGCCTCCACCACCTCGGCGAGCCGTGACCACGCATCGCTGCGGCGCGGGAGCTTCCATGCGATGCCGGCGAGGATCACGCCCACCATCACGACCACCGAGCCGATGACCTCCTGGGACGCATCCTTGAAGGCAAGCGCGATGATCCGGATGACGCCGCTGAGCATGATGACCCCGGCGAGGTAGGAGAAGAGCTCGCGCACCGTGAACGACCACTCCGGGGCGGAGCGGATCTCGTCGGCCTCCCCCTCGGTCAGCCGTCCGGCCGACACGTACCTCTCGAGAACGTGCCGGCGTGTCTCGCGCTCTGTCATGCGGTCATCCTTGCACCGCAGGGCCGGTACGTGCGTACCAATCCACGAACGGCACCACCGCGGCATCGAGCAGCGGAGCCACGAACCGCGCCCACGTCACGGTCATGTGGTTGTCGTCGCGGTACACGAGGATGTTCCCCACGATCACCGGGCACTGCGTCGCGGTGCAGAACCACTGCCGGGTGCGCAGCAGGGGCACCCCCTCGCGCGCGAAGTCCTCGCGCATCTCCGTCATGTCGGGCCTGAATCCGGCGCTCACCGTGATGTTGCAGCCGGTCACCGACGACCTGTTGGCACTCAGGCACGTGGGCACGTCCTGGTTCGGGTACGGGGTGTCCTCCACCAGCACAGGTGTGATCCCCGAACCACGCAGCGTCGCGAAGGTCGCACGGAGACCGTCGCGCCACGGTTTCTGCCAGATAGGTATGCGTGTCTGCGCATCGAGAAGACGGTCAAAGGCGGTGACGAACACCACCTTCACCCCGTCGGACACCATCTTCCTCTCCACGTTGCGTCGCCACGGTCCGCACTCCGTGTACACCTTGCCGAGCACCTTGCTGTACACCTCGACATCCACGGGCGGGCACCCGCGCTTGGTGTACGTGATGAGCCTCCACTTGTTCTTGATGGCCACCTTCTCGAACGCAGGGAACCACTGGGCCGCATGGGAGTCTCCGTACAGACCCACCACCACGGGTGATGCGGGATCACCGAACACGCAGTCCCTCGGTTCGACCGCGCTGAACCCTGCGTGGCACTCGTTTCCGTAGATCACGGGTTGGTCACCTAGTGCGCCCGACAACGACGGGTCGAGATTCGGCGGCACGTTCATGCCGTACAGCGCGTCGGCCACGGGCTGGATGGTGGCGGTGGCAGCGGGGAGTACGGGTGCCACCGGCGCCACAGTTGTCGAGGTCGCGCCGACCGACGGCAGGCTCGACGTGGTTGTCACGTCCAACGACGGTTGGGTGGCCGCCGGACCGACGGAGAGTTCCGGCGGGTTGGCCCGGGCCACGGAACCCACTCCCGCCACCGCCAGCAGCATCGCGGCACCGAACGCGAATGCTCGCGGGCCCGCGAGGTCCCTCCGCAGGCGCACGGGGTTCTCCAGCCAACGGAACGACAGCTCCGAGAGCGCCAGTGACATCGCGAGACACACGAGACCCTCGGCGACGGTGAGATCACGGCCGACTGCCGCCGCCGCCACCACGATCACCGGCCAGTGCCACAGGTATGCCGAGTACGAACGGGCACCCATCCACTGCAACGGTGCGAACCTCAGCACCGCATCCGGTGCCCAGTTCGCGGTGTCACCGCCACGCAGCAGGAGAACCGTCGCCGCGACGGGCACCGCGGCCCACGGGCCGGGGAACCGCGTCGTCTCGTCGAAGATGAACGCACACCCCACGACAACGACGAGCCCGCACCACGCCAGCGCGGATTCTGCCGCTCGCCACACGCGCCCGGCCGCCGCGGGAACACACGCAAGAAGTGCACCTGCAGCGAGCTCGAACGCACGTGTGTGCGGTCGGTAGAACGCCAGCACCTGGGATGACCCCATCTGCGCCATGCACGCAGCGAACGACGCGATCACCGTGACGGTCGACAGCAGTGCCACGCGGGTGCGCACCATCGACGGACGTCCGGCGCCGATGCCGGTGCACACGAGCACCACGAGCGCCGGCCACACCACGTAGAACTGCTCCTCGACCGCGAGGGACCAGAAATGCTGAAGTGGTGACGGCGGCAGCGTGGACGTGAGGTAGTCGGCCCCGCGCGATGCGAACACGAAGTTGGACGAGAACCCCGCGGAGGCCAGCACGTCGGTGGCGAGTCCGCGGATGCGCAGCGGTTCCAGCCACACCCACGACGCCGCGAGGGTCGCCGCGGCCACGAGGCTCGACATCGGCAGGATCCGCCGGATGCGGCGGGCATAGAACCCCGACAGCGAGATTCGGCCCGTCTCGTCCCTCTCGTTGATCATCAATGTCGTGATGAGGAAACCGGAGACCACGAAGAACACGTCGACCCCGATGTAGCCCCCGTCAACACCCGGGACGCCGGCATGGAAGAGCAGGACGAGCAGCACCGCCACCGCGCGCAGACCCTCTATGTCGGTCCGTCTCTGCACCATCGAAGTATTGCTCACCACCCCGCGCGCCCGGCGGGGACACGGCACCACCTGTCCCGCTCCGTCCGGACCCGGCCGGGTGGAACCGCCCCCCGAAGTATCCACCCTTCGCCGCCCCGGACGGCAGGGTGGGGCGGGATTCCCGCAGGCCCCGGGTTCGTCTAGTGTTCCCCGACAGGTTTCCGATCAAGGGGGTTCCCATGTCACGCAAGTTCCGGTTAGCAGCAGTTGTTGCCACGGTCGGGCTCGCACTCGCGGCCTGCGGCGGCGGTTCGAGCAGCGGGGGTGACGACGGGGAGACCGCCGACACCACCCCGATCGACCAGGTCGAGCTCACGTTCCAGCCGATCTCGGCGGGCAAGCTCACGGTGTGCTCGGATGCCCCGTACGAGCCGTTCGAGTACCAGGACGAGAACGGCAACTGGACCGGCTTCGACATGGACATCATGACCGCAGTCGCCAAGCGCTACGGCCTCACTCTCGAGGTCACCAAGCAGCCGTTCGACGGCATCTGGCTGGCCCCGGCCGCCGGCACGTGCGACCTCGTGGCATCGTCCATCACCATCACCGAGGAGCGCGCACAGAACGCAGCCTTCAGTGACCCGTACTTCGACGCCGACCAGTCGCTGCTCGTGCGCTCCGAGGACGCAGCCACCTATGTCGACCTCGCCTCGCTCGCGGGCAAGACCATCGCGGTGCAGACCGGCACCACCGGTGAGGCATACGCCAAGGAGAACGCGGGTGACGCAACCGTCCAGTCGTTCGAGGATGCGGCCGCCATGTTCGCCGCTCTCGAGGGCAAGCAGGTCGACGCCGTCCTGCAGGACCTCCCGATCAACGCCTTCCGCGCCGTGAAGCAGGGCAACACCCAGGTCACTGCCACCTTCCCCACCGAGGAGAAGTACGGCTTCGCGATGGCCAAGGACAACGTCGACCTGCTCGATGCAGTGAACGAAAGCCTGAATGAGTTCCGCGCGGGCGGCGTGTACGACGAGATCTACCAGAAGTACTTCGGCACCCCGGGCGCTGCCGAGTAAGCACGCAGCACCGCGCGGCACATGGCACTCACCAAGCGCCAGCGGGCCCGCGCGCTCAGATACTCTGTCTACGGCGCCTCTCTCGCCGTGGTCCTCTGGGTCGCAGTCGTCGTCGACTGGTCCCGCCTGGGCAGTGCGCTGTTCAGGTGGGACCTGATCGTCGAGCAGTTCCCCGGCATCATCACCACCGCGGCCCGCAACACGCTGATCTTCACGGTGTTCGGGTTCGCGGGCGGACTCAGCCTGGGGCTCCTCTTCGCACTGATGCGGCTGTCGACAGTGCGTGCGTACCGATGGTTCGCATCGGTGTACATCGAGGTGTTCCGCGGCATCCCGCTGCTGGTGACCCTCCTGCTGCTGGGATTCGGCATCCCCATCGCCACGGGCTGGCAGTGGCCGAACACCTTCATGAAGGGTGTGGTGCCGCTGTCGCTGGTGGCCGGCGCCTACATGGCCGAGACCATCCGGGCAGGCATCGAGGCGGTGCCGCGCGGCCAGATGGAGGCGGCGCGCTCACTCGGAATGTCGTACCCGCGTGCCATGACCACCATCATCATCCCGCAGGCACTGCGCATCATCGTGCCGCCCCTCACGAACGAACTCGTCCTCCTGCTGAAGGACACCTCGCTCATCTCGGTGCTCGGCGTCACCGCAGGAAGTGAGGACCTCGCACGGTTCGGCAAGGATGCGGTGAACCAGGCCGCGAACGCCACGCCGCTCGTGGCAGCCGGTCTCGTGTACCTGGTGATGACCATCCCGCTCACACAGCTCGTTGCATGGATGGAACGACGCACGAAGGCCCAGACACGATGAGCACGGGCAGCGAGACAGTCGTCGACATCACGAACCTGCACAAGCGGTTCGGTGCGAACCACGTGCTGCAGGGCATCGACCTCTCCGTGACGAAGGGCGAGGTCGTGTGCATCATCGGTCCGTCCGGGTCGGGCAAGAGCACGCTCCTGCGCTGCGTGAACATGCTCGAGACACCCAGCGACGGAACCGTGCGGGTGCTCGGCCACGACATGACCGACCCCGACTGCGACCTCGACGCGGCGCGTGCACGCATCGGCATGGTGTTCCAGCAGTTCAACCTCTTCCCCCACATGAGCGTGCTCGACAACATCTGCGTGTCCCAGCGCAAGGTGCTGAGGCGAAGCAGCGAGGACGCGGCCGCACGGGCTCGCGCCCTTCTCGCGCGGGTCGGGCTTGCCGAGAAGGAGGCCGCGTACCCGGCCCAGCTGTCGGGCGGCCAGCAGCAGCGCGTCGCCATAGCGAGGGCGCTGGCCATGGACCCCAGCGTGATGCTGTTCGACGAGGCCACCAGTGCGCTCGACCCCGAACTGGTGGGTGAGGTGCTCGCCGTGATGAGGTCGCTGGCCGACGAGGGCATGACCATGCTGGTGGTCACCCACGAGATGGGGTTCGCCTCGAACGTCGCATCACGGGTGGTGTTCATGGACGGCGGTGTCATCGTGGAGCAGGGACCGCCATCGCAGGTGATCGGTGCCCCGCGCGAGGAGCGCACGCAGCGCTTCCTCAACAGTGTGCAGCAGCACTGACCCCCCTCCCCCCGACGGGACACCCGCTGCCTATTGTCGGGGTGAATGAGCACCGACAAGGACCGCATCACGGCGATGCTCGCGCTGGCCCACCATCCCGGCACCCCGCAGCACGAGGCCGAGACCGCGCTGGCTCTCGCGTCGAAACTGATGCAGCGCAACGGGTGGTCGGAGTCCGACGTCGCCGCAGCGGTACCGGCTGACACCGAATCCGACGAGATCGTGACGGAGACCGTCCGTGTCGCCGGCACGTACGGCACCCAGCGCCGCAATCTTCTCTATTCGATCGCCACGGTCCACTCGTGTGTCGGCTACAGCGACAGCGACGATGACGGCCCCTTCCTCGTTCTCTACGGCCGCCGCGACGACATCTTCGCGGCCCGCACCCTCTTCGCCGCCGCCGACCTCATGGGGTGTCGCTTGCTGCCCCGCGGCGACAGGTCGTGGCGCGTGTCATGGTGGAAGGGCTTCCGCCGCGGCATCGAGGAGGTGCTGGGGGCCGCGCGCAAGGAGTACGTCGACGAGTCGCCGGGGGCAGGGTTGGTGCTGGCCGACCGCGCAAAACGTGCCGACCGCGAGATGCGCACGTTCGGCCCGCCCTTGCGACGCTCCTACACGTACGTCGACGACTCCGCGGGTTCGTACGGGGCAGGCCGCAGTGCCGGCCGCAGCTTCGGGGCGTCGGGCCGCAGCTTCGGTTCGGGCACGAGGGGCGAGATCGGTTGACCCATATCTCGTCGTTCGTGAGCGAGGCACTCGCCTCGGCCGGCCGGTGGACCGACTGCAGCCCCGAGCCGGCGCTCGTGTACGCATGCGAGGACATCGCGGTGCGCGAGTGCCCGCTGCCGTCACTGTCGCACGGGGAGACCGCACAGCTGGTCGGCCGCATCTGTCTCCACGAGGACACCGACGTGCCGCACGTGCACTTCCACCGTCGGGCGGGCCGCTGCATCGGCTGGGCACACGGGGAGAGCCACACCATCGGTTTCTCGGGCGCCGGCGTCACAGCGCACACCGTCGCCCACGAGATCGCGCACCTCACCCCCGGTTCGTCCGGTCACGACGGGGTGTTCCGTGCCCAACTCGTCGGTCTTGCCCGGCGGCACATCGGCATCGAGTACGCGGCACTCCTCCACTCCCTCTTCCGCGGGGTCGGCCTCGACGTCCCGCAGTGGCAGGCATGAGGGTCCGGTCGCAGGTGACAGACTCGGCCCCATGACCGATTCGTTCCGCGAGGTGATCTCCACCACCCGTTCCATCCGGCGCATCAAGCCCGACCCCGTACCCGACGACATGCTGAACCGGGTTCTCGAGGCCGCACTGTGGGCACCGAGCGGCGGAAACAGGCAGCCGTGGAGGATGGTGGTGGTGCGCGACACGGAACTGAAGAGGTCGCTCGGGGAGATCTACGCGCGCGAATGGGCCGCGTACGTGGACTTCAACATGAACGCCGTTCGCAACGCAGACGAGTCGGTGCGCACACGCGTGGCCGCCGGCCTCGCAGTGGGCACGAGGCTCGCCGACACCCTGCACGAGGTTCCCGTGGTCGTCCTGTTCGTGCACGACCCGTCGATGCTGTATGTCACCGACGACAACCTCGGCCGCACACCGGTGGTGGGCGGGGCCTCGCTGTACCCCGCGGTGCAGAACCTGCTGCTCGCCGCCCGCGCGGAGGGGCTCGGTGGCGTGCTCACCACGCTCATCTCGCGCAGTGAGCCCGCGGTGCAGGAGCTGCTCGGCATCCCGCGCAACTGGGGCGTGCACGCGATGGTGCCTCTCGGGTGGCCGCAGGGTTCGCACGGCCCGCTCACGCGCCGGCCGCTGGCCGAGATGGTGCACTTCGACCGCTGGACCGACTGAGTCAGTCGCGCCAGGGAACCCCGGCGGGCCAACGCCCGATGCCGCCGCTCTCGGCGAGGAAGCCGGTGTGGGTGCGCTCGGCCATCTGCATGCGCCACGTGAGCATCTGCTGTGCGGCATGAAGAACCCGTGAGGCGTCCGTGCACTGCGTGCGCCACGTGGGGTCGGCAGCAAGGTCGAACGCCAGGTGGCGTCCGTCGCCGAACTGCACGTACGCCAGGTCGTCACTGCGGTGCACGCACAGCGTCAGCTTCTCGAGGGACCGCTTCCACGGCCACGGCACCTCCGCGCCGAGCTGCACGAGCGCGAACCGCCAGTCGTACTCCCAGTGGGCGGCGTCACGCCACACCGGCGGTTCCTCGCCGAGCAGGAACGGGGTGAGCGGGAACCCGTCACACTGGTGCGGCACGGGCACGCCCATCGCATCGCACAGGGTGGGCATGATGTCCACGTTCTCGGTGAAACGGTCAACCACCGTCCCGGCCGACCCGCGGGGGCGCGGGGCGCGGACTATGCACGGGATGTGCTGGCTGGTCTCCCAGTATCCGAGCTTCTCGCGCAGACCGTGGTCACCCAGAAGCTCCGCGTGGTCAGCAGTGACCACCACCGCCGTCTCATCCCACTTCCCGGTGCGCCGCAGGTGCCCGAACAACCGTCCGAGCTCTGCATCCACGTGCGACACCATGCCGAAGTACTGCGTGCGCATCCTGCGCATGCCCTCCTCGCTCCGCGGTGCGCGGCTCTGGTCCAGCGTCATCATCAGCGCATGGAACGGCTCCGGGTCGTCCACCGGCCGGATCGGCTCACCGACGTCTGCGGGGTCGTACGCCCGTGACCACTCCCCTGCCGCGGAGTACGGAGGGTGCGGCCGCAGGTAACTGGCATGCACGAACCACCCGTCGTCGTGTCCGTCGACCCACTCGATCACACGGTCGGTGAGGAACGCCGACACGCTCACGTCGACGGGGCGCTCGTGCTCGGTGGACAGTGCGTGAACCGCGTCGCGCACGTCATGGCCGCGTTCGCGCAGCATCCCCACCCACGGCTCGTGGCCGGCGGAGAGGTCGAGCACGCAGTCGAAGCCCGGGAGAACACCCTCGTACGTGCTCAGGCGGGGGTCGTCGGGGCCGGTCGACAGCCGCGGGTCGAGCGCCTGGTCGGTGTAGCCGAACAGGACCGGTTCGTGACCGGCGCGCCGGGCGGCGAGTGCGATGTTGTCGAGGCGCGCGTCGAGCGGCGAGCCGTTGGCCACCACACGGTTGTTCATCTGGTACGTGCCCGTGTACAGGGCGGCGCGCCCCGGCGAGCACGGCGATGCCTGGCTGTAGTGGCGAGCGAATCTCACGCCCTCGGCGGCCAGTGCATCGAGGTTCGGTGTGCGCACCACGGGATGACCCGCCGCCGACAGGCAGTCGGCCCTGAACTGGTCCAGCGTGATGAACAGCACGTTCCGCGCCATGCCACGACAGTAGCGGTGCCGACCTAACCTTCGTCCATGACGGCATCAACCGACTCCTACGCGTTCGACAGGTTCCTCCGGCACGGCGAGATGGCCGACTGGCTCGGTGCCGTCGCCCGGGAGCACGTGGGCATCGCAACACTCTCCACGTACGGACGCTCGCACGAGGGGCGCGACCTGTTCGTGATGACGATCACCGACCCCGCAACGGGCGCGCATGACACCAAGCCGGCGATGTGGGTGGACGCCAACATCCACTCGATCGAGGTCACGGGCGGTGTGGCGGCCCTCCATCTCATCCACCGTCTCGTCACTGGTTTCGCCGCCGGTGACGCCCGCATCGTGGAGGCACTGCGCACCCGCACGTTCTACGTGGCGCCCCGCGTGAACCCCGACGGTGTGGAGGCATCGCTGGCCGACTCCCCCCGGTACCGACGCAGCAGCATGCGGCCGTGGCCGTGGACCGACCGCCACCGGTGGCCCGGGCTCGAGGTGCACGACATCGACGGCAACGGACGCATTCTCACCATGCGCATCCCCGACGAACACGGTGCGTGGGTGGAGCACCCGCAGGAACCGCGCCTCATGATCCCTGTCGACCACGAGCTCGCTCCTGCCGGTGCACAGCGGTGGCGGCTCCTGTCCGAGGGCACACTCAGCGAGTACGACGGCTTCACCGTGCCGACGCCCCGACCTGCCGAGGGTCTCGACATGAACCGCAACTTCCCGTCCGGGTGGGGAACCGCCGTGACCGGGTCGGGGGACCACCCGATGTCGGAACCGGAGATCGACGCACTCGTGCGCGCGGTGTCGGCGCGGCCGAACATATGCGGGTACAACGCGTACCACACGAGCGGCGGGTTCCTGCTGCGACCGAGCAGCACGAAGCCCGACTCCTCGCTGTCGCCGGAGGACGTGTGGGCCTTCAACGAGATCGGACGGAAGTGCACCGCGCTTTCCGCCTATCCGGTGCACTCGGTGTACGAGGACTTCACCTGGGACAAGTCCGACACGATGAGCGGTGCGGCAGACGACTGGGCGTACGACCATCTCGGGTTGTTCTCGTGGACCACCGAGTTCTGGGATGCCATCGCCGCCGCCACCGACCACCGCAGCAGCACGCACATCTGGTACGTGGGTCCGACCGTGGAGGATGAACTCGCGGTGATCCGCTGGGCCGACACACACGCACCCGGCGACGTGCTGCCGTGGACCCCGTTCGACCATCCGCAGCTCGGGCAGGTCGAGATCGGTGGCATGGACGACTTCCGCGTGTGGTCGAACGCACCGTCATCCGTGCTGCGGGCCGAGGTCGCACCGCACGCGGAGTTCGCCGTGCACCAGGCGATGCTGTCCCCGCGGCTCGAGATCCTCCGCACGTCGGCCGAGCGACTGGGCGACGGGATGTGGCGGGTGGAGGTCGGCATCGCGAACACCGGGTGGCTGCCCACGCACGTCACGGAACTGGCACGCAAGAACAACCTCTGCCTGCCGGGCTGGGTGCAGATCCAGGGTGCAGAACCGGTGGGG